>DATHYN010000124.1:0-10595 GCA_035459145.1 Anaerolineae bacterium | reverse complement strand
AGATGGGTTGGAGGGGGCTTTGCTCTTTTTCTTGTTGTTCCCAGAAGCGAACCATGTAGCGTAATAGTTGAAGGGGTACTAAGGGGTCGTGGTAGCTTTTGTGCTCGAAGAGAAAGTAAAAGTAGGCGTTTTCGCCGGTGATGAGCTGGGTCCGATAGAGCATATCGGATTGGTGTTGGCGGAGTTCGTTATCGATGAAGCTATCAGATTGGAGTTCGAGGTGGGTGAGGTCGAAGAGGGGGAGAAGGTGAGTGGGGAGGTATTCTTCTAAGTAGTTGCGGGCGATGTGGGTATGGCTGAAGCTTTGCTGGAAGAAATGGTCGTGGGGGTTTTGTATGGTCATGAATGGGCGTCCTTTTTGGTTGAAGTAAGATAATGGTGGTGCAATCGTTACTTACTCAACGTTGGTGAGGGCGTTTTGACGACATGGGATGTGGGATTTGCTCAGAACAAGCCTGAGTTAGAGGTGAGTTTAGGTAGTGGATATCTGCCTGCGCAGGTATGATAGCTCTTAATTGGGGTGCCGTTGGTTTATGATTCATTGAGTACCACTCAGGCAGATGTCTCGACTTCGGGATGTTCTTGTTTTTGGTGGGATGCATTAGTAATTGTGGGGCGACCATCCCTGCGCTCGACATGACGTTTTGGGGTGTGGGGATTTTGCGTTACGGGCTATTGGCGCTAAAATGGGGCGGGTCTAGATGTTATGATTGAGCGCATTTAGGCGTGTATTATTAGTTTTTTGAAAAGGAGTGTATGATGCATACTTTAATTATTCGGACGACGCCACGGACATTGGCTGATAAGAAGACGTATCGGGTGGATGTTTTGGGTGAGAGTTCGATTCGGGCGTTTGTGTATCAATCGGCGAAGGAGTTGGCGGAGGAGAAGCCGCCGAATACGGCGCGGCAAGCATTGATGAATGCGTTGGCGTTGATTGAGAAGCATAATTTGGAGATTAAATTTACGGAACATGAACAGACGGAAGATGATGATACGTGGTTTTTCATCGTGCAGGGTTAATAATCGGTGACGGTTATTGTTTTACCGGCGTATAGGTCGGTCCGGTTGCCAGCGGCGTCGTTGCCGCTGGCGCTGGGGGAGCGTTTGTGGCGGGAGCAAGGACAGGGGGTGGGGGTTACATTTCCGAGTCCCGTGACGAATGATGAGTGGGTGCTTTATAATCAGGGGTGGTTGGGGCGCATTGTGATGGCCGAGGGGTATGTGTTCGATTTACAGGCGCGGTTGCCGTTGCAGAATGTGTGGCGGATGTGGGCGTATGCGTATGGGTTGGAGCGGTGGCCGGTGGTGGCGGGGGTGTATGAGACGGGGAGTGTGGTTGATTTTTTGGAGGGGGTGGGTTTGTTGTTGGCGGAGGGGGTGTTGCGGTTGGTGCGGCGGGGGTTGTGGCGGCAGTATGGGACGGTGGAGAGTAGGGGGGCGATTCGGGGGCGATTGGTGACGGCTGATTTTGGCCGAGGGGGGTTGCCGTTGGCGATACGGACGCGGCATCAGGTGAGTGGTGTTGATCATGAAGATAATCAGATATTGTTGTATACGTTGGGGCAGTTGTTGGCGGCGGGGTGGGTAGATGAGGCGCGGGGGGTAGTGGGGAAGGCGTATCATGCGTTACGGGGTGAGGTGGGGTGGCGGGCGTTTACGGCGGCGGATTGTGAAGGGCGGGTTTATAGTCGGTTGGCGGCGGATTATGAATGGTTGCATGGTGTATGTGCGTTTATTTTAGAGCAGTTGGGCCCGGCGGCGACGGGGGATGGACGGTTGATGCGGTCGTTTGTGATTAAGTTACCGTATCTGTTTGAAAAGTTTGTGGCGGGGTGGTTGGGGCAGAATTTGGCCGAGGGGTGGCAGTTGCAGGTTCAGAGGTCGGTGCCGGTACGGGGGGTGGGTGGAGAGGTGATGCGGTATCAGATTGATATGGTGTTGGCCGGGCCAGGGGGGGAGGTGGTGGTGTTGGATACGAAGTATAAGGATGGGGGGCGGCCGGGAGCGGCTGATTTGAATCAGATGGTGGCGTATGCGCAGTTACAGGGGGGGAAGCGGGCGTGGTTGGTGTATCCGGGGGATGGGGAGGAACGGCCGTTCCTCGCCCATTTTGGCGCGGTTGAGGTGGGGGCAGCGTATTTTGATTTGAGTGGGGATTTGGAGGTGGGGGGGCTGAGGTTTTGGGAGCAGGTGGTGGGTGGGGGATAGGTAGTACGATTTAGCAAATCGTACTACCTATATATTACTCTTCGATTTTTACTTTGTTGCTGTAGAAGGCGATGTGGCCTTCGATCTCTTTGGCGGCGGTTTTGGGGGCGGCGTAGTACCAAGCGGCGGCGGTGCTGGATTGATCGCCGACGGAGATGTCGTAATAGTTGGCCATCCCTTTCCAGGGGCAGATGGTGGTCCGGCTATTGGGCATGAAGTATTGATGTTTGATGGTGTTGGGGGGGAAGTAATGATTGCCTTCGAGAAGGATGGTTTGGTCGCTTTCGGCGATGACAGTTCCATTAAATATTGCTTTAGGCATGTGATTGACTCCTTATAGTCAGTTGTAGGTGTCGATTTAGTCGACTGGTTGGACATTATCCATCAAGGTAAAGAAACCCTCGGTGAGGGTGGGATGGATGTAGATAGATTTTTCAAAAATTGTGTAGGGAGCATCGGCCATCATGAGGGCCATGAGGGTTTGGACGAGTTCGGCCCCTTCGGCGCCGAGGATGGCGGCGCCGAGGATGCGGTCATTCTCGGCGTTGATGACGATTTTCATGAGGCCAGCGGTTTCGTCCCGCTCGATGGCGCGGGCGACCCAAGACATGGGGATGGAGCCGATTTTGAGTTTGTAGCCTTGGGCGCGGGCCTCTTTTTCGCTGAGGCCGACGCGGCCGAGTTCGGGGTCGGTGAATAAGCCGTAGGGGATGATGCGATTAGCGATGGAGCGTTGTTGTTGGTTGATGAGGGCTTGGTAGATGGTAAAGTGGTCGTCGTAGGCGATGTGGGTGAAGGCGGGGCCGCCTTTGACATCGCCCATGGCCCAGACGCCATCGACATTGGTTTGGAGGAATTCGTCTGTTTTGATGTAGCCGCGTGAGTCGGTTTCAATACCGGCTTTATCGAGACCGAGGTCATCGCTGTTGGGTTGGCGGCCGATGGCGAGGAGGAGATGGGAGCCGATGATGCTGTGGGTGGTGCCATCGGCGGTGTCGATGGTGAGGGTGAGGCCGGCCGAGCCGTTGGGGGTAACGGCTTTGGCTTGGCTATTGGTGTGAATGGTTAGCCCTTCATTGGTGAGGGCGTCTTGTAAGGTTTGGGCGACATCGGAATCTTCACGGGAGATGATATTTTTAGCGCGTTCGATGATGGTGACGCGGCTACCGAAGCGGGCGAACATTTGACCGAATTCGAGGCCGATGTAACTACCGCCAAGGACGAGGAGGTGTTCGGGGAGGTTGGTGAGTTGCATGATGGTGCGGTTGGTGAGGTAGTCGATGGTGTCAAGGCCGGGGAGGGGGATGGTGCGGGGGCGGGTACCGGTGTTGATGATGATGTGGGTGCTGGTGAGGAGGTCGTCATTGACGGCGATGGTGTGGGGGGCGGTGAAGCGGGCGTGGCCGCGGTAGAGGTGTAGGGAGGGACGGCTGGCGGTGTTTTCTTGTTGGCCTTGGCGCCATTGGTGGACGATGTCGTTCTTGCGGTCGATCACTTTTTGGAGGTTGACGGAGATGGGGCCGGTTTCGACGCCGAGGCGGGGGGCGGTGCGGGCGTAGTGGGCGAGCCGAGCGCTGGCCATCATCGTTTTGGTGGGGGTACAGCCGTAGTTGACGCAGGTGCCGCCGAGGTATTCTTTTTCGATGAGGGCGACTTGCCAGCCAGCATCAGCTAACTTATGGGCTAAGGGATTACCGCCTTGACCAGAACCGATGATAATGGCGTCGTATTTTTGGGTCATAAAATTCTCCTATGATAGTTTTTGTTCTGCTTTGAGGATTCTGAGTAAAGCTTCGAACTCTTCATGGCAGTAGCCGCACATATCGAGATGTTTTTGAACTTGAGGCATGAGTTTGGCAGCGGGTTCGCCACGGGCGAGGGCTTCGGTGAATTGGTCGATGAGTTGATCGCAATCGACGCAAGCGTAATCATCCTCGGCGGTGATGGCTGTTTGTTCTAATAAGCTTTTGACGAGTGGTGGAGGGAGGGGGGCTTGGCTTTGTTTTAGGTATTGGCGGCGGTACCACCAATGTTTAAGTTGATTAATTAGATGACGCACCAGTTTGCTCCTGTGCCTGAGAAATGGGGAGTGATAAGTAAGTGTTTGTTAGTAGATAGATGCAGGTGGGGGGGGATTTCTTACTTTTGGGATGGAAATTTGTTATTCGTTTATATGATAGTTGGGGAATGGGTTGGCGTCAAATTGTTGGGGGAATTTTTTGTTGATAGGTGAAGTGATAGGGTGTGTGTTGTAGGTATGCGTATGTTTGGGGTGGGGGTTGGTTTGTGTTAGGGTTGGAGGGTTTTGACGCGGATTTTGGGGATTGGGGGGATTTTTTATTGGTTGGTGGGGTGAGGAGGGGTGTTTCGTTGGAAGTCTGGCGATTTAACAAATCGCGCTACCTGTAGTTAGAGGGTGAATTGGAGGCGGTTACCGGCGGGGTCGGTGAGGTCGTGGGGGTTGAGGTCCTGGGTGGCGAGGTGGGTGGTGAGTTGGTCGAGGGCGGTTTGGTGGGGGAGGCGGATGGTGTAATGGTGGAGGCCGAGGGCATCGGCGGGAGGGGCGGGGGCGTTGGCGGAGTGCCAGGTATTGAGGCCGAGGTGGTGGTGGTAGCCGCCGGCGGCGATAAATTTAGCGCCGGGGTAGTTGCCTTGCATGAGGGTGAAGCCGAGGGTTTGGGTGTAGAAGTTGAGGTTAGTGGTGAGGTTATTGACCATGAGGTGGATGTGGCCGAGGGTGGTTTTGTCGGGGAGGGTGGTGAAGGGTTGTGAGGGGCGGTCGGCGAGGAGGTTGTTGAAGTCGAGGCGTTCGCTGACCATGGCGATATGTTGGCCGTTCATGGGCCATTGGTGGCGAGGGCGGTCGCGGTAGATTTCGATGCCGTTACCTTCGGGGTCGTTGAGGTAGAGGGCTTCGCTGACGCCGTGGTCGGCGGCGCCGGGGAGTTGGTAGCCGAGGGAGAGGAAGTGGAAGAGCCAGTGGGCAAGATGGGAGCGGGTGGGGAGGAGGATAGCGAGGTGGAAGAGGCCGGTGGCGGGTTGGTGACGTTGGGCTTGGGGGTTGGCGTGGAGGTTGATGAGGGGTTTGGTGGGGGAGCCGAGGGTGGCGTTGGTGGGTGTTTGGTTAAGGAGGGTGAGGCCGATGATGGTAGTGTAGAATTGGATTTGGCGGTTGAGATCACGGACGGTGAGAGTGAGGGTGCCGATGTGGGTGGTGGGGGGGAGTGTGAATGATGACATATGAATATCCTTTGTCTTGAGCATTTTGTTTGCAGGTTAAATTAGTTGGCGGGGAGGGTGAACCAGAAGGTGGCGCCGTGGCCGAGGGTGCTATCGACACCGACTTGGCCGTTCAGTTTTTTGATGATGCGGTGGACGATGGAGAGGCCGAGGCCATGCCCTTCAATGTTAAGTTGAGTAACGCGGCTGAAGGGGAGGAAGAGATTGGGGATGTAATCGGGGGGGATACCGGGGCCGTTGTCCCGAATCCAGAAGCGGATGGTGTTGTTTTGGGGGGTGGCGCCTAATTCGATATGGGGGTTGGGCCCGCTGTATTTGAGGGCGTTGCTGAGGTAGTTGGCCCAGACTTTGGTGATCCAGGCGGTGTGGCCGAGGGCCGAGGGCCAGCTGTTGGGTAAAACAATGGTGGGTTGATGTTGTTGAATTAGAGAGTCTAAACGGTTTTGGACTTCGACTATGATGCGATCCATGTTGATGGTTTCGACGGATATATCTTCGTTATTGATAGTAGCTAGGAGAAGAAGGCTGTCGACGATACCGCTGATGCGAATGCTGTTGCTTTCGATGCGAGTGAGCATTTTAATCTTATTGGTGGAGGATAGCTCTTTAAAATTGCGACGAAGCAAGGTTGAACTCATGGTAATGGTGGTGAGTGGGGTTTTTATGTCATGGGCAACGGTGTGGGCAAAGGCATCGAGTTCGGCGATTTTTTCTTGGAGGTCGATTTGGGCGAGGGCGGATTCGAGGCGAGATTTGAGGAGGATGGGGTTGAATGGTTTGGGTAAGTAGTCAGAGGCGCCCATTTGGAGACAACGGACGATATGGTCGACGGTGTCGAGGTTGGAGGTAATGAGGACGGGGATGGTGGCAAGTTTCTCATCTGCTTTCATCTGTTCAAGGACTTGATAGCCGTTAACGATGGGCATATTTAAGTCGAGAAGGACAGCGTTGATGCGGGTGGTATGGAGGATGTCGAGGGCTTCTTGGCCATTGGTAGCAGTTTTAATGGCGTAGTTATTTTTTTTGAGACTGGCGGTTAATATTTTGCGATTAAGAAGGTCATCATCGACAATTAAAATTTGTTTAGACATAAATTAATCCTTGACAATTAAAATGTGTTTAGGCATAAATTAATCTTTGTATTCTTGATTGAGATGGGCTTTGGTGAGGGCAGCTAAGTGGCGGCAATGGTTTAATTGGGCTTGGGCGGTATCAAAATCGCCTTGTTTGGCCGCTTTTTCTAGCTGATTAGCGGCTTGGGCCAGACGTTGGGCGCCAAAATTTAGAGCAGTCGAGTGGATTGTGTGCACAGCACGAATAAATGTTTCATGGTCGACTTGAGCTAACGCTTTGTCTGCTTGTTGGAAGAGGTTTTGGCAAGTATTATCAAAATCTTGGATAAGGGTAGAGAGATTATCGGAATCGGAATCATCGAAGAAGGAGAGAAGCATATCAAGTGAGGCGCGATCAATAATGGGAGCGGTAGCGGTGGTGTCTGTGGTTGGTGTAGGGGAAGCGTCTGTGGTTGGTGTTGGTTGGGTGGGTAGGGTGGTGGCATTGGCTTGGGGTTCTTGTTGACTTAGTTCGAGGGCATGAATGAGTTCTTCGACCTTAAATGGTTTGCTAATATAGTAGTTCATACCAGCATCAAGGCAGTTGTTTCTATCTTCGGTGGTGGCATTGGCGGTGACGGCGATGATGTAGGGTTGTTTATGGGGAGGAAAAGTCTTGCGAATTTCGAGAGTGGCCATAATGCCATCCATTTCGGGCATGTGCATATCCATCAGAACGACATCGTAAGTGACTTCACGGAGAGTGGTGAGCGCTTCGCGGCCATTGGCGACGATATCGGGACGATAGCCGAGGCGACTTAAGATTTGGAGAGCTAGTTTTTGGTTAATGTGATGGTCTTCGGCGATAAGGATGCGCAGAGGGAGGCGTTGGGCCATGTGACGGTCAAAGACGCTTTTATTGGTTTGGGGGGTATAGGTAAGGGGTTTTTGGGCGAAGAGATTAAGGACGGTATTGTAGAGATGGGAGGCTTTGATCGGTTTCGTGAGAGAGGCATTGAATAGTTCTTTGTGTTGGGGGTCGATATGCTCACCGGTACGGGAGAGCATGATGAGGGGGAAGTGGGTTTGGAAGTAGGATTGCATTTTTTGGGCGAGTAAGGGGCCGCTCATAGCAGGCATTTGGGTATCAATGATGGCGATATCAAAGGATTGACCCGCTTCGAGGAGTTTGATAGCTTGTGGTCCGGAGGCGGCTTCATGGACGCGCATGCCCCAGAGGTGGCTATAGTGGGAGATGACATTGCGGTTGACTTCGTTATCATCGACGATGAGGATGCTTTTGTTGGTTAATTGTGGTTGGGTCTCAAGCATAAAGATTGGTTCGGTGTAGTGGGGGACTTTGGCTTGGATGGTGAAGTGAAAGGTAGAGCCTTTGTTGAGTTGGCTGTTGACCCAGAGGGCACCGCCCATGAGGGTCGCTAGTTGTTGGCAGATGACGAGGCCGAGGCCGGTGCCGCCATAGCGACGGGTGGTGGAGGTATCGACTTGGTGGAATGGTTCAAAGAGGTGGTCGATATGTTCGGGGGCGATACCGATACCGGTATCTTTGACTTCAAAATGGAGTTGATATAGTTCGTCGTAGTCATCATCGGTGGTGGGGGGAGAGGGGAGGGGTTGGGCGTTGATGGTGACGGTGATTTGGCCTTCGTGGGTGAATTTGACGCTATTGCTGAGGAGGTTGATAAGGATTTGACGCAGACGGGTGCTATCACCGATGATGTAAGCGGGGACTTGGGCGGTCATGAGGTAGGCGAGGTTGAGTTTTTTCTCATTGACTTGGGGGGCGATGAGGTCTAGCGTTGATTCAATGCAGTAGCGCAGGTCGAAAGATTGTTCTTCGAGGGTTAGTTGTTCGGCTTCGATTTTGGAGAAGTCGAGGATGTCATTGATGATGGAGAGCAGGGTATCGCCACTTTGGCGGATGGTTTGGGTAAAGTTAAGTTGTTCTTGGTTGAGAGGGGTATCGAGGAGGAGGCCAGTCATGCCGATGATGGCATTCATGGGTGTGCGGATTTCGTGACTCATATTGGCGAGGAAGGAGGATTTGGCGCGGTTAGCGGCTTCGGCGGCTTCGGTTTTGATTTCAAGTTCAGCGGTGCGTTCGGAGACGAGCTGTTCGAGGTTATCTTTTTGAGCGAGGAGTTGTTGATTGGTTTGTTGGAGGGTTTTGTTCATGTCGAGCATTTCGTCGGACATGAGTTCGAGGGAGCGTTCGAGCATGATGCGGTCATCATCGGCTTGTTGGTAGGCGGTATCGACGAGCTGGAGAAGTTGTTGGATATTATCGGGGAGAGAGTCGTAATCGATTTGGAGGCGACGGAGTTGTCGTTGGAGGATGGAGTGCATGGGTTAAGCCTTTAAGCGGGTGTTTGTTCAGATAAGGTGGTGATGGTCATGGTTTGGTTATGGAGTTGGCATTTGGCCGAGGGGTTAAAGGGGGAGATTTCGCCATAGGAGTAGAAGCCGGTGAAGATGGGTTGGGGGCCGAGGATAGAGCGGACGCCTTCGATTTCATCATCGACACGTTGTTTTAGGACGAGTTTACGGCCGACACAGCTAATGAGGAGGGCGAGTTCGGGGGAGGAGCCATTGAGGGCTTGGTAGCTGGTTTGGGCGGCGCCGATGGCGCCATCGACAAGCCGTTCGAAGTTGGCTTTCATGAGGCGGGCGTAGGTACCTTCGGGGACATCGCCGGCGAAGGTGAGGCTTTGGTCTTCTTCGTTGATGGCGAGGATGGTGCGGACGAGGCCATCGTCATTGGTTTCGGTGCGGAGGCTGAGGGGGAAGAGGAGGCCGGTAGAGGGGAGGCCGGAGGCGTATTGGCCGAGGTATTTTTTATAGAGAGCGAGGGCGGATTGGCCATTGAGTTCGTAGAGAATATTGCCATCGGAACGGGTGATGAGGCGTTCGGGGCCAAAGGCGTCCCAACCGCCCATGGAGCCGTAGCCGATGTGGAGGTGTTGGCCGTAGAGGCCGACGACGGAGATGACGCGTTGCTGGGCTTGGCCGTTGTGGAGGACATAGGTGTTTGTGAAGCGGTCGGCGTCGCCGGAGAGGCCGCCAGTCATGGTGATATGGTCGGGGAGGTTATGGGCGAGGCCGCGGACGAGTTCACTGCCATTGACATGGAGGCCATCGGAGAGGACGAGGAGGTGGCGGAGGTTGTCTGGGGGGAGGGCGGCGCTCAGTTGCTGGCCGATGGTGAAGCTATTTTCCATTGATTGGATGGTGGTGGCGGCGGTGTGAATGTAGGCGTGTTCAAAATGGATAGCGGTGGCGACAAGAGAGCCATCGTAGACGTAATCGGTGTAGATTTCACCGGAAGTGGAGCAGCCGAAGAGGTGGGCTTGGGGGTAGATTTGTTGTAGTTGGGTTATAAGATCGGTTCGTTGTAAATTGGCAGGGCTACCGAAGATGAGGAGGAGTTGAGCGGGGGAGGTGGTGGTGGGCAGGGATGTGTTCCAGCCAGTTGTTTGTTGCCAAAAGTGTTGTGTGATGTTCATATTAAAATATCCGCATGGTGTTATTAAAAAGCTATTAATTATAACCTGAGGTCGATAATGAATTAAACCTGTGGATGAGTTGGTTAGGGTAGATTTCTCAACATCGTTCAATCCTTGATGTAGGAGTGAGGCTTGTCGAGGGTGGAGCGGATTGAACTGCGCTTGAAATGACGTTGGGAGGAGGGGGAGAATTGTCGCAATCAGGTTAATTATATGATAGGGTAGCTTATCATTAATAGTAGGTAAAAACAAATTTTAGGGGAAGTCGCTGGGGCGGCGGTGGGGGATTTTTGTTTAGGGAGAAAACGGCCAAAACTTTGCTCAGGAATGGGTTTGTTTTTTGGAGAAGGAATTAATAGGTTGTGAATTGGTTAGGAAATGGTGGGGGAATGGTCAGGATGGGAGATTTGGGTCATAATAGAATGTGTGAATGGTGGGGGTGAAGAAACTGTTTTGAATTAAAGGAGTTGGGTATGGATATGCGATTAGATGGTAAAGTGGCGTTGGTAACGGGGGCATCGCGGGGGATAGGGGAGGCGATTGCCAAGGTGTATGCGTTGGCGGGGGC
>DATHYN010000123.1:0-1225 GCA_035459145.1 Anaerolineae bacterium | reverse complement strand
CCACAGGGTGTTAAGCTACTATTTGTCATGCAATAAAGGAGTTAAAATGGTGAAATTGATGCGAATAGGTTGGTTATGCTTATTGGTAGGGGTGTGCTTAAGTGGGTGTGGTCGTCGTGGTGAGGTAGTAAGCGAGGGGGTGACAGCGGCGCCGGCGACAAAGGTGATAAAGGGGGAAGAGCGGTTGGTGGAGCAGAGTTGTTGGTTTGAGGTGGGACGTTGGACTGATGACGTGGTTTGTTATGGATTGGTGGTTCCGCGTGATCATCGGAGAGGAGTGGATGGGGAGGAGATGGTTTTGCCAGTGGTGCGTTGGCAAACGGCCGAGGCGCTGGAGGCTTATGTTTTAGCGGAGGGTAAGCGAGTATTTGATGGGGAGATGGTTAATGAGGGCATGGTTTTGGCGTGTGGGGAAATGGCAAATATGGCTGAGGGTTATTTAGAGGGGGTGATTGGGGAAGAGGAGATAGGTGGGGTGGTGGTTGGTAGTTTGACAGATTGTTATCAGCGGTTGCGAGAGGAAGGGGTTGATTTTTCAATTTATAATGAAAGACAAAGTGAGCGGGATAGGTGGTTGTTGACAACGGCCGTTGGCTGGTTAGGCGAGGGAGCGGTGATGGGGTATGGGACACGGTTAGGGCAGAGTAGATGGTGGTGGGGAGGGGGGCAGGATGAAATAATGATAGCAGAGAGTTATCCGTTGGGTGAAATGGGGCTGGTGGGGGTTGATGAGGAGATGGGGGTATTGGTCTGTGCTGGTGTTGGGAAGTGTGACGGTTTTTATGCGGAGGTGGAGGTAGGGGTGGCGCAATTGATTGCGCGGCCACGGGTGGTGGTGGGGCGTAATTTGTTGACGGGGCGGACGGCCGAGGTAGAAGTTGATGGTGAGATGTTACGAGGGTTAATCATAAGGGATCGATATCAGTTAGGGGAGGAGGCGTGGTTAACGGTCATCAGGCAGATGTTGGCGGGGGATGATACTTTGTTGCAAAAAGTTGTGTCATTAACGATGACGGAGATAGATTTTATAGATTGGGAGGCAAATTTTGGGGGCCGCTCGGTGATGGGGATTGATAGCGAGGATTTGGAAACGTTGTTGTTATGGGAGTTGGGTTTAAATGGGTGGCCGGAGCAAACGATGAGAGCGGGACAAGCCTCATCGGATTGGAAATGGTGGGAGATTGAAGAAAATGTGATGGGGGAGGGGCTGGGGGTGGGGGTAGGG
>DATHYN010000122.1:0-39664 GCA_035459145.1 Anaerolineae bacterium | reverse complement strand
TTTCAATTCGAGTTGACAAATCTAGGGTTGATACGTGATACTTAGCCATGTAGAGCCTTTCCTTTTGCTTATGATTTCAGTTTGGTCACTTCAATCATCCTCAATTGGATTGGCTCTCGCAAATTCTTCTGTTTTTAAGGTGCTGGATGGTTCTTCTTTTGACCTAATTTGTCAACCGATTTCTGAACCATCCCGATTAAATGATTAGAATAATGAAGTATCTTGTTGTTTGTGGTGGGGTAATTGGTTTATTGGGACTGTTTTATGTATGGCGTGGGCAAACAGGAGGGGATGTTGAGGGGTGGCGGTTTGTCGAGGCACCGGCGCAAGAGGGTTATGATCGGTATGCTTTTTTTTTATTGAGGGGGCGGATTTTGACTTTAGTTGCCGATTGGATGAGGCTGAGTTCGAGCGGTGTGGGGCCGAGATTTTTTATCCAGATGTGGGTGAGGGTAAGCATACATTGGTGGTGCGGCGTGATGATACGGGGGATGAGATTTTGTATTCATGGGAGGTGTTGGATCTGTTTGAGTCTGGTTCGCGTGATTTGATTGCGGCGACGCAGGTGCCGAGTAAGGCGGAGCCGAGGAGTTGGCGGGGGATTATTCGGATTAATTGTGATTTTTCACATAGTAGTTACAATGATCCGATTGTTTTTCCGGAGGAGGAGGGGCGGGCTCATTTGCATCGGTTTTATGGGAATATGTTGATTGATCATATGACGACGATGGTCAGTATTGTTCGGGAGGGAGCGTCTACGTGTCAGGGGAATGAGTTGAATCGTTCTGGTTATTGGGTACCGGCTTTATTGGCGCCAAGTTATGATCCAGTTACTAAGGAGAGATTGGTTGATGAGCAGGGGCAAGAGGCGTGGAAAGTTGTGCCGGCGGTGGTGGGGACAAATGAAGAGGCGCATGAGGTTTTTTATTATTCGGCGGGGGTGGATGATTTAGATTCTATTCAGCCAGTTCCGGTTGGGTTGCGGATGATTGCGGGAGATCCGAAGGCGACACCGGGACAAGGGCAGGATAGTGCGATTGTCCGTTGGCATTGTCAGAGTTGGGAGTCGAGTGATGGGAGTAATCCAAGGTGGAGCGCGACTATTCCAGAGTGTCGGGCACCGGACAGAGTGCGGATGGATATTTTCTTTCCGAGCTGTTGGAATGGAGTTGATTTAGATTCAGCGGATCATAAGGGGCATATGGCTTATCCGGTTCGGGATGAGAGTACGGGGGAGGTGGTGTGTCCGGTGTCGCATCCGGTGGCGCTTGTGCGGCCGAGTTATCATTATGCGTTTGGTGTTTTGCCCGATGTGTTTGATCCGGTGACGAAGAGTAGTAAGGGGTGGCGGTTAGCATCTGATGATTATGAGGTGGATGAGGAGCGTGCGGGAGGGGCATCATTGCATGGTGATTGGTTTAATGCGTGGCATCCGACTATTATGGAAGCGATGTTAGAGAGTTGTATACAGGGGAGGTATGATTGTCATAATGGGAATTTGGCGAATGGATGGCGGTTATCTGAAGCGCAGGCGGGGGAGCAGTATGAGCCAGTTATTGTGAATGGGGGCCGAGGTGGACATTGATGAGGGGTGGCATTTGATGATAAATAGATGATTTGGGGATTAGATTTTAATAGATAGTGTAATTATTTGACTAACGATTATGTTTATTATAGTATACGCCGCATGTTGTTTTATCTGAGGTGCGTTCAAATTTAAACTCATGGTTGACTCGGCTCATATGTGTTAGCAGGATGGGCGTTTGAGGCTGATTTGTGGCATTGAGGAGATGTAACATTATTAATTACCCACTATTTAAGGATATATAGATGACTCAAAAAGATACTACTGTGCCTGCTGGTTGGAAGGGAGGGTTTGCCCAATCCAATCCTAAATTTGAATATGTGACGAATGATCCAAACAGACCGGATTTGACCGATATCGATTTGTTAGGCAATTTGGATAACATTGATAAGATTACGCGGCAACAATCTGTTTATTGGCCGGAGTTTAGCTGGTTGACGGTTATGAATGATGAGACCTCTCGCTGTTTTCAACGATTTGCTCATGATATTTCGCGGATTGGGTATGATGATACGGGACGGGTATGGTCAATTGTTTGCCCACAACAAGGAACATATATTCCCCATTTGGCTAACTTGAATGTGGAAGTGACTGTTACATCACAGCGGGGGTGGGTTGATGAGCCAAATAAAACTTTAGCAGCGGATATGAGTGTTCAGGGGAAGATTTGGTTTACACCGGATGTGAATGAAGATCCAATTTTGCAAGAGATTTGGGAGCTGTTTGACAAGCATGGGTTGCCGTTTCCCGGTAGTAAAGAGCATGCAATTAAAGTGAATACCCATAAAGTGGGTGATCGTAATCAGCCTGTTTTCCCAGTGCGTAAAGGGTTGAGTAAACGATTTACGCCACCTGTATTTTCGGAGCATTATGGTGGGTCATGGATGCATGGCAATATTGATGTTCAAATAGGTGCTATTGAGTTGACGCATCATCCTGTGGTTGATATGTTTAATCGGTATGTTTTGCGCATATTCAATGAAGGTGTGGGGAATATGTTACAAGAGGGTAACATTTTGACGTGGAATGTTTGGTTTACTGCGCCTGAGTTAGCTGATACTGAGGAGTGGGAAACGCATGCGGAAAAATGGCGGGAATCGATTGATGTGAATCACGCACCACCTAATGGGTCGTTGTCTAGTGAGAAGCGGTATGCGGATGGGACGGTATATGTGTCACCGTTATCGGCTGAGATTGATCGTTTCAAGCAGGAGGCCGAGGTGATGTTGCATATGATTAAGGCTGGTTTGCGGTTTTTATAGGGTTATACAGTGGTGGTTAGGGAGTAATGGGGGGGGAGTGGTTTGATAACAAGAATAGTTGATTGTTGTATTGTGAGCCATCAGGGGCATAGGCGGTCATGCGGGTGCCATCGGGGAAAAAGAAACCGATTTCGACTTGATAGCAGTTATCGGCGGGTATGGTGTCTAAGGGAACATGCCGAATATCATGTACCTTAGCCCCAGTGGGGAGGTTGGGAACGAGGAGCATTTTGCCTAAAGGATGACCGCTTTCGGGGCCGATGAAATTGCCGGCACAATCAAATACGTTGGCGAAAATAACGGCATCGGGGCGGATGTCTGGGGAGGGAAACCACCAATCAAGGGTTAGTTTTAACGAATCTGGTTGTGGTTCATAAGCGGCGTGTAGTAAGTAAGCTTTGTGGTCAAAGTTGGCTAAATATTGGTCTGGTATGGGTTTGATGTTGGTGGTTGTATCGACATGGCCGACGAGCTGGGTGTTGGCCTCAGATTGGGTATAGTGGGTGAACCAAACTTTATCGTATTGGGCGACTTGGTTGGCTAGATCCCAATCTAATGGTTGGCCTAAGGTGGCTAAATGGTATTGGGGTAAGTCGGGATGTAAATTACTGAAGCTAACAAAGTCACCGTTCATATTGATGCCGGTGTTGGCGAAGACGAGTTGGGAGGGGAGGATGTAGTCGGCTGATACGGTGACGCCATCATGTCCTAGCGGGTATACGGGTTGTTGATAGGCGATCCAGTCGACGGTGTTGACGATTAGATGACGTTCATCGGGGTATTGGCGGACAGATTCAGATAGTTGTTGCAGGGGGGTTAAGCCGATAATGTGTAAGCGTACTTCACGTTGAATATAGGCGAAGGGGAAAGCTAGTAGAAGTAAGAGCCAGATAAGTCCCATGGTGCGGTGGAGCGGTTGATAGGTTTGATTGGTGAAGCAGGCGGCTAAGACGGTACTCCATAAAATAACAGCGCTGATGCCGGGGAAATAGAGCAATCGGGGGCTGGTAATAATGTAGTCAAAGGGCAAGGCGACGACTATCGGGAGCATGGTGATGGCGAGCCAGCCGAGACTAAAGAGGAAGGGCCACCATAGTTTTTGTTCAATCAAAGCAGAAGCGGCGAGGATGAGCACCCCAAGGCTAATGGTTAAGATGACGCCTAAATCCCACCAGCCCCAGTTTTGAATGAGGTAGGTGGCGATGGGTTGTAAGGGGTAGGTGATGCTTTGAGAAAAAAAGGTGATTTTGGCTAAGATGACATCCCAGGTGCCAATACTGATTTCGTTGGTAAAAGGTTTAGGGATAGCGAGCCAGACGGCTAAAAAAGAGGCGCTTAGTATGGGGAAAATAGTGATTGGTAAGATGCCGTTTAGGGTGAATTTGCGGTTGTAAATGAACCAGGTCAAGATGATGAGGCTGCCAGCCATGATGCCTGATTCGTGCCAGTAGGGGCTGATTAGGACGGTGATGATGGCTAGAAAGTACCAAGAGGAATGGTTGGTTTGGAGATATTTGAGGACAGAAACGATAGCGGCTAGGGTGAAGAAGGTGGTTAGGGGGTGCAGGGCGCCGGCAAAGTGGATAATGGGCAAGGCGGCAAAGGGGAGGAGGGCAAAGATTAATATGGCGGTGAATTCTATGATTTGGAGGGTTTGTTGGGTGATGGAGTGTTTGTGCCAGATGAGGCGACAAAGTTTACCAGCGAGGAAGCTGTTCAAACCGTGTAGGGCTAAAATGATTATGTGGGGTAGGGTGGTGGCACCATACGGTAAGAGGTCGAAGGTTAGTTTGTAAAAGCTGAAGCTTAAGGGGCGATAGTAGCGATAGCCAACGGCATTGGTCCAGATATCGAGGTGGTTGGCATCGGCGAGCATGATGATGTGGGCGGCGTCGTCCCAGAAGTAGGGGAGGGGGATGGTGGGGCTGTAGCAGAGGATGACGAAGAGGGTGGATAGAAGGGCGAGGGTGGCCGAGGTGGGGTAGGATAGAGTGAATTTAGATGTAGACAAGGTAAATTTCTTCATAAAGATTGTATTGTGGCAGGATTTGCGGAGAACGAAGCCGAAGTACAGGTGGGTTTAGAAGTGAATCCCCGCTTTCGCGAGGATGACAGCCCTGATTGGGCTGTAAATGGTTGTTGACATAAGAAAAACGGACAGCATCTACGCAGGAATGACAGCCCTGAATTGATTAAGCCGGTGTAATTGTTGGTTAGGGTGTCATTAGGGCAGATTTCTCGACTTCGTTCAATCCTTGATTTATGAGTGAGGCGTATCGAGAGTGGGGCGGATTGAACTGCGCTCGAAATGACGTTGGGAGGAGAGGGTGAAATATCGAACTCAGGTTAGTAGAAAAAGGGACAGAATTTTTGCAGGAATGGCAGAATTCTGGGTTATTTAGTTATTTATTTTAACCTGAGTTCGATAATTAATTAAGCCGCTGTAAGGGTTGTTTGGGGTATTTTTAGGGCAGATTTCTCGACTTCGTTCAATCCTTAATTTAGGGGTGAGGCTTATCGAGGGTGGGGCGGATTGAACTGCGCTCGAAATGACGTTGGGCGGAGAGGGGAATTGTCGAACTCAGGTTATTTTACTTAATTATAGCTTGTTGTAGATGATCGGCAATTGTGGTTGGTGGAGGGAAGTTTAGTTGAGGCGTTCGAGGTAGGCTTGGGCGGTGAGGTCGTGGGGGGATTGGTTGAGGAGGGTGTGGAAGTGGGTACGGGCTTGGTCGGGGAAGCCGGCGTGGTAGGCGTGAACGGCCGTTTCAAATAACTCCTTCGTCTTTTCCTTAGCTGCGCATAACTCGGCCGAATCCCCATCAAAAATCTCAAAAATAGTGACCGGTTTGTGTTTGCCTTTGACGTAAACACGATCTAAGAAGCGAAAATGGTACTGGCTGGTATCTTCGAGCTGGAGCATCGTCTGTTTGCTGACGATAATTTGGGTTTTGTACTGTTTGGTCAACTCTTCGAGGCGGGCGGCGAGATTGACGGCATCGGAGATGACGGTGCCTTGGATGCGTTCCTCTTCGCCGACCATGCCGAGCATGAGGGAGCCGGTGTGGATGCCGGTACCGGTGCGGATGGGGACGTAGCCACGTTGTTGGCGGTGTTGGTTGAAGGTGGTGATGGTGTGGGCCGAGGCGATGGCGGCGCGGACAGCGTCATCGGCCGTTTGGGGGAAGAGGGCCATGAGGCCGTCACCGGTGTATTTATCGATGAAGCCGTTGTGTTGGCGGATGATGGGACTGACGCGTTGGAGGTAGCTGTTGAGGAAGTTGAAATTTTCTTGGGGGGTCATCGTTTCGGAGAGGGTGGTGAAGGAGCGGATGTCGGTGAAGAGGATGGACATGTCGTGCTGGACTTGGTCGCCGAGTTCGAGTTCGACGATGCTGGGGCGGTGGAGGAAGCTGAGGAATTCGCGGGGGACGAAGCGGGCGTAGGCGTTGTTGAGGCGTTGGAGCTCGGCCGTGCGTTGGGCGACACGCTCCTCAAGCTCATCGTTGGCTTGTTGTAGTTGGCGTTGCAAGTCGCGTAGTGAGAGGTGGTTTTGGAGGCGGATGAGGACTTCCTCAAATTGGAATGGTTTGGTGATGTAGTCGACGCCACCAACTTGGAACGCTTTGACTTTGTCGAGCGTTTCGTCAAGGGCGCTGATGAAGATGACGGGGATGTCGGCGGTGCGCTCGTCCGCTTTGAGCTGTTCGCAGACTTCGTAGCCATTGAGGCCGGGCATGTTGATGTCGAGGAGGATGAGGTCAGGGGGGGCGGCTTGGGCGGCGCGCAGGGCGAGGGCGCCGTTGGGGACGGGGCGAACTTTGTAGCCTTGCTCGGCCAACATGCCGGAGATGAGGCGTAGATTAGCTTGGGTATCGTCGACGACGAGAATGTTACCTTGGGTACGACTAGGCGGCATTCAAAACTCCTGTATCTTCGATGAGGGTAAGTAGTTGGTCGTATTGATAGTTATTGGCTAGTTCGGCGAGGCTGGTGGCGATAGCGGGATAATCGGTTTGGATGTGGCTGATGGTGGTGAAGATGGCGTCGAAATCGGCTTCGAGGGTGGCTTGGTGGAGTTGGCCGAGGAGGGCGGGGGGGATGTGGGTGATGTTGTCGGCGGCGAGTGAGGGGGTGTCGATGTTGGTAGCATTATCTTCATCGAAGATAAAGTTGAGGCCGAGGTGTTTTTCGAGGGCGGTGATGATATCTTCGTCACGGAATGGTTTGCGCACAAAATCATCGCAACCCGCTTGGAGGATGAGGGTGCGGTCTTCCTCGAAGGCGCTGGCGGTGATGGCCACGATTTTGGTGTGTTGGCCTTGGGGGGTGGCTTTGATATGTTTGGTGGCTTGGTAACCGTCCATGATGGGCATACGGATATCCATCCAGATGAGGTCGGGTTGCCATTGTTGCCAGATGTTGATCGCTTCTTGGCCGTTGACCGCTTCGCGGATCTCGAAGCCGAAGGGGCGGAGGAGTTGGACGAGGAGTTTGCGGTTTTCGAGGCGGTCTTCGGCGATGAGGAGTTTGTAGGTGGGTTGATCTGGTTGGAGGCCGATGGCGCGGCGGGTGGGTTGGAGGATGGTGACGGCGGCGGCGTCGACGGGGGTGAGGTCGAGGGCGAATTTGAAGAGGGAGCCTTGGCCGAGTTTGCTTTTGGCGCTGAGTTCGCCGCCCATGAGTTTGACGAATTGGTAGCTGATGGCGAGGCCGAGGCCGGTCCCTTCTTGGGAGGTGGCGCCGCTTTTGGTTTGGACGAACGCTTCGAATAGTTGGCCGATTTCGTCGGGGGCGATGCCTTGGCCGGTGTCTTCGACTTCGACATGGAGATGGTGGTGGCCGTGGACATGGTTATCGTCGTGGTAGCGGGCGCGGATAGTGATACCCCCTTTGTCGGTGAATTTGATGGCGTTGCTGATGAGGTTGATAAGGACTTGACGGAGTTTGCCTTCATCGGCACGGACATAGCGAGGGACGTTGGGTTCGCGTTCGAGGAGAAGAGAGAGCCCTTTGCCGTTGGCGCGAAGGAAGAACATATCTTCCATATCTTCGAAGAGGCGGTGGAGGTCGAATTCGGTGAGGTGGAGGGAGGTGCGGCCGGCTTCGATTTTGGACATTTCGAGGACGTCGTTGATGAGGGCGAGGAGGTGTTCGCCACTGCGATTGATAATTTGGAGGTTGTCTTGTTGTTCGGCGGTGAGGCCGCGGTCGCGACTCATGAGTTGGCTGAAGCCGAGGATGGCGTTGAGGGGGGTGCGGAGTTCATGGCTCATGCTGGCGAGGAAGGCGCTTTTGGCGCGGTTGGCGGCGATGGCCCGTTCTTTGGCTTGTTTCAGTTGGTACGTCATCTGTTTAAAGTCGCTGACGTCGCGGACGATGGCGCCGATGCTGATTGGTTCGTCCGCTTCGTTGCGGATGATGGTGATGGCTTGGGTGGTGGGGATGCGGGTGCCATCGGCGCGTTGGACGGGGAGAGAGCCTTGCCAGACGCCATCGTGGGTGAGGAGGTCGGGGATAATTTCGTTATTGAGGCGATTGAGGGCATCGGGGGGGAGGTAGTCAGCGGGATGGATTTCTTCGATGGGGGCATCGGTTTTGCCGATCATTTGGCGGCCGGCGGGGTTGATGTAAAGCATATGGCCGTTCATGTCGATCATGCCGACGAAGTCGGGGGTGGTTTCCATGATGGCGCTTTGGCGTTGGAGTTCGACGAGGAGACGTTCCCGTTCGACGTCGGCTTCATGGTGGTGGGTGATGTCGCTGACGGCGCCGAGGAGTTGGGTGACTTGGCCGGTTTGGGGGTCTGTTTGGGGGCGCCATTGGTCACGAATCCAGCGGGTTTGGCCGGATTTGGTGATGAGGCGGTATTGGCCGTGGCCAGCTTCATTGGTGGCGATGTTGTGGAGGTGTTGTTCATGCCATTGGGGGCGGTCATCGGGGTGGATGAGGGAGACCCAGCCACCGTTGTTGGCGATTTCGAGCATGGAGTAGCCGGTGATATGGGTGAAGGCGCCGAGGACCCAGTTGAGAGAGGGTTCTTGGTCTGGCTGAATGTTTAAGCTATAGATGTAATCGGAGGTGAGTTTGGAGATGAGGCGGTATCGTTCTTCGCTGGCTTTGAGGGCTTGGGTGGCTTGCATATGTTCGGTGATATCTTCGAACATGAGGATGATATGTTGGCGTTGGCCGTCATCGTCATGATTGGCGAAGATGGTGGTGTGGGTCCAGATGTAATGGCCGTCTTTGTGGCGGACACGCTTGATGAAGGTGTGGGTTTGGCGGCCGCCGTTGATGAGTTCGGTGAAGACGCGTTTGGTGGGGGCGACATCGTCGGGGTGGGTGAGTTGTTTGAGGGACATGACACAACAGACTTCAGCTTCGGTGTAGCCGAGGATGTTGGTGAGGCCGGCATTGCTTTGGATGAAGTTGCCGTCAGGATCGGTGATGATGATACCCATGGGGGTATTGGCGAAGATGGCTTCGAAACGGGTGGCGTATTGGGCGTGCTCGGCCGCTTCTTGGCGGCGTTGTTGTTCACGGGCTTCGAGGATAGCGACGCGTTGGCGGAGGCGGCTGATTTCTTCTTGGAGTGCGGTTGTCGACATAGCGATCTCCTTAAGTGATAGTTAGAGATTAGAAGTTGTTAAATCAAAAGAGAAGAATCTTTTAGTTAAACAATTTAGATGTGATGGCGATGTTATTTCTTACGTTAACTTGAGTTTGATGGATTAAGCCTGTGGATGAGTTGGTTAATGTTTTGTTAGGGTAGATTTCTCGACTTCGTTCAATCCTTGATTTAGGGGTGAGGCTTGTTGAGAGTGGGGCGGATTGAACTGCGCTCGAAATGACGTTGGGGGGAGGGGGGAATTGTCGAACTCAGGTTACGTTAGGTTATTAATGACATTATAAAGGAAATGGGGCCAAGATGGTATTAAAATAGTACAAGAATTGGTTTGATTTCGGTTGGAAAGAGTGTTTGGCGTATAATAGAGCATAATTGGGCTTGATTTTGGTGGTGATAGGCCCCTAGGTAAAATTATGGTGTGTGGTATTTGAGGAGAAAAAATTATGTTAAGCCAAAAATTTTATGGGGTAATGGTGGTTATATTATTAGCCGTGTTGGGGATGGTGACGGTGGTGCGAGCGGAAGAGGGTGGGGGAGAGGAAGTGGTATCGGGACGGGCTATTGGTTTTTTTGCGACGAATAGTACGGCGGATAATAGTGATGTGAATATTGGGGATGGGGTGTGTGCGGATGTGAATGGGAATTGTACGTTGCGGGCGGCGATGCAGGAGTCGAATGCGGGGGCGGGGCCGAGTTATATATCGATGTTTGCGGGGACGTATACGTTGGGGAGTGTGTTGGTGGTGAATAGTGATATTTCGATTTTGGGGAATGGGGCGCTGTCGCGGGTGATTGATGGGAATAATAGTACGCGGGTGTTTGAGGTGAGGGAGGGGGCGAAGTTGTTGTTGAATCAGGTGACGGTGCGGGGTGGCCGAGCGGTTAGTGGGGCTAATATTTATAATTATCGGGGGACAGTTGATGTATATGCGAGTATTATTGAAGGGGGGATGGCGACAAGTAATGGTGGGTCAGTGCGTGGGGGGGGTATTTATAATTATCAGGGGGAGGTGATTATTCGCCAAGGGTCTACGATAGCGGATAATCAGGCTCGTGTGCTGGCGGAGGGAGGAACTAGTTATGCATATGGTGGGGGGATTTATAGTTTGTCGGGTACGGTTACGGTTACGGATAGTCGGATTGATCAGAATATGCTTGATATGAGTAATAATGCACGGGCATATGGTGGGGGGATTTATGCGACGAATAGTACAATTACGGTGACGAATAGCTCCATCGAAGATAATACGGTAGAGTCGGCGAATTCATTAGCTGGTTATGGTGGGGGGATTTATGCGAGTAGTAGTGCGGTCGTTAATTTAATTGATAGTACGGTTATTAGTAATAGTGTTAATGGGCAGGATGATGGTTATGGTGGGGGGATTTATAATGCGGGGACGATGAGTTTGTCGGGGAATAATTGCCAAGTACGGGAGAATTTTGTGCAAAGTGTCTTGAATAGTGATGATGAGCATGGTGGGGGGATTTATAATACAGGAACGATGAGTATCTCTTGTGGTTTTCAAGAGAATCATGCGGATGATTCTGGTGGGGCTATTTATACAGAGCATCCGATAACGATAGTTGATAGCACCTTCTTTTTAAATGATTCTGATCGGAGTGGGGGCGGGATTTATGCTTGGTTACAACCGTTGGAAACGTTGACGATTGAGTATAGCAGTTTTTCGTTGAATAGTAGCAATTCATCGGGGGGGGCGATTGCGATGGAAGATGGGAATTTATCGATGTTGCGGGGGACGTTGACGAGCAATTCGGCGGGTGTGGCTGGCGGCGGGGTGTTTTTGTTCTCGAATGGGACGCATAATATTAGTTTGAGTACGATTGAGAATGGGATTGCGGCGCGTGGTGGGGGGATTGATGTGTATGGGGAGTTATTCGTGAGTAATAGTCGGATTCAGGGGAATTTTGCGTCAGATATTGGTGGGGGAATCTCAGCGTTTTCGAATAGCCGGGTTAACATTGCGGATTCAATGGTGGCGAGTAATTTGACAGATGGAGATGGGGCTGGTCTGTATGTGAGCGGTTCGGCGATTGTTAAGATGGAGAATAGCACGATTAGTAGTAATGAGGCGGGTGGTGATGGTGGCGGGATATGGAGTGAGGGCGGGGGCGAGACATTGTTAGCCAATGTGAGTGTGACGGCCAATACGGCGAATGCAGATGCGACTGGTGGTGGCACTGGTGGGGGGCTTGATGGGTCGACGTTTACATTGCGTAATACATTGGTGGCGGGCAATGCGAGCCGTACAGATAGTAGTGGTGTTTATGGTGATCAAGATTGTCAGGCGGGGGTGGTATCTCAGGGGTATAATTTGTTGGGTGTTATAGGCAGTAACTGTTTTATTAGTGGAAACATGGAGGGAGTGATTATTGAAGCGGCGGTACCGTATTTGGGTGGTTTAGCGGCGAATGGTTACGAGACGGAGCATCATAGTGTGGGATTAGGTAGTTTAGCGATTAATGGGGGGAATCCGGCAGGGTGTACTAATTATAATGGGGGAACATTATTGGATGATCAAGTGGGTAATCCACGGCCAGCGGTGGGGTGTGATATTGGGGCGATTGAGCGGCAGGGATGTGTGGATACGACGGCGGCGGTGGTGCCGACGGTGAGTGGGTCGGTTTTGGGGATGAGTGATATTATTGTTAGTTGGACGGCAGAGAGCGGGAATGATAATCATATTGTATGGATGAGCGCGACTGAACCGTATTTGGGGGCAGGGGCGGCAGATGCTTTGGCGGTGGGTGGCCAAGCTGCGTATAGTTTTCAAGTGGATGATGCGATTTTAACCGCTGATCCGATGGCATTTTATACTGTGCAGGGGGTGAATGGGTGTAATGAACGTTCTGCTTCGTCCAATGGGTATGGTATATTTGAATTTAGTGTATTAAGAGGGCAATAATAGCGTGTGACTGAAAGCGTTGAGAGTGGAAAGTTCCACAGGCTGTGAGATTATAAGTGGATACCTGCCTCCGCAGGTATGACAGCCCTGATTGGGCTGTTAACGAGTTGGTTAACATAAAAAAGCGGATAGTGTCTGCGCAGAAATGACAGGATATTGTTCTGTGTTTGAAATTATCGAAGATCAAGGAGAAGATAGATAATGAAAGGTTTGAAATATAGTTGGTTATTGATGAGTATGGTGATTTTATTGTTAGTGGCTTGTGGTGGTGATGAGCCAGCGGCGGAGCCGACACCATCTTTGGGGGAGGTTAGTGTATCTGGGGATGGTGGGGATGGTGGGAGTGATGGGCCGGCGTTGAAGCCGACGGCGGAGCCGGAGACGAGTGAAGAGAGTTTGGGGGATACGACGTTGGGTGAGGTTTTGTTGGTGGAAAATTTTGATGCGGAGGATGCGTGGGAGACGTTTGCGAATGATGAGGGGACGATTAAGGCGGGGGTGGTTAACGGCCGTTACGAAATCAACAACGCCGGCAACGGTTATATTTGGGGCTTAAATGATGAACTCCATTCTGATGTGGTGATTGAGGTCACAACTGAACAGTTGTCAACATTTGAAGATAATGGGTATGGGGTGATGTGCCGAGCAGACACGAGCAATAACGGCGATGGGTATTACTTCTTGGTTAGTGGTGACGGCTTTGTTTCGATTCGCCGAGGCGAAGGGGATTCCGTCACAGCTTTGTCTGATTGGGACGAAAATAGTTTAGTGAATAGTGGTCAGAGCATCAATCAGCTTAAAGCGGTATGTGTTGGGTCAAAATTAGAGTTGTATGTTAATGGGGATTTAGCGGCAGAAGCGATTGACACGACCTATACCAGTGGTTTTGCTGGGTTTGCGGCGGCATCGGCGGAAGAGAATGCGCATATTGCGTTTGATAATTTAACGATTCGTGAAGGGCGTTAAGGGTATTAAATTAACTATTAAGGAGAATAATGTAAAATGGATGTTAAGTATATCCGCTTATGGATTATCATGATGATGGTGGGGGTGTTGGTGGTGGCATGTAGTGGGGGAGAAGAGGGAACAGAAGAAGAGGTGGCGCCGACAGCGGTGGTTGGTTCAGGGGGGACGACGGAAGATATTGTGGCGCAACCGACATTGGGGCCGACGGAGGAACCGGCGATGAAACCGACGGCGGAGCCGACGGCCGAGCCGGAGCCAACGGCCGAGCCAACAGCGGAGCCGACAGCGGAGCCGACGCCAGAACCAGAGCCGACAGCAGTTTCCAGCAACAGTGATGTGACGGAACGGTTCACGTTATTGGATGTGTTGTTGACGGAAACGTTTGATGAGGCAGATAGCTGGGAAAACTTTGAGACGGAGCTACTTAGTGGGCAAGTGGAAGATGGCCGGTATGTGATGATGAGTCAGGGGAGTGGTTATATTTGGGGGTTGAAAGAAGCACTTCATGCGGATGTGGTGATTGAGGTGACGGCCGAGCAGTTGTCGACATTTGAAGATAACGGGTATGGGGTTGTGTGCCGGGCGGATACGAGTAATAACGGGAATGGTTACTACTTTTTAGTAAGTGGTGATGGTTATTTCTCGATTCGACGGGCTGATGATGATGACGTTGTCTCTTTGGTTGAGTGGACGCCTAATGATGTTATTGAGACAGGGGCGGCGGTCAATCAGTTGCGGGCGGTGTGTGTGGGGGATTATTTAGCGCTGTATGTGAATGGTGAGTTGTTAGGTGAGACAACTGATCGGACTTATGTGACTGGGTATGCTGGGTTAGCGGTGCGTGGTGGGCCTGATGGGGAGATGGTGCAAGTTGCCTTTGATGATGTCACCGTTACGGAAGCGATTGGTACGGGCATTACAGTTGATGCCGATGCTGAGCCAGGCGTGCCTTTAGGGGATTACGAAGTGCTTGACGTCTTGGTGAGTGAAGATTTTGCGGCGGCGAGTGCTTGGGAAACCTTCTCTGATGGGGAGGGGCAGTATGATTTAGGGGTGGTTGACGGCCGTTACCAGATCAATGCCTTTGCCGGTGGTTACATTTGGGGTTTGAATGATGAGCTCCATGCTGATGTGGTGATTGAAGTGACGACAGAGCAGTTATCGACCTTTGAAGATAATGGATATGGCGTTATATGCCGGGCTGATCCGAGCAATAATGGCGACGGCTATTATTTCCTGATTAGTGGTGATGGTTACAGTTCGATTCGGATGGGGGTGGGGGATGATGTGACCGCTTTAGCTGATTGGGAGCGGACACGGGAAGTGAATGATGGGCAAAGTGTGAATACGCTTCAAGCTGTGTGTGTTGGTGAGTATTTGGCGTTGTATGTGAATGGTGAGTTAGTAGCGCAGGCGTTTGATGCCACGTACACCAATGGGTATGCTGGTTTCGCGGCGGCGACGGCGGAGGAGTCGATTCAGGTTGCTTTTGATGATCTAACGATTTGGGAAGCGCGGTAATGTTGATGGGGGCGGCGTAGGCCGCCCCCATTTTAGTTGTAGAAGGTGATATGTGAGCAAAAATAGACCACATGTAGTGATTATCGGGGGCGGTTTTGGTGGGTTGTATGCGGCTAAACAGCTGGCGGGGCGGGAAGTGCGGGTGACATTAATTGACAAGCGCAATTTTCATCTGTTTCAGCCGTTATTGTATCAGGTGGCGACGGGTGGTTTGTCACCGGGGGATATTACGTCACCGTTGCGGTCGATTTTGAAGAAGGCGAAGAATGTACAGGTGTTGGCGGGGGAGGTGACGCGTATTGAGCCGAGGCAGAAATTGGTTTATTTGGGGGAACAAGAGATTCAGTATAATTATTTAATTGTGGCGACAGGGGTGACCTATCATTATTTTGGGCAAGATGGGTGGCGGCCATTGGCGCCAGGGTTAAAGAGTGTGGAAGATGCGTTGGAGATGCGGCGAAATATTCTGCATGCGTTTGAGATGGCGGAGAAGACGGGGGATGAGGCGGAGCGGCGGGCTTGGTTGACATTTGTGGTTGTGGGCGCGGGGGCGACGGGGGTTGAGTTAGCGGGGGCGTTGGGGGAGTTGGCTAATAAGACTTTGTCAGGGGAGTTTAGACGGATTGATCCGAAGCAAACGCGGATTGTGCTGGTGGAAGGAGAGGAACGGGTGTTGCCACCGTTTACGCGAAAATTGTCGTTGCAGGCGGCTGATTCTTTGGCTGATTTGGGGGTGGAGATTATGACACAGACAATGGTGGATGAGATACGTGAGGATGGGGTGACGTTGCGGTCGCTGGCGACGGATAAGACGGAGGAGTTGGCGACACGGACGGTGTTGTGGGCGGCGGGGGTTAAGGTGGCGGGATTGGGCGAGCATTTGGCGGAGGTGGCCGAGGCCGAGACGGATCGGATGGGACGGATAATGGTGAATGCGGATATGAGTGTGGGCGTCTTTAAGGAGCTGTTTGTATTGGGGGATTTGGCCCATTATGCGCATCAGACGGGTGAGCCATTGCCGGGGGTGGCGCAGGTAGCGATGCAGCAAGGAAAGTATGTGGCTAAGCTGATTTTGGCGCAGTTAGAGGGCTCCCGTTTGGCACCATTTAAGTATAATGATAAAGGAAACTTGGCGGTGATTGGGCGTAATTCGGCCGTGGCGCATATTGGTCGTTGGGAGATGAGTGGTTTTCCGGCGTGGTTGATTTGGATTTTGGTGCATATACATTTTTTGATTGAATTTGATAATAAGATTTTGGTGTTGGTGCAATGGGCGTGGAATTATTGGACACGTAAGCGCGGGGCGCGGTTGATTACGGGATTAGATGATAAGGAATGAGATGATTGATTATGTGGTAAATAGAGGTTATGGGTGGGGACGTTATATGTGGCGAGCTGTTGGCTGGTTGGTAAGTGTGCTGATGTTTGGTTGGTTGGTGGTTGTTGTGAACGGGATTGATACGGGGAGGGCTGGTGGTGGTTTAGTGGTGGTGCGAACGGTGCCGGCGGGGGGTGATTTAGGGGTGGCGGTTAATAGTGAAATCGAGATTTTGTTAGAACAGCCGGTGGCGGGGGTGGCGGGGATGGTGGTGGGGAAATGGAGCGGGGTGCGGCCGGGGGAATGGTTGGTGGAGGCTGGGGGTAGGGGGTTGCGGTGGCGGGGGGAACGGCCGTTCAGCGCAGGCGAAATGGTCATGGTGACGATCAGAGCGACTGATGGGGAGGGTTTGCCGGTGGGCGCAAGTTATAGCTTTTCGTTTTGGGCACGAACACAGGTGACTGTCCCCCGTTGGGAGCTGAGCCAGACATTATCGACACGGGATATAGCGAATGAAGGGACGCGGGCTTATGGTGGGGTGGCGACTGATTTTAACGAAGATGGGTGGTTGGATTTGGGTATTATCAATGAAGACACGGCGGATGTGCGCTTGTTTTTGAATTTGGGGGAGGGACGGGGGTTGTTTGGCGGTTATTTAAGGCCGACAACGCCAGTTAATCAGCGAGCGAGTCCTAATGATGTGGGGGATTTCAATGGGGATGGGCATATGGATTGGGCGATTGCGAATATTGATGCCAATACGGTATCGATTTTGTTGGGGAATGGGGATGGGACATTTGAACCACAGGTGGAGATTGGGGTGGGGGAGGCGCCGCGGGGGTTGGCCGTTTTGGATGTGGATGGAGATGGAGATGTGGATGTGGTTAATACAAATTCGGCGGGGTCGGGGAATTTGTCGTTGTTGGTGAATGATGGGCGGGGTCGGTTTGGGTCACCGATTTATTTTGAGGGAGGTGATGGGGGAGAATGGGGGTTAGCAGCGGCGGATATGAATGGGGATGGGTTAATGGATTTGGTGGTGGGGAGTCGGGATAGCAGTCCGACGGTACGGGTGTTGTTATCGCGGGGGGATGGGACGTTTGATTTTGGGCCGGCGCAGATCGTGGGGGGAGGGGTGTGGATGTTGGCCGTGGGGGATGTGAACGGGGATGGTCATGATGATGTGGTGACCGTGAATGGGTCGAATCATAATGGGTCGGTATTGATGGGGGATGGGATTGGCCAGTTAGCGCCGCCGGTTATTTATGGGTTGGATGCGTTGCCGATTGCGGTAGATTTAGGGGATGTGGATGGTGATGGGGATTTAGATTGGGTCACATCGAGCTATTTAGGGGATTTTATGTTGTGGGAGAATGATGGTGATGGTAATTTTGAGTTGGTGGGTGAGTTTACGGCGCCGGAGGCGGCGTCTTGTGCGTTACTGTTTGATGTGGATAACGATGGTGATTTAGATTTAGCTTTGATTGATGAGGAAGCGGATTTGATTTTAGTGCAGAAGAATGTGGGAGAGCGGGGGTTTTTGCCGGTGGTGGTGGGGGAGTAATAGGTGTGGGGGGGAGAGCTCTAAGGTTTTAAGTGAGGTTATGGTTATGGTAAAGTTTGTGGGGGAAACCTCAGAGCTCAAGGGTGGGGATTAGAGGCGGCCGATGGCGACGAAGAGGGCGAGAGCTAAAAGGACCATATTAGGGATGATGGCTTGCATTTCGCCACGGCGGTAGTGGGTATAGGCGGCGCCGATCATAGTGAGGACGAGGCCGAAAGCGGCGAGGGGGGTAAGCCAAGGGAGAATGTCAGTGGCCCAAGGGAGGACGATACCGATAGCGCCTAAAACTTCTAAAATACCGATTGTTTTAATTTGCGAGTCAGAAAAATCATTGGCCCAACCCATTTGAGGGTTTTCGAGGATTTTTTCTTTTGATTGTGAGGCTTTCATGCCCCCGGCCATAAGAAAGGCGAAGCCTAAAAGGGCTTGGACGATCCAAAGAGCGATATTCATTCAGTTTGTCTCCTGCTAAGGTGGATTTAATAGATTGAGTTTGTTAATAAAACTCAGTTAAGTTGCTAGTATATTAACGGACTCGAGTCCGTTTGTCAAGCAGGTATTGGTTTTGGCCGGTTAAGTTTGGGTTTTTTCATTGTTGGTAGGGGGTGGGGAGGAGGGCAGGGTAAAAAAGAAGGTGGTGCCTTGGCCGAATTCGCTTTCGACCCATAGTTTGCCGCCGTGGAGTTCGACGATTTGTTTGCTGATGGGGAGGCCGAGGCCAGTGCCTTGGGCTTTGTGGGTCATGACATCCCCAACTTGGACGAAGGTTTCAAACACCTTGGGTAAATCATCGGGGGCGATACCTACACCGGTATCGGTTACGGAAATGGTGACCCATTCATCATTTTGTTGGGCATCAATACTGATATGACCTTCATCCGTGAATTTGGCGGCATTGGAGAGGAGATTGAGAAGAACTTGGCGCAGGCGGATGCGATCGGCGCGGACGGGAGGGAAATCATCAGGGATATGGGGTTGAATGGTGACAGGTTTATCGTTGATGAGACCGCTGGTGATGGAGATGGCATCATGGATGAGATAGGGGAGAGAGACTTTTTCGTAATCGAGGGTGAGTTGATTGGCTTCGATTTTGGCGAGGTCAAGGATTTCATTGATAAGGTTGAGCAGATGTTTGCCGGCACGGTGGATACGGCTGGTAAAGTCTCTTTGGTCTTCGGTGAGATTATCGCCTAGGTCAAGCAGATAAGAGAAGTTAATGATCGCATTGAGAGGGGTGCGGAGTTCATGGCTCATATTAGCGAGGAAGGTTGATTTGGCTTGGTTGGCGGCTTGGGCGGCATCGCGGGCTTCGGCGAGTTCGGCGGTACGGGCTTCGACACGTTGTTCGAGTGTGGCAATGAGATCACGAAGACGCATGGTCATGGCATTGAACGCTTGGGCGAGGATACCGATTTCGTTATGGTCGGTGATGGGGATGATATGGTTGAGGTTGCCTTCGGCGATGGCGGTGGCGGCATCGGTTAGTTGGGTGATGGGATGAATGATTTGGTTGGTAATGATGAGAGCGATAAGCAAGGATAAGGCGATGATAATGAGGGCGATAATGGTATTGGTGAGAAGGAGTTGTTGGACATTGGCGAGTGCTTCACTTTCGGCACGTTCGGCGACAAGCACGACTTGGAGGTCTGGTAGCCAGCGATAGGCACCGACGACGGCGACATCGTTATAATTTTGATAGTTGCCGGCATGATTAAGGGTGCCGTTATCAGCGAGGGTGATATCGATGCCTTCTGAGGTAGCGAGTTGGGATTGGGGTTGGAAGCGGAGTTTGGTGATAAATTGGCGGTCGCGGCTGACGAGATAGGTTTCACCGGTTTGGGTGGTATCGGCACGGGCGAGGACATATTGGGTCATATTAAGAACGCTGAGGCGACCGGCGAAGAGGCCGATGGTTTCTTGGTCAGCGTTAAGTAGGGGAATGGTGAGGATAATTTCGTGGTTGCCGGTATCGACATTGAAGAATGTTTTAGAGATGAAAGGGGAGGTTTGTCCTTCTTGGAAATGTTGTTGATGGCGATGATTACGGCCGATATTGTCCGTTTCGGTGCTAAAGATGACTTGTCCCGCCTCATCAATGAGAAAGAGTTCATCGAACAGGCCAGTGGGAAAGAGTTGAAATTGAATATGGGCTAAGAACTGTTGTTGGTTGACTTGGTTGCCGTTGATCAGTTGTTGGGTGTAGATAAAGTTGGTGGGGTTGAGGATGAGGCTTTCGAGGTCTTGTTGACGTTCGGTGAGCCAATTATTAATGGTTTGTTCGTTAAGTTCGGCGTTGGCGATGAGTTCATTGAGGACGAGATTTTGGGAGGTGCGGATGGAGATGAGGCTGTTGACGAGAGTGGTTAAGACGACAGTGATGAGAGAGAGGAGGACGAAGGAGAAGAGGAGGGTGCGGCGTAAGCCTTGGAAAGGGGATAATGATGTGGTGGCCGAGGGTTGTGTTTGTTGGTTCATTGTTACGTTTTATTGTTTCAGGTTGTCGGCGGTGGCTATTTCGTTGATAAATTTGGTAACAATCTCATTTTTGTGTTGGGCGGCCCAGATGAAATCATAATCGATCAAGTTAACCTCAAGCAGTTCTGGGTGGGATAAAGCGACGCCGGCGACGGTAGGAGCTTGATACGCTTGGTAAGTGGGGCCTAGCGCTTGGATTTCTGGGGTAAGGGCCCAATCAAACCATTTTTGAGCGAGGTCAAGATGGGCGGCGTTATTAATGATAGCCATACCACCGATTTCGTAGCCGGTACCTTCTTGGGGGAAAGTCATGATGAGGGGGGCTTGTTCATCCTCGATTTTTTTAATGATATCATGGGAAAACCCGATACAGACGTGGGCATCTTCGCCTTGCCCAACGAAGGTGGAGGGGGCGGAGCCACTACGGGTAAATTGGGTGATTTGGTTACTTAATTGGTTGATATAGTCCCAGCCATCAGATTCACCATATATTTGGATAATGGTGGCCATGGCGGTATAGGAGGTGCCTGAAGTAGAGGGGTGGGCGACCATGATTTGATTGCGGAATTCAGGTTTGAGGAGATCATCCCAAGATTGGGGGGGGGCGATATTAGGGTTAGCTGCTAGCCAATCTGAGTTGGTACAGAAGGCGAGCGAACCGACATAGATACCGGCCCAATAGTTATCAGGGTCTTTATAGAGTTCTTGATTGATGAGGTTGGTATAGTTGGGGGAATCATAGGGAGCTAAGAGCCCTTCGTTTTTAGCGACAATAAAACTGTCGATGGGGCCGCCCCACCAGATATCGAATTGGGGATTATCTTTTTCGTCACGGAGGCGGGCAAGGGCTTCACCAGATGACATGCGAACATAATTAACAGTGACATTGAACTGTTGCTCAAACTGTTGTTTCATGCCCTCGCACCAAGATTCTTGAGGGGTGCAAAGCACATTGATTTCTTGACTTTGTTGATCAGTGCCTTGGCAGGCCATAAGGAGAAACATGAAGCTAATGAAGTACAAGGAGCGGTTGATTATTTTATTCATGAAGTACATCTCGCTTTGTGGTTTATCACATTGTTAATGATTAGATTTTACTGTAGGGATAACGGGTTCGCAAATTCATTTTTAATTGATATTTATATGGTTGGTACGGGGGAGGGTGAAGTAGAAGGTGGTGCCGCGGCCGAGTTCGCTTTCGACCCACATTTGACCCCCGTGAAGTTCAATCAGCTGTTTGCTGATGGGCATACCTAGTCCTGTACCTTGGGTTTTGTTAGACATGACGTCACCTACTTGGACAAAAGATTCAAACACTTTGTCAATATCATCAGGGGCGATGCCGATACCGGTATCGGCGATGCTGATGGTAATCCAGTCGTCATCATAGGTGGCGGTGAGGGTGATGGCACCTTCTTCGGTGAATTTAGCCGCGTTAGACAGGATGTTGAGCAGAATTTGGCGTAAGCGGATGCGGTCGGCAGGGATAAAGGGGAAGTCGGGGGGGATATGGTGATTAAGTTCAATCGGTTTGTTGTCGATGAGTCCGCTGGTGATGGTCATCGTATCGGAGACGACGTAAGGCAGAGAAACCTCTTCATAGGCGAGAGAAAGCTGTTTGGCTTCGATTTTGGCGAGGTCGAGAATTTCGTTGATAAGATTGAGGAGATGTTTACCAGCGCGATGGATGCGGTTGGTGTAATCGGTTTGGTCGGCGTTCATATTGGCATCGAGGCTGAGGATGTAGGAGAAGTTAATAATGGCGTTGAGGGGGGTACGGAGTTCATGGCTCATATTGGCGAGGAAGACAGATTTGGCTTGGTTAGCGGCTTCAGCTTGGTCACGGGCTTGAGCCAATTCGGAGAAGTAGCGTGCATTGGTGAGGGCGATGGCGATTTGGTTAGCTAAAGAGTGGAGGAGATTGGCATCACTGTCATCTAGGCCAGCGATTTGGTCTGATTGGATGTTAAGGATGCCGAGATGATCATCTTTGGTGATGATAGGAATCGCCATTTCGGCGCGGGTTTTGGCTTGGGTATGGTCGGTGCGCCATTCGTCCATTTGGCGGATGTCGTCAATGACAATAGGTTGGCCTGATTTGAACGCTTGGACGACGATATGGTTATCGATAGTGAGGGGCAGGGGGGTGCCAACAGTTTGGCTTTGACTGCCATCTTTACCGGCGCTTTGGGCCATGACGAGCTGTTGTTCATTTTCGTCATAGAGGTAGATTTGGACATAATAGTAGCCGAACTGTTGTTGAACCTGCTTGACGAGTTCGGTAAGGAGTTGACCGATATCGAGGATGGCATTGAGACGGGTGCTGAGGGCGGCGCCCGTGCTGAGACGTTGGGTGCGGGCGAGAACACGCTCTTCGAGGGTATCGATGGTGTCGCGGAGTTGTTCGGTGCGTCGATTAAACCAGTAGGCGAGTTCCCCTAGTTCGTTGGGGGCATTTTCGTTTAGTTCGATTGTTTGGAAGGTTTGGTTAGGGTGGTGGGTTTGGCTAACTTGTTGGAATGTTTGGGAGATGGTGGTGATGGGTTGGATGATGGTGCGACGAAGGAGCCAGAAGGCGAAGGCGAGGATGATGCTAACGAGAAGGATTAAATAGGAAAAGACGGTACGGGTGAGGTCGGTAGCGGCGGCGGTGGCGGCGCGTTCTGGGGTGACGAGAACGATTTTCCAGTAGGTGTGGGGCATGTGGAAGATGAAGACGGTACTAGGTTCATTGAGGATGAGATCGTTGTCGATGGCAAAGCGTTGGAGGAGATAGGATTGATTGGTTTGTGGGGCGAGGGGGTCAAGGAGAATGGCGGTGATTAGTTCAGCTTCTTCATAATTAATTTGGTAGCTATCGGTGTCAATTTGGTGGGTGCGGTTGGGGTCAAAGTTGGGGTTATTTTGGCTGAGGGTGATGATATTGGTGTTGATTTGGCCGAGGGCGGTGGCGATGGGTTCAAACAGAGGTTGTTGGCGGGCGAGTTGGTCGGCAGTGATAAATTCTTGCGCTATATCATCCTCATTGTTACTGATGAACTTGGTTAAAGATTCATCGGGGAAGGCGAGGAATTTGTTGTTACGGTCGACGGCGAAGGCGTAGCCACCAGTGGTGGTTACCGCTTGATCGAAGAAATCGTGGAGACCTTCGAGGCGCAGGTCGATGGTGGCCATACCTAAGAGTTGGTTTGATTGGGACATTTGGACGGTGCAGGTGACCATGGGTTGAAAAGAGTAGGGGTCCATATAGGATTTGGACCAGAAGCAGGTGCCAGGGGGGACATAGCGGGCAGGCACATACCATTCTTGGTTGTGGTAGCCAAGGCCATCAGGGTCATTATAACCATCGTAGTAAGTAAGTTGGCCATTTGGGGTACGGCCCCAGAAGAAGCTACGTCGTTCGGTATTAGGGTCAAATTGAAATGGTTCAGGCCAGATGCCGCCACCAGCGATGAGATGTTCGGAGCCTTCTTGGTTCATGAGATGGGGGATGATTTGGCGGTAGGTGTCGTGGTTGGGTTCAAGGGTTTCGCCGAGATTAGCGAGGGTACTGGCGAGGGATTCAGCTTGGGTGATGAGTTGGCCGAGGTTAGAGACGATGCGATTTCCATTGAGTTCGACGAGCCGATAATTTTCAGTGATGAGACGACGTTGGGCAACCGTTTGTAGGATGAGGATGATGGTGAGGACGAGCAAAATAAGCAGGATAATAAAGCTAAGATTCAAGCGGAATTGAATACTATTATACCAACGAATTGGTGGTCGTGGTGGCGTGTTCATTTGTTTCCTTATGTTGAACTGCTACGTAATCATACCTGAGTACTAATTGTAGCAAAGATTAGGTAAGCAGACGAATGGAGTTTTGTGGTTTAGGTTAATAGGTAAAAGTGTGAAGTAGCGTTATAATGGAGGGGATGATGCGGTATAATTTATCACCAGAAGAGTTTTCGGCCTTTGTAGAGGAAGCGTGGCAGACATTACCAGTCAATTTTCAGGAAGCGTTAGAAAATATTACTATTGTGACGCGGCCATGGCCGACGCCTGCGGAACAAAGACGGGCACATGTGCCCTTGGGGTCGACTTTGCTGGGTTTGTATCAAGGAGTACCGTTAACGAAGCGAACAGGTGGTTATCAACTCGTGCCACCAGATATTATTACGTTATATCAGGGGCCGATTGAGGCGACTTGTTCGGTGAAGGGGGCTGTGCCCGGTAAGATTCGGCATGTGTTAGTACATGAGATTGCCCATTATTTTGGGATCAGTGATGATCGTTTACGCGAATTAGGTGCTTATTAAGTAGGGAAGTTGGTTTGTATGAGTAGTAAAACTGTTTCGACGCGTTCCTTAGTACCAGCATTTATAGAGCAGAGACAGGCTGAGGGTAAGCTGAGTGGGCAGTTGGTGGGAACGGCCGTTTTTGTTGATATTGCTGGCTTTACGCATATTACGGAGACATTATTGGGGCATAATCGGGACGCGGCGGAGACCTTGGCGCAGTTGATGACAGATGTATTAACGCCTCTGATCAAAATTGTTTATAGCCATCAAGGGTTTGTGACACAGTTTGCGGGAGATGCGTTTACGGCGTTATTCCCAACGCCGCATAAAGCGTTTACGGCGAGTCAGCAGATGCAACGTTATGCGCGTTATCAGGCGCGTTATCAGACAGCGCATCATGAATTTGTGATTGGGTTAAAGATAGGTATTGGTAGTGGTGATATTTATTGGGGGATTTTCGAGCCGGAGGAGATGGGGGCCGAGGGGTCATCGTTAGCGGCGGCTTATTATTTTAGTGGGGGTGCTATTCGGCAAGCGGCGATGGCGCAGAAGCGGGCCGAGGCGGGGCAAGTTGTGGTTGATCAAAAAAGCTATGAACGGTTATTGGATGTTTTGACAGCGGTGGCGGTAGATAAATGGTGGTTGGTTGATATTGTGACGGCACCATTAAATTTTGAGACGGGACCGATTGAGCGGCCGGTTGAGGGAGCGACAGACTCGCCATTTATACCAGAGACAGTGTTGGAGCAAACACATGTTGGTGAGTATCGGCAAGTGTACAGTTTATTTATCAATTTGCCAGAGTTGTCGCATCATACACAGTTAGCCACATTTATGGCCTTGATCTTTAGGTTGCAAGGGCAGTATGGTGGGTATTTAAGTGGGCTTCATTATGATGATAAGGGGTGGCATGTTATTTTATTTTGGGGGATGCCGTTAAGTTATGAGAATGATGCGGAGCAGTTGTCACAATTTGTGTTAGAGTTGCAGGCGGAATCGGAGTTGGTGTTGCGGGTGGGGATGACATATCGGTTGATGTATGCGGGGTTTTTAGGGGCGTTAGGCTGGCGGGAGGCGTATAGTTGTTATGGGCGGGGCGCGAATTTGGCGGCGCGGTTGATGACGACAGCTCCGTGGGGAGAGGTGTGGTTAGATGGCTTAGTTGCCCAGCAAATCAGCCGTTATGGGGAGTTATTGCCACGAGGCAAGCGATTATTTAAAGGATTTGAACATAAACAGGCTGTTTATCAGTTAGTGGGTTTGCGGGATGAGGTTCATTCGTTATTTAGTGAAGTGTTTGTGGGGCGTCAAACGGAGTTAATGACGTTGGCATCGTTGTTAACGCCATTGAAACAGAAGCAAGGGGCGGGCATTGTTTTATTGCGGGGTGGGGCGGGGATGGGAAAAAGCCGATTGTTGCATAAGTTTAAAGAGCAGTATGATTGGGGACAACAGTTGACGATTCAGGCGGAACAGGCGTTGCATCCTCATGGTCTTAACCCGTGGCGAGGTTTTTTGTTGCGGTATTTTGAACAATCGAGCCAACAAGATCCGATGACGAATCAACAACAGTTTATTTATCGGTTTTATCAGTTATTAGCGACAGTGGTTGATCATCGTTTACGGCAACGGTTGCAAGAGGGTGAGTCTCATATAGCGGCGATGTTGAATTTGCCGACGGAGGGAACGGCTTATGCCCGAATGGATGGTCAGGAGCGGTATGAGAAGCGGTTGTTGGCGATTGAGAGTTTATTGTTGGCCGAGAGTAAACGAGAGCCATTATTGTTATTTATTGAAGATGCGCATTGGTTAGATGGGGAGTCGTGGGCGTTATTACGACGTTTGGCCCAAGTGGATAGAAGTTATCCCTTAGGAATCGTGGTGACAGGACGACCAGAATCAGAAGTAGATAAATTGGTGGTGGAATTAGACCTGCCGGTTATCGATTTACCACCGTTATCGGAGGCGAGTTTAGCGGGATTGGCGACACGCATTTTGGATGTGCCGCCGGCACCAGATTTGTTGCAGATTATTGTGAAGCGTTCGGGGGGAAATCCATTCTTTGCTGAACAGATGTTGTTTTATTTGTACCAATTGGGGGATGATGTATCGGCACAAGAGTTACGGCGAACGACTTCATTGTTGCCGTTAGATGTGCGGGCGCCGTTGATTGCCCGTTTAGATCGATTGCCGACACCGGTTAAGCTGGTTGTACAGGCGGCGGCGATTTTGGGATATGTTTTTGATGTGTCTGTATTATTGAATATGTTTAGCGAAGATCCGTATTTGCACGAGAAGGTGCAAGAAGCGGAGATGGCATCGGTATGGACGGCGGTTGATCATGTTAAGTATCGGTTTACGCATGAGTTGTTGCGTGATGCGGCGTATGAGATGCAGTTAAAGACGGAACGGCAGGATATTCATTTGCGGGCGGCGCAGGCGATTGAGTTGATTTATGAGGCGCATTTAGCGCCGCATTATGCGCAGTTGGCGTACCATTATGAGAAGGCGGAGAAGCTGGTAAAAGCGTGTGTTTATTGGGAAAAGGCGGGGCATATTGCGCAAGATGCATATCAGAACAAGGATGCGTTGGCGTATTATGAGCGGTTTTTGGATTTGATTGAGCGGTTGACGACCGAGTCGGAGATGGCCCGACAGACATTTGAATGGAAAAAGATTGAGGTATGGCAAAGACAAGGGGTTTTATTGCGTCATATTGGGCAGGCACATTTGGCCGAGGTGAAATATGAGTTAGCGTTAGCGTTAGCGCGCCGTTATGAAGATAATGAGCAGATTGCTTCGATTCAGTTGGATATGGGGTATTTATTACATCATTTTGGGCGTAAGGAAGAAGCGTTGTTCCATTATCAGCAAGCGTTATCGTTTTATGAAGGGAAGCGAGACACGATGGGGCAAGCTAAGGTACAAAGTCGATTAGGTGTTTTATATGCGGAACAGGGGGATTATGGGCAGGCAGTTGATTATTTTGAGGCATCGTGGGCATTGGCTTATAAATTAGAAGATCATACCTTAGTGGCTAAAAATTTGAATAATTTGGCATTGGTGTATCAACGGCAGGGGCAGTATGATGAGGCGTTATCTTATTTGAAACAAGGGTTACAAATTAAGCGGATTTTGGGTGATGAGGAGAGTTTGGCGCGAACCTTAAGTAATATTGCGATCATTTATGGAGAGAAGGGGGCTTATCAGCAAGCGCTTGAGTATTTGGAGGAAGCGTTAGAGATTGATCGAAAGTTAGGGCGGCGTTCAGGGATTGCTAAGCGGTTGCATAATATGGGGGTGTTGTATACAACGCAGGGTGATTATCCACAAGCGTTAGCGGCGTATCAGGAGGCCTTGAGCATTAATCGGGCATTGGGGTATGAGCGGAGTTTGGGGCGGAATTTAGCTTGGATTGGTAACTTATATAATGTACAGGGGCAATATGAGTTAGCCTTAACGCAGTTGGTGCAGGCTGAAGAGATATTACGGGAAGTGAATGATACGTATGGGTTAGCCCATTGTTTGGTGGCGATGGCGCAAGTTTATTTTTATCAGCGTGATTTTCGGCAGGCGCAGAGGTTATTGGCGGAGGGGATGACGATGGCGGAGAGCACGGGGGTGGCCGAGGTTGTTTTTGATGGGGAGTTGTTACAAGCACAGATTCAAGCTTATCAAGGGCATAAGAAGATGGCGGTTGAACGGTTAGAAGCGCATTTAGTGGTGGTGACAGATGATCGTAAGCGAGTGGAGTTGCTTTATTTGTTGTGGGAGATGACGCGGCGAGCTGATTATGGGTTAAAAGCGGAGCATTTATACGAACAGTTGATGTTTAGTATGCCGACAACTGTTTATCAGCAGAATTGGCGACAGTTGCGACAGTGGCGGGAAGAGCGGTCGATTAAGTAGGGGGAGGGGGAAATTTCGCAGTACTCCGGTACTATTCCGAAAAATCCGGAAAAATTCCGAAAAATTCCGAAAAATTCCGATAGTACGAAGGTCCTGTTACGAAAAGTCGGAAAAAATTGTGAAAAGTCGTAATAAAATTCCACCTATTCCGGAAAGAATGATGATAAATTATAGATGTTGGTGATGAACGAGGAAAACTTATCACCACATAGAGAACCAAAAAATATTCTTTTTTATTTATTATTGTTTTATTCGGAGGAAATAATGTTTAGCAAGTATCGTTTGTTATTTGTCCCCTTGTTTGCTTTATTATTGTTGTTTTTAGCAGGTAACACATCTGCTTATGAAGCGGCCAAAGATGGTAGCCGTGATTTACCAACCAAACCAAATGGTGCGGCTCAAATGCAAGCACCTTTATTGCATACGGATAACGCCAATGTGATTCCTGGTCAATACATCGTAGTGATTAAAGATCAACCAGGTAAATCAACGGCCGCAGCCGCTTCGTCCTCGGCCCAACGTGAAGTTCGCCGCATGGGTGGCAGCATCGTTCACAATTATAACCACGCTATCACCGGTTTCTCCGCTCGTATGAGCGCCAATGCGGTGGAAGCGTTACGTAAAAATCCTAACGTTGCTTACATTGAAGCGGATCAAACTGTACAAGTTAATGTAACTTGGGGTTTGGATCGGGTGGACCAACGTAATTTACCGTTGGACAATAGCTATAGCCCAAGCAATAACGGGTCTGGTGTTGATGCTTATATTATCGATACCGGTGTGCGTTCGACCCACAATGAGTTTGGTAACCGTGTGGTTGGTGGTTACACCGCTATTAATGATGGCCGTGGTTACGAAGATTGTAACGGTCATGGGACCCATGTTGCTGGTACGGTTGGTGGTAACCAATATGGTGTAGCTAATGGTGTGACCTTGTATGCGATTCGGGTTTTGGATTGCAACGGTTCCGGTTCTAACTCTGGCGTTATCGCTGGTGTTAACTGGGTAGCTAGCCATCACACAGGTAACAACCCAGCTGTGGCTAACATGAGCTTAGGTGGTGGTGCTTCCAGCGCTTTGGATAGCGCGGTGAACAGCGCGATTAACGATGGTGTTTTCTTCGCCGTCGCCGCTGGTAACGATTATGCCCAAAATGCTTGTAACTACTCCCCAGCTCGGGTAGCGGCTGCTTACACCGTCGGTTCGACCACCAACAGTGATGCTCGCTCCAACTTCTCCAATGTTGGTACCTGCTTAGACATTTTCGCTCCAGGCTCCAACATCACCTCCGCTTGGTATCAAAACAACAGCCAAACGAACACAATCAGTGGTACGTCGATGGCGACCCCTCATGTAGCTGGTGCAGCGGCGCTTTACTTAGCGGCTAACAACAGTGCTTCGCCATCGGCCGTTAGCAACTACTTGACCAGCAACGCTACCAGTGGTGTTTTGTCTGATGTTCGCTCCGGTTCGCCTAACTTGCTCCTCTTTGTGGGCAACGGTGGCAGCACTCCTGACCCAGACCCAACCCCAGACCCAACCCCAGCTTGCAGTGGTACCGAATTTTCGGGTTACTTATCGGGGACTGGTGCTCAATCGTTTGAGCCAAACGGGACCTACTACTACAGCGGTTCCGGTGTTCAAAGTGCGACACTTGACGGTGCGGGCAGTGACTTCGACCTCTACCTCTGGAAATGGAGCGGTGGCCGTTGGCAAACAGTAGCTAGCTCGCTTAGCGCTGACTCGACCGAAGAGATTACGTACAATGGTTCTTCTGGATACTACACGTGGCGAGTTTACTCCTACAGTGGTGCCGGTAGCTACGACATCTGCTTGGACACCCCAGTTCACTAGAATTTAGTTAATTAGTTAGATAGAAAAAGGGCCTCGCGAGAGGCCCTTTTTTTGTTTTGGGGTAGGGTGTGTTGTGTGTGCGTTTGAGTTGGAGGCTGGTTTGAGGAGGTTTGGTGGATTTTGACGCGGATTTTGGGGATGGGACGGATTTTTTTATTTGATGAAAAAAGGATGCTTGTTTAGGTGTGGGGTGACCGAGCGTGAATGCATTGGGCTAGTTGGGGTTCTCCCTCGAAGCGAGTGTCGTTTTTTAGATATGAGATAGGGGTGTTTAGTTGGAAGTCTGGCGATTTAACAAATCGCGCCACCTCCAGTGTGGGCAGTGAAATGTAAAAACCGATAGTCGCCTCGAGAGGGGTGGGGGAGGGGAGCTAGGGGATCCATTTAATGTCTTTGAAGTTTGGTTTCCGTTTTTCGAGGAAGGCGTTGCGTCCTTCTTTGGCTTCTTCGGTCATGTAGGCGAGGCGGGTGGCTTCACCCGCGAACACTTGTTGGCCGACCATGCCATCATCGGTGAGATTGAAGGCGAATTTGAGCATTTTGATGGAAGTGGGGGATTTGGCTAAGATTTCTTGGGCCCATTCGTAGGCGGTATCTTCGAGTTCGTCGTGGGGGATGACGGCGTTGACCATGCCCATTTCGTAGGCGTCTTGGGCGGAGTAGTTGCGACCGAGGAAGAATATCTCGCGGGCTCGTTTTTGACCGACCATTTTAGCGAGGTAGGCGGAGCCGTAGCCGCCATCAAAGCTGGTGACATCGGCGTCCGTTTGTTTGAAGATGGCATGTTCTTTGCTGGCGAGGGTGAGGTCACAGACGACGTGGAGGCTATGGCCGCCACCGACGGCCCAGCCGGGGACGACGGCGATAACGACTTTGGGCATGAAGCGGATGAGCCGTTGTACTTCGAGGATGTTGAGGCGAGGCATGCCATCATCATCGACATAACCTTGGTGGCCGCGGGTGCGTTGGTCGCCACCACTGCAGAAGGCATAGACGCCATCTTTGGGGGAAGGGCCCTCGGCCGAAAACAAAACCACCCCAATCGATGTATCCTCACGGGCATCGAGGAAGGCCTCAAATAACTCACCAACCGTCTTGGGACGGAAGGCGTTACGCACTTCAGGCCGATTAAAGGCGATCCGGGCGACGCCGTCCGACTTTTGATAGGTGATATCTTCATATTCTTTAACAGTTGTCCAATTTGCTTTACTCATGATTACTCTCTTTGGTAAATAGATGTAGCTGGTTGGCTACATGCGCTTTCAAAATTAAATTTGGGTTATTAGAAATGTGCCAGCATCCGCCCCTCTTATATTTTACAAGAAATTGATACGTTGCCAATATGGATAAGTATTGGCGCGCGGTGATGAAGGAATTATGACTGTTTTGTTCAAATAAGCGTTGTAATGGTATGATCGAAAGGGGGTGATCTGGTAGAAAAGGTGTGATTTATGATGATGAGATTTATTTGTTTGTATGTGGGGATAGTTTGCTTAGGGTTAAGCTTGGTGGGCTGTGGTGGTGAGGAAGGGGGGGAGGTGGTGGCGACAGCGACGGTGGTTGGTAGCGACGGGGTGACAGCGTTACCGGTAGTGACGACGTCACCGCTGGTGACGGCCGAGGCGACGGTAGTGGCGCCTGTGGTGGAAACGGTGTCGGCCACGGCCGAGCCCCCCATTCTAACCGCGTCTTATCGGTACGAAGGGATACAGTTTGATTATTTGCTCGAGTGGACGCCACATATCACACCGACTATTCAATGGCCGCGGCCGATGACAGCCACGAACGAGCCTCTCTTTTGGAGTGGGCAACCAGATGTGGCTCTATTTGAATGGGGGCGTTTACCAGAATGGCCGCGCTCGTTACGGCCATCGACATTGCAAGTGTGGACAATCCGAGACGAGGCGGGCAACTTTTATCCATATCTTGAGCCCGCTTTACGTCAGCGGGTGGAGAATTTGATAGCGCGGCGGACTAGTGGCGCGGTGCCCGATCATTATGGACAACGCTTAGAAGGGGACTGGGGCTGGGGGGAGCGGTCGTTGGTCTATTTTGAGCCGACGCCAGCGCGGCCGTTTATTGAGCAGGATGTACATTATCTGTTTGAGGGGATGGTGGGTAACGGCCGTTACTACATCTGGTTCAATTATGACATCGTTACCGGTGTTTTAGCTGATGAACCCACGATTCCAGAAGGGTGGGGGAGCACAATCGGGACAGATTTTGAGGCGTATGTGGCGCAATCTTGGGGGTTGTTAACTCAGGTAGATAGTCAGCAATTTCAACCCACATTAGCCACACTGGACAAGATTGCCGCATCGGTAAAAGTGGATGAGACGTTGTTTGATCCGCCATTTTCTTTGCCGGGGAGTCCGCCAGATTGTGTGGATTCAGCCACCTTTGTGGCTGATGTTGATGTGCCTGATGGGACGCAGTTTGGGCCGGATGAGCTGTTTTATAAGACGTGGCGCATGTTGAATAGTGGTAGTTGTCGGTGGGACGCGAGCTATGGGTTTACCTTGATTGGGGTTAATAATCCGATTGAGTGGGTAAGTCAAGAGCCTTTGCCGGTGGTAGCGCCAGGAGAAGAGGTTGATGTCCGTTTCCGGTTGCGGGCGCCAGCTGTTTTGGGCGAAGCGACCAATTATTGGCAATTTATGACCCCATTGGCGAAAGGGGGGCAACCATTTGGTGATGCGTTATTCACTCAAATAGAGGTGGTTTTACGTGATGCTGAGGGGAATGTGGTTGAACCATTGACGGCGATTCCGGGGCATGGATTAGTGCGTGGGGCATTGGCACATCCTGAGGGAGAGGTGCCTCCGTTGACGTTATATTTTGTCAATCAAGAGAGTGGGGAGACGGTTACGTTTGCGACGGAAAAGGGGTGGGATTCTTATGAGGTGGCGGTGCCGCGAGGGAATTATTGGGTTTACGCGCGCCCGACGGAATTATCGGCACCGTTGTTTTGGGGTGGGTATACGGAATGGGTGGGGTGTGGGTCGACATTGTGTGACAATCATGCATTAAAGAGGGTGCGGGTGCCATTGGGGTTGGCGGCCGAGGGGATAGATATTATTGATTGGGAAGTGCCGCTCGAATCGTTGCCCGTGGCGGGGGAGTAGGCGTAAGCAAGGGACAGCATTAATAGCTGATGCTGTCCCTTTTGATTTTATTTTAGTGGTGGGGCGTAAAGGATACCCCCATTGGTGCTGAGCTCGTTCAGCCCACGGGGTAGGAAAAACGCTTCGCCATCAAGGCCGAAATAGACGTTGTAAATTTCACCATAGTTGCCGACTTGGGTGATAATGTCGTAAGCAAAATCTTGGTTGAGACGGAGATCGGCTTGGCCGAAGCTTTGTTCAGTGCCGAGGAGGCGGCGGATATCAACGTTGTCACTTTGGCGCATCTCGCTGGCGTTGATTGATGTGACGCCAAGCTCTTCAGCATTGATGAGTACATACATGACGGTGCGCACAATATCGAGCCATTCATCATCCCCATCGGGCACGACTGGGGTTAATGGTTCTTTAGAAATGATATCGTTGAGGATGTGATGGTCATCGGGATTATCGAAATTATGGCGTACACTAAGCAGTTGGGATTTGTCACTGGTGACGGCCACACACAAATTTTTCTCATAAGCGCCGTAGATATCATCGAGATCGTTAAAGACGATCATATTGAGGCGTAGGTTACGTTGGCGAAAGCTATTGACGAGGTTTGTTTCGGTGGTGGTGCCGGTGGTGACGCAGATAGGTTGCTCATCTAAATCGGCCAAAGTTTGGATATTGGCATCGGCACGGACCATAAAGCTTTGCCCATCATAGAACATGATATTGGTGAAGTTGCCCCAAGCGACTTCACGGCTAGATGTCCAGGTGACATTACGGGAGAGGAGGTCAACTTGCCGTTGTTGGAGGGCGATGCCCCGTTCGGCGGCGCTAAGGGGGACGAAATCAACTGCTTCGCGGTTGCCGAGGACGGCGGCGGCAACGGCACGACATAAATCAACATCGAAGCCGGCGTATTCGCCCGCATCATTGATGTAACCAAAGCCGATGAGGTTGTTTCGTATGCCGCAGATAAGGCGGCCACGGGCACGGACTTGATCGAGGATAGGTTTATCAGTATTGAGGTTGGTGGCGGAGGCAGCTGAAGTGGGGATAACGATACGGGTTACTTCAATTGTTTCTGGTTCAGACGCGCAGGCAGTGAGTAAGCTCATCAGAATAAGGGTAAGAAAGGACCAAACTTTTTTCATGTTACAACTCCTAAATCGTTATAAAATGTTGTCGACTTGTTGTTGGGCTTGGGTAGCGCCAAGTCGTTCAAAGATTTCGGATGCCTTTTTGAGGTGGGTACGACCAACGGGGTCGGTACCGACTAAACGGCGGCCGAGATGATAATGTGCCCAGCCGAGTTCGTAGGGCATGTTTAGTTCTTCGGCGTCATCGATGGCGCGTTGGAACCAGCTTAAGGCTTGGGCTTGGCGATTGGTACGCCAAGCGAAGCGGCCGAGGGAGATAGCGGCCCATGGTCGATTTGCCCATGAGTGGCGGGCCAGATGGCGTAATTGGGTACAAGCTTGTTCCGCTTCGGCACGTTGGCTATCAGATGATTCATCGGTCCAGGAGGCAAAAGCGTATTCGGTCAAAGCGATGGGGGCTTCATAGAGTTGAAAGGTGTAGATATCATTGTCACGGAGCAAGGCGGTGACTTGGGGGGCGGTATGGGCGGCCATTGATAAGCGGTTGGTGCCTACTTGAATGAGGAGGAGGGCGGCGAGGCTGGTGAGTTGGCCGAGGCTGGATTGGTCTTGTTTCATGATAGCGACTGATTCTTGGGCGAGGGCAAAGGCTTCTTCTGGGTTGCCTTGACGCCAGGCGACCATGGCTTCATGTTTGCGTTGCAAGCCTTGGACGAAGTGATCATTATAACGCAGGCCATATTGATGGACTTGGGCGGCAACGGATTGGGCGGAGAGGTAGTCTCCTTGAATATTGAGGATAGGGCTGACCAGACTCATCGCTTCGATCCATAAATGAATATGACTGTTATTTTGAGCAGTTTCAGCGACAGAAGCTAACAGGTTTTGGGCTTGAGAAAATTGGGCTCGTTCAAGGTGGTAGATAGCCCTGGTCATATTGACACGGGCGCTGTCAATGTTATTGGGGAGTTGGTCTGCCAGATTATGAGCGAGGGTGATGAAATGTTGGGCGAGGCGTTCTTGGCCGAGGCTGTTGAGGCCAATGGCTAGGCTACTATAACTGTAGGCCAGTGGGGCCCAAGCGTTGATTTTGGTAGCTAAATTATTTATTCTGTTAACCAGTTGCGCGTTATAGCCTAAGCCTGTGTTGGTGATGAAACCGAGTAGAAGAAGATAAAAATAGATTTGGATTAGTAGATTATCGGTGGGTGATGGTGTATGGATACGGTTTAAAGATTTAATTTTTAAGCGAAGTGAACGTAGAAGGATAGATGTGGTTGGTAAAACAAAAGTTAGTTGAGAAGAGGTGGTGGTTGAGATAGGGTTATCTAAGATTTCTAGAGCGGTATTGAGGTGATCGAAAGCGAGGGCGAATTGACCGACATTATGATGGGCAAGGCCAAGATTGAAATACCAATTGGCTTGGTTGTAGGCGGGGGGTTTGGTGGTCAAATTGGGTAGGTTGGTGATGATTTGACCCCAAAAATGAATGGCTTCATGATAAGCGCCGGTATTGATCGCGTGATGGCCGGCTTTTTCCCAGTAGCTGATTGCTTTGTTTAAATCTTCGGCTTGTTGCCAATGGTGAGCGATGAGGGGGTAGTGGGGCTGTAAATCGGAGTAGACCGCTTCGTACCAACTGGCAATGGAGCGGTGTAAAGCTTGCCGCTGAGCAAATAGAAGGGAGTTGTAAGCGACTTCTTGGGTGATGGCATGTTTGAAGATGTAATTGGTTTCTTCGGTGGTTTCGATTAGGATAAGCTCTTTTTGGGTGAGTTGGTGAAGGTGGTTATCGAGGTGTGGTTTATCTTTTTCAATGGGATGAAGTTCACGTAAGATTTGGGGTTCAAAGGCACGGCCAATGACACTGGCTACCTTGAGGGTAAGCTGTTCAGCGACAGAGAGACGGTCAATGCGACTTACAATCACTTCGTGGACCGTTTGGGGGAGGGTGATGGTGTGCCAATTGATACCAGGCACGAGATTGCATTCTCCATGGTGAATGGTGATGATACCAGAATCGAGCAGGCCGTGGACCAGTTGTTCACTAAAGAAAGGGTGCCCTTCAGCGCGTTCGTGGACTAATTTAGCAATCGATTCGGGTAGTTTTTTGATACCAAATTGGAGGCAAATCATTTCTTCAATTTCATCAGCTGTGAGTTTGCTGAGATTAATTTCGATGCGGTCGGGGTGGCGTTGTAGATAGTTGTAAGCGGATGGCCATGGTTCGGGGATGGGGCGGGTGACAATGGCGAGGAGGAGGGGGTGAACATCGACCATCAGTAGACGGATTAGTTCCCATGAGCTGGCATCGAGCCAATGGGCATCTTCGATAATGATGAAGAGGGCACGTTGTTGGGCTTCGGTGGCCAAAATTTTTGTGAAGAGGGTGCGGGTTTGGTGGGCACGTCCTTCGCCGGTAAGGGGTGTGGTGGTGTCATTATCGGGCCAGATGATGGGCAGGACGGTGTTGAGCAGGGGGAGGTGGTTGAGAAGGGGGTCATCGGGGCCCCAAACGGCCGTTAACTGCTCCCGAATCGCGGCCTGTTGGGCGGTGGGATTGGCCAAATCGAGGGCGGTGGCAAATAGTTGGGGGAAGATTTGGCGCCAGACATAGTAGGGGGTATCTGTTTCGAGGGCGTTGGCCGCGCCCCAGATAGGGAGGCAGGCACGGCCAACCGCTTTTTCGCGCCAATTATTTAGCAGGTGGGATTTGCCAATGCCGGCTTCGCCTTCGATAATGACGACCTGCGTTAAGCCTTTTTGTAAATCATCGAGGGTATCGAGCAATCGATTCAGTTCGCTGTTGCGACCGATGATGGGGGTGGCCGTGGGCATTGAGGAGGCTAAGGGGGGGGTGGTGCTGGTGCGGGTGGTGATAACGGAGACGGGCAATGGTTTGGCGACCCCTTTTAAGGTCAGTGGCGGGAGCTCGCCGAAGGTGAAGGTGGTAACCGCTTTGCTAATTTGGCTGGTAACCAATGTTTGGCCCGCTTCCGCTTTATTCATCAGGCGGGCGGCGATGTTGACTTCATTGCCGAGAACGCCGAAGGTGTATTGGTCAGGGCTGCCGTAAGTGCCGGTGTACATTTGGCCTTGGCTGATACCGATTTGGGTGGTGGTGATGAAGCTGAGATTGGCGGGTGGGGTTTGGAGGGCAACGGCGGTGGCGACGGCGCGGGTGGCGTTGTCTTCGTGGGCGACGAGGGGGCCGAAAGAGGCATAGAGGTAACTGCCTTTGTCGCCGAGGGTGAGTTGGATGAGATGCCCTTCGTACCGGTTGAGGATGGCTTGAACCCAGCGGATGTAGGCGTCCAGTTTTTGCGGTGCTTGGGGGTCTTGGTCGAAGTTGAGGCCGGTGAACTTGAGGAAGAGGGGGGTACAAGAGCGGAGCTGGGCCATGAAGGGGCCGTGGCGTAAGCGTTCGGCGACGGGGGGTAAGACCCAGCCTTTGATATCGGTTAACGCTTGATTGGCTAAGGACGGCCATGGTTGTGGCTCGGCTAGGTGGTCGATTTGGTCGATGATGGCAAAATATTCGCCGGAGGCGCTTAAGCGCCAGGCTTTAATGGTTAAATGAGGGCCAAATTGACTCAAAATTTCGGCACCGATGGCGATTTCATCTGCTTGGAGACTTTTTTCAGCATGGGCGGTGCGGTCGATGACATGGCCAGCGACTAGGGGTAGGCGTTGGGTTTGGGGGGAGCCGACGAGGAAGCGGTGGGCGGAGCCGGCAGTGACGGCAATTTTGATGGCGAGTGGGGGGGCCGAGGGGGGGAGGTTCATCGGGTGATTGAGTTGTTGCATGGCGGCTTGCATGTGCCAAGCGGAGGTGGTGGCGAGGAGGATGGTATGGTCAAAAGTGATGGTTTCGCTGGTGGCAAACCAGCAAAGAATGGCATCGCCACTAAAGCCAATGACACTGCCACGGTGGTTATGGACGTGGGAGATGAGGGTGGTGTAGATTTGGTTGAGGTAGGTGGTGAGCTCTTCGGGGCCGCGGTCGGAGCCGAGTTGTTCGAGGAGGGCGGTAGTGAGGGGGGTGAAGCCGGAGATATCGGCGAAGAGGGCGGTGCCGGTGGTGGCAGTTGAGAGGTCTTGGCCGAGGGCAATGGCTTGGCGCCAAGCCATCGGGATGAAGGGGGCAAGAGCTTGATTAAGAGTATCCATGGGGATAATTATAAGTTAAATTGGGGAAGGGTGCATTGTTCGGGTGTAAATCTGTGTATGCAGGTTTTGAGTTGAGAGTTGGTGAAGGGGATGTTTGGTGGATTTTGACGCGGATTTTGGGGATTTGACAGATTTTTTGGTGTTGGTGAAAAGAGGGGGCTTGTTCCGGCGTGGGTCGCCCAAGCGTGAACGCATTGGGCTCGTTGGGACGCCTCCTCGAAGATGCTGTCGTTTTTTAGATAAGAGAAGGGGTGTTTAGTTGGAAGTCTGGCGATTTAACAAATCGCGCCACCTCCAGCGCGGGCAGTGAAATGTTAAGAAAGGATAGTATTGGGATGGGGTTGGAGGTAGCACGATTTAGCAAATCGTGCTACCTCTAAGGGGTTAGTTGAGGGTGTAGGTGACGACGAGGAGGGGTTGGTATTCGGGGGTGGTGGCGTCGCCACTGTTTATGTTGACATAGTCGTTGCTGCCGTTATTGTTGTCATCGAGGGTAAAGGCGAGGCGGAATTGGGTGGGGCCGTTGTGGTTGATGGCGGCGAGGCCGGCGGTATTCAGGGCGCCAACTGTCCAGGTGCCATCGCCGGCGGGGGGGGCGAAGGTGGCGACGGCGTTGGCGGTGGCGGGGGCTTCAAAATCGGAACCGTCGAGGGCGGGGTCGCCACCAAAGCCGCCGGTCATGATATCGGCTTGGAGGGTGCCGTGGCTGGTGAAGGGGTTGGTGCCGTTGATGCTTGATTGGCGGATTTGGATTTCGGCGCTGGTGATGGTGGCGCCGGCGGGCAAACTGCTGGTATCGAAGCTGAGGAAGCCTTGCATCTGCTTGTCGCGGTTGTCACCGATACGGATGGTGCTGGCACTGGTGGAGGTGTTGCGGCCGGTAGCGGCGGTTTCGTTTTTCTCGGTGACGTAGCCGTCTTCGAGGGCGTTACTGGTAAAGTTAACGGTGATGGGGCCCGAAGGTGTTGGGGAAGGCGTTGGGGAGGGTGTTGGGGTGG
>DATHYN010000121.1:0-36468 GCA_035459145.1 Anaerolineae bacterium | reverse complement strand
CATAATAAATCTCATCCTCATGATGCGGCTGCTGATGATCAACTCCCCCATCCGGCAACACATACAACCCCATACTCAAATCCCGCCGATGCAAAAACTCATAATAAGGCTTCCCCCACTTAACCTGCTCAGCCATCACCTGTTCAATTGTAAATGCGTCCATAATCCATCTCTCCTTAAATATAGAAAGCTATCCCCTAATTATACCCAACTTTATCCCCCCAAATCCATGACAAACATCACCCTTCTCACCCCCAAACATCACCTAAACCAAACCCTTCCTGAGCAAAATATAAAAATCCCCATTATCCGCGTCAAATCCCACCAAACCTAACACCAACCAACACCTCCCTCACCTCACCAACACCAAAAAATCCCCAAAATCCCCAAAATCCGCGTCAAAACCACCAACCATCCCCCACACCAACCACCACCTCAAACAAAACACACCCATCACCACCACAAAAAACAAAAATCAGTCCAATCCATCCAATCAGTCCCATCTGTGTCCCATTTAAAAACCTCACCCCACCAGAAACTCCCTTATCCAAATCCCCACCAGTATAGTATAATAAACAACACTATGGATAAAAAACAGCAACTACAACAAGCCATCACCATCCAAGAAAGCCTGCGCGGTACCGTCCCCGACGACATCATCGACGCCGCTATCACCGCTATCCAAGCCCAACTAAACGAACTCACCCTCCCCACCACCGAACCCCAACGACAACGTAAACAAGTCACCATCCTCTTCGCCGACCTCACCGGCTTCACCGCCATGAGCGAAAAACTAGACGCCGAAGATGTCAGCGATACCATGAACGCCCTCTGGCAACGTCTCGATAAAACAATCCTCGAATGGAACGGCCATATCGATAAACATATTGGCGATGCCGTCATGGCCCTCTGGGGCATGACCGAAGCCCGTGAAGATGACCCCAAATTGGCCATCCACGCCGCCCTCGCTATCCAAACGGCCGTTCACACCTTCAACCAAGAAAAAAACCTCACCCTCACCCTCCGCATCGGCCTCAACACCGGCCCCGTCCTCCTCGGCGAAGTCGGTACCGTCGGCGAATTCACCGCCATGGGCGATACCGTCAACGTCGCCGCCCGCCTCGAAACCGCCGCCCAACCCGGCCAAATCCTCATCAGCCACAACACCTACCACCACGTCCGCGGCCTCTTCAACCTCACCCACCTCCCCCCCATCACCGTCAAAGGCAAAAGCGCCCCCCTCCCCATCTACGCCGTTAATGGCGTCAAACCACGCGCCTTCCGCCTCCGTACCCGCGGCGTCGAAGGTATCCAAACCCGCATGATCGGCCGTCAAACCGAAATGCGCCAACTCCAAAAAAGCTGGCAAACCCTCCAAACCAATCCCCAAACCACCCTCATGACCATCGTCGGCGACGCCGGCGTCGGCAAAAGCCGCCTCCTCTACGAATTCGAAAATTGGCTCGACCTCCGTCCCGACCAAGTCCATCTCCTCAAAGGCCGCACCGCCGAACGCGCCGCCTCTACCCCCTACTTCCTCCTCCGTGACCTCCTCGCCTCCCGCTTCGGTATCCAAGAAAGTGATAACATCCAACGCCTACGCCATAAATTTAACCAAGAAATTGCCCCCTACTTCCCCCATAACAGTACCGCCCAAACCACCATCCTCGGCCAATGGCTCGGCTACAACTTCACCGACCACCCCCAACTCCAACCCCTCATCAACGACCCCCAACAACTCAATAACCGTGGCCGCTCCTACTTCCTCGAACTGCTCACCAATATGGCTCAAGAAAAAACAGTCGTCATCTTTCTCGAAGATATTCATTGGGCCGACCACCCCTCTCTCAACGCCCTCCAACTCCTATTCCAACGCCATCCCAACCTCCCCATCTTTTGCCTCGCCCTCACCAGACCCGCCTTCTTCCAAAACCACCCCGACTGGAAAACCAACAACCAAATCCTCGAACTCTACCCCCTCCCCGCCGCCTCCGACCACGAACTATTACGCGAAATCTTGCAAAAAATGCCCCAAATCCCGCCCGAACTGTTTCAATTACTCGCTCATCGGGCCGAGGGCAACCCCTTCTATATGGAAGAGATGATCAAAATGCTCATCGATAATGGCACCATCACCACCCACGATGATGCTTGGCAAATCGATATGAACAAACTCAACACCCACGCCATCCCCAGCACCCTCACCGGCGTCATCCAAGCCCGTCTCGACCAACTCACCCCCCCCGAACGCAAAATGCTCCAAGCCGCTTCTGTCATCGGCCGCATCTTCTGGGACAAAGCCCTCCAACAGCTCCTCCCCCACGAAGAAATTCACCTCACCCCTCTCCAAAACAAAGAAGTGATCTTCCCCCATACCGATAACACCTTTCCCCACACCCGCGAATTTATCTTCAAACATGACCTCCTCCGCGATGTCGTCTACCACACCGTCCTCAAACAAACCCGCCACCTCTACCACGAACAAACCGCCAACTGGCTCGCCAATATCAGCCAAAACCACGGCCGTCTCGATGAATACGCCCCCATCATCGCCGAACATTACGCCCAAGCCGAAAATAGCCAACAAGCCCATCAATGGTACTACCGCGCCGGCCAACAAGCCTACAACCGCTACGCCCACGATGAAGCGCTACGCTGTTACAACTTAGCCCTCGACCACACCCCCCATTACGACCATGACCAACAATATGACATTCTCATCGATCGTGAGCGCATCTACCACCTCCGAGGCCAACGAGATTCACAACTCACCGATTTACAAGCCTTAACCACCCTCGCCCAACAACTAAACGACCCCCACCGCATCATCCCCGTCCAGCTACGCCACGCCCAATACGCTGAAGTCACCAGTGATTATGACACCGCCATCCACCACGCCCAACAAGCGATCCAGCTCGCCCAAACCCACCAACTCCCCCACCTCGAAGCCAAAGCCCATCTCAGCCTCGGCCAATCCGTCCTCGCCTACAAACATTCCATCGAAGCCGCCCCTCACTTCGAAACCGCCATCACCCTCGCCCAACAAACCAACCAAGAAGAGATGCTCGCCGATTGCTACCTCATGCTCGGCGTCACCCGCTACTTCGCCGGCGATTACCACGGCGCTCAAAACTACCACGAAAAAAGCATCGCCGTCGCCCGCCGCTACAAAAACCGCCCCATCGAAGGTGGCGCCTTCAACAACCTTGGCTTCTGGGCTTACAAACATGGCGACTACGACAAAGCTATCGAATATCTAACCGGCTATCTCCCCACAACCCGCGAAATCAATCACCGCCAGATGGAATCCATCCTACTCAACAATTTAGGCCACATCTTCCTCGCCCAACAACAAATAGATAAAGCGTACCAACATTACCACCAAGCCATTCATATCACCCAAGAAATCGACGATACCTCCAATGAAGCCATTAGCCTCATCGGTTTAGGTCGCACCCTCATCCATCAACACAAACTTGATGAAGCCATCACCACCTTACAACAAGCGATCAACCTCCACCACCAAATCGGCCAAAAACCATTTATCATGGAAGCCACCACCCAACTCGGCTGGGCCCACCTCCAAAATAACGACCCCCAAACCGCCCATAACACCATCCAACCCGTTATCGACTACCTCCAACAAGGCGGCCACTTCGACCACGTCGAATACGGCCTCGCCAACAACCTCATCTGCTACCACATCCTCTCCGCCACCGCGGACCCCTACGCCCCCCAACTCTTAACCAACGCCTACCACCACTTAATCCAATTCACCCAACAATTCCACGATGCCGATGTCCGCCACAAACTGTTAAACAATGTCCCTTGGCATCGCCAACTTATCACTTTATTTGAAACCATATGATGACCCAAACCCCTGATATCGAACAAATGCAACTCGAAGGCGCCCTCGCCGACTTCCGCCACGCCCGCCGCCAAGCCGCCCTCTATGACATTTGGGCCCGCTGGCAAGGTCAAAGCAGTGACCTCCTCGATTACGAATCACTCGAACCCTACCTCCAACCAGAATCAGCCCAAAAACAAGGGCTACAATCCATCCCCCTCGACGCCATCGTTGGCAGTGTCGGCCGCCCCAGTGACTTCACCCGCGACTTTATGCCCCGCCGTGCCAGCGACGAAGAACGTTGGGCCCGCGTCAAAGTCGCCGTCAACCACCAAGGCGGCCTCCCCCCTATCGAAGTTTATCAAACTGGTGACGTCTACTTCGTCCTCGATGGCAATCACCGCGTCTCCATCGCCCGCCGCAATGGCGACTCTCACATCGATGCCTACGTCACCAAAATCCCCACCACCATCCCCCTCTCCACCGAAGACAATATAGATGCCATCATCTGCCGCGCCCAACACCAAGCCTTCATGGCCGATACCGATTTGACCAATAGCCGCCCCCACGCCCACATCGAACTCACCAGTTGCGGCCACTACCGCCAACTGCGGAACGCCATCGACGAACACCACCGCCACCTACGCCAAACAAAGCCCGATACCACCTATACCCAAGCCGCCGCCGATTGGTACGACCAACATTACCTCCCCGTCATCCACACCGTCCGCCAACGCGGTATCCTCCGTGACTTCCCCAACCGTACCGAAGCCGACCTCTACGTCTGGCTCCTCGAATGGGGCCAATACCTCGGCCAACAACTCGGTTGGTCCCCCCCCCTCGCCGAAGCCGCCCCCGAAATGGCCGCCGACAAAAAAAGCAACCGCTTCACCAAACTCGGCCGCCGCCTCCTCGAAGTCGTCACCCCCCAACCCCTCGCCCCAGCCCCCGAACCCGGCCAATGGCGCCAAGAAAAATTAGCCGCCCGCGCCACCGCCACCCCCCACCGCCACCACACCCTCTTCGCCGACACCCTCGTCTTCATCGAAGACACAGACCCTGATTGGTGGGCCCTCTCCCAAGGCCTCACCATCGCCCAACGCGAAAACGGCCGCGTCCACGGCCTCTACGTCGCCCCCGATGAACAAACCCTCAACCTCCGCCAAAGCTCCCTCCAAGCCGCCTTCCAAGAACGCTGTGCCGACCAACAAATCTTAGGCGATATCAACTTCATCGTCGGTAACCAACGGGAAGGGCGTATGGTCCGCGCCCGCTGGACCGACCTCGTCATCTTCAAACTTGACAACCCACCCGGCACTGGCGTCAGTGGCCGCTGGGCCTCCCGCGTCGGTACTTTCATTCGTCAAGTCGGCCGCCCCGTCCTCGTCTTGCCCGGCCCCAATACCTCTTTACAACGCCCCCTCATCGCCTACGATGGCAGCCCCAAAAGCAAAGAAGCCCTCTATGTCGCCACCTACATGGCCGCCGAGTGGCACAGCCACATCACCATCATCTCCGTCACCGAAAAAGACAAACCAGATACCAAAAAACTCGACAAAGCCCGCGCTTATCTCCAAAAACATAACGTCACCGCCGACTTCATCACCACCCAAGGCCCCATCGCCGACACCATCCTCACCACCGCCACCGACAACGACCACGACCTCATCATGATGGGTGGCTACAGCCTCAGCCCCGTCTGGGAACTGATGCTCGGCAGTACCGTCGACCATATCCTCCGTCAATCACACTTACCGATTCTTATTTGCCATTGAGTTAATCCTATGAATATTTTTACCCGCTTCCTCTCCCAAAAACATGATAACAACCATAATCTACAAAACTTCATCACCCATTGGGACGAACTGGAAGCCCTCGTCATTCACATCTACCGCCAAAAACAGGCCGATACCACCGCTCAGCAAACCTACCACCGCTTACACCATTGGCTCAGCCAACATTACGACCATTGGCGCCAACCACTCATCCCCCACTGGCAAGCCAGCCGTGTCGGTCACACCCCCACCCAACAAGACCCATTCGCTTTCATCATTCAACACGATCACGCCGATCAATTCGTTGATAATTGGGCCGTCATGCAGCATCTACCTGCCGCCCGTGAAGCCCTCAATCATCTTATCTTAGCTCAGGAGGAAGACTCATGACCCTGCGTAACAATGATTTCAATAACTTTTGGCTAGGCGTTGCCCTCGCCCTCTTTGCCAGCCTCGTCACCTACTGGTGGTGGCTACAACGGCGCACCCCAATGGTGCCCTCCCCACCCCCACCTCCACCCATTACCCCACCCAACTCGGCCGGCCCCAAAAAATCCCCCGCCTACCTCCGCCACGTCTCCCCACCCACCACCAAACCACCAACAGAAACCACCAAACCACCCGCCAATAACATCCAACTCGAAATCCAACAAAAAGATGACCTCACCCGCATCAAAGGCATCGGCCGCGTCTACGCCGACCGCTTCAACGACGCCGGTATCTTCACCTTCGCCACCATCGCCACCCTCACCCCCGATGACATCCGCGCCCGCCTCAATCTCCAACCGTGGCAAGGTCAACCCGAAGAATGGATCGCCCAAGCCCAACAACTTAGCCAATAACCCCCATCTTATTGTATAATCAATACCCACGAGGCACATCTTACGGTATTTAGACTAAATCAAGAGGTTAATAAAATGAGTGTAATCGGAAAAACGGCCGCAGTGCCTGATAAACGAGGCAAATTTGGCCCTTACGGCGGCCAATTCGTACCCGAAACATTAATGCCCGCGCTAGCAGAACTAATTACAGCCTATGAAGAAGCACGAGCCGATGAATCCTTTATGGCCGAGTTTGAACATCTCCTCACCACCTATGTCGGCCGCCCCTCCCCCATCACCCACGCCAAACGGCTAAGCGAACATCTTGGCGGCGCCCAAATCTATTTCAAACGAGAAGATTTAAACCACACCGGTGCCCATAAAATCAACAACGCCCTCGGCCAAGCCCTCCTCGCCAAACGCATGGGCAAAACCCGCATCGTCGCCGAAACCGGCGCCGGCCAACACGGCGTCGGCACCGCCACCGCCTGCGCCCTCCTCGGCCTCGACTGCATCGTCTACATGGGCTCCGTCGACATCGCCCGCCAAAAACCAAACGTCTCCCGCATGAAACTCCTCGGCGCCGAAGTCCGCGCTGTCGAAAGCGGCAGCAAAACCCTCAAAGATGCTATCAACGAAGCGATCCGCGACTGGGTCACCAACGTTCGCACCACCCACTACCTCCTCGGCTCCGTCCTCGGCCCCCACCCCTACCCCATGATCGTCCGTGACTTCCAAAGCGTCATCGGCGTCGAAGCCCGCGCCCAAATGCTTGACGCCTGCGGCCGCCTCCCCGACCTCATCATCGCCTGTGTCGGCGGTGGTAGCAACGCCATGGGCATCTTCCACGCCTTCCGTGACGACGAACAAGTCGACCTCATCGGCGTCGAAGCTGGTGGCGAAGGCCCTGCCACCGGCAAACATGCCGCCCGCTTCGCCGATGGCAATATCTCCCGCCTCGGCGTCCTCCACGGCACCAAAAGCTACGTCATGCAAACCCCCGATGGCCAAATTATGGAAACCCACAGCATCAGCGCCGGCCTCGACTACCCCAGCGTCGGCCCCGAACACGCCCTCCTCCGTGACGAAGAACGGGCCGGCTACACCTATGCCACCGATGACGAAGCGCTCGAAGCGTTCCAGCTCGTCTCCAAAATGGAAGGCATCATCCCCGCCCTTGAATCGAGCCACGCCGTTGTCGAAGCGGTCAAACGTGCCCCCAAAATGAAACAAGATCAAATCATTCTCGTCAATATGAGTGGCCGTGGCGACAAAGATTTAGAAGCCGTTTTAGGCCATCTCGGCTGGCAATAAACAAACCAATAGGCCAAAATCATGATTATCCCCCTCTTAATGGTCAACTTTTTCATCATGTTGGCCGCCGCCTTCGGCGTCGGCTTCTGGCTAGCCACCAAACACCGTGCCTCCTGGGAACTATGGGCCATCGGTGCCGGCACCTTCATCGCCTCCCAATTTGGCCACATCCCCTTTAATCTCCTAATTGACCAACTCAACCTCCTCCCCACCAATGATTTAGCCACCAACAATATCAATCTACTCATCACCGCCATCTTCCTCGGCCTCTCCGCCGGCCTCTTCGAAGAAACCGCCCGCTACATCACCTTCCGCTGGGTCCGCCCCCAAGCCCGCAGCTGGACCGCCGGCATGATGATTGGTGCCGGCCATGGTGGTGTGGAAGCGTTATTAATCTCCTTGGCCGCCCTCATCGGTATCATCAACGCCGTCATCATTACTTTAGGCGATGTCGCCGCCCTGCTCCCCGCCGATCAAATCGCCTTAGTCCAAGACACATTAAATAGCATGGCTTGGTATGAACTCATTTTAGGTGGTATCGAACGTGTCTTCGCCGTCACCTGCCACCTCGCTTTTTCCCTCATCGTCATGCAAGTTTTCCGCCGTGGACAAATCCGCTGGCTATTTGTCGCTATCGCCGGCCATACCATCCTCAACGCCGCCGCCGTTATCGGCTCCCAACGTCTCACCCCCCTCGAAACCGAACTCATCATTTGCTTCTTCGCCTTCCTCAGCTTCGTGCTGATTATCTCCTGGCGTGATCAAACAGACCCCACCACCACGACAGACCCTGAATCTTCCCCCCTCACCACCCCCCTCACCGCCAACGATGTGAATTTACCCACTAATCATGATAAAATCGAACACAGTCGTTACCACGATTAACAACTCATACCACAACCATATTCCTACAAAGAACATTTGTATCCTCTTCTCCCAAACCCGTTTCGACCGAAGTTTTGGCCGCTTCTACCACTTACCATCTCAAACAAAGGCCAAAACGTAGTGGAGAAATCTCTGTATTAACGCTTCACTATAAAAAACAGGCTCCTAAAAGGATTAACCCATGATAAAAACCACTGGCTTAACCAAAAAATTCAACGAACATCTCGCCGTCGACCGCCTCGATCTCGACATCCCGCCCGGCGAAGTGTTCGGCTTCCTCGGCCCCAACGGCGCCGGCAAAACCACCACCGTCCGCATGTTAACTTGCCTCATCTGCCCCACCGCCGGCCAAGCCGAAGTTGCCGGCTACAAAGTCGGCCAAGACGACCAAGCCATCCGCCAACGTGTCGGCATCCTCACCGAAACCCCTGGCCTCTACGACCGTCTCACCGCTTGGCGCAACCTCCTCATCTACGCCGACCTCTACGAAGTCGACAACGGCCCTAAACAGATTGAAAAATACCTCAAACTCCTCGATCTCTGGGACCGTCGTAACGACACCGCCGGCTCTTTCAGCAAAGGGATGCGCCAAAAATTAGCCATCGCCCGCAGTCTCCTCCACGAACCAGAAGTCCTCTTCCTCGATGAACCCACCTCCGGCCTTGACCCCGAAGCGTCCAAAATCGTCCGCGATTTCATCATCAATCTCAAAGGCGAAGGCCGCACCATCTTCATCTGCACCCACAACCTCAACGAAGCCAGTCATCTCTGCGACCGTGTCGGTCTTTTCCGCACCCAACTGCGCGTCCTCGATACCCCCGCCGCCCTCCAAAAAGGAAAAGGGGGCCGTCAAGTCGTCTTTCACCTCGCTGACGCCGCCGAGAACCTTCCGCGCTACCAAAACGCCCTCGTCGCCATGGACGAAGTCAATCATGTCGATATCCAAAACAACAAATTACTCATTCGGTTAGATAATCCCGAACAGGATAACCCCGCCATTATCCGCACCTTAGTTAATGAAGGCGCTCACCTCCAATTTGTCGGTGAAGTTCGCCACTCTCTAGAAGATGTTTATCTCCAATTAATGCGGGAGGCAGGTCACGATGCATAAAATCAAAACAATTATATTAAAAGAATGGGCCGAGGTCTTTAAAAATCGGATGGTTCTCTTCACCGTCGCCTTTTTACCCCTCCTGTTTTTAGCCATCCCCCAATTTAGCCTCCAAAGCCTCGCCAGTATGGAAGCCAGCGATACCGAAATGGAAGAGATGATCGAACTCGCCCGTGTCTGCCAACAAGGTGCCGATCTCACCCCTATGGAATGTGCCGAATCCTACATGCTCGAACTGTTCATCGTCCTCTTTATGATTTTACCCGTCGCCATTCCCGTCACCATCGCCGCCTACAGCGTCGTCGGTGAAAAAACCTCCAAAAGCCTCGAACCCTTACTCGCCACCCCCATTACCACCACCCAACTCCTCTTGGGCAAAGGTATCGCCGCTATCACGCCCGCCGTCGTCATGACCTGGCTCGTTTATGGCGTACACGTCGGCATCAGCTACTTTCGCGTCTCTCCCGCCGCTTGGGGCACCCTCCTCGACCCCCTCTGGCTCGTCGCCGTCTTCATCCTCGGCCCCCTCCTCACTTGGATGACCGTCACCATCGCCCTCATGGTCTCCTCCCGCGTCTCCGACCCACGCGTCGCCGAACAACTCACCTCCCTTGTCGTCGTCCCCATCGTCTTACTCATGATTGGCCAAACCACCGGCCTCTTCTTATTAAGCCGCGAACTCATTCTCATCGCCGCCATCGTCATCGCCGTGGTCGACGTCATCCTCACCTATTTCTGCATTCAACTATTCCAACGAGAAACAATTTTGACTCGTTGGAATTAGATTGGTATAATTAGTAGGTTGTCTTTATAAAACAACAACCCTTTAAAAGTTTTTTATTAATCAAACACACATCTGGACTAACATGGTTGTGCTTGTAAGTCATAATGACACCGTGTAAAACAAACTCATTATGCAATTATTCGCTCGAATAAAACAAGTCCGTTGTTAGGGTGAAAGATGTGGGTGGGACATCAATAGATGTCCAGCAAAACAACTAGGAGAATAGTTAATGTCTGTTATTTCGATGAAATCGTTATTAGAGACGGGCGTCCATTTTGGGCATCGCACTCGCCGTTGGAATCCGAAAATGAATCCGTACATCTTCACGGAACGTAATGGGATTCATATTTTAGATTTACAACAAACGATTGTCATGATCGACGAAGTGTACAACACCGTTCGCGACACCGTCGCCGCCGGTGGCAATGTTTTATTGGTGGGGACCAAACGCCAAGCACAAGACACAGTGCAACGGGAAGCAGAGCGCTCCAACCAACCATACGTCAATGAACGCTGGTTAGGTGGTACGTTAACCAACTGGCAAACCATTCGCCAACGGATTAAATATCTCGATAATTTGGAACGTCGCCGCAATGAAGGTGATTTCGACTTATTGAAAAAACGTGAACGGTTGCGGTATGAACGCGAAATCGAAAAATTGAACAAACGGTTAGGTGGTATTCGCAAAATGAACGATATTCCTGACCTCTTGTTTGTCATCGATGTTAACAATGAAGAAACGGCCGTTCGTGAAGCCAATATCCTCGGTATCCCCGTTATCGCTATGGTTGACACCAACTGTAACCCAGACCCCGTTGACCTCATCATCCCCTCCAATGATGATGCCATTCGCGCCATCAAATTAATCACCGCAATGATTGCTGACGCCGCCTTAGAAGGGCAAGCGATGCGCAAAGAGTCGGTTCAAGAAGAAATCAGCAATTACGATAAATATGATGACAGCGATGACCTCGACGATTTCCACGATGCTGACGACGATGCCTTGTTAGGACAAGCCACCTTGGCCAAAATCCAACGAGCATCTGAAGACGACGAAGACGAAGACTAATCAACCAAAATGAGCCAACCGCTCATTATCACGTAAAACTAAGTGTAGGGTACGTTTATAACTACCCTACACCTTAATTAGAAAACAATGGGGGGCAGTTGTTCATAATTTAGGAGATGGTTAAAAAATGAAAGTCACTACGCAAATGGTAAAAGAATTGCGTCAGGCCACTGGTGCTGGCGTGTTAGAAGCAAAAAAGATTTTAGAACAAGCTGAAGGCGATTTCGACAAAGCCGTTGACTTGTTACGCGAAAAAGGGATGGCTCGCGCCGCCAAACGGGCCGAGCGGACCGTTAATGAAGGGCTCATCGAAATGTACGCCCACCCTGGCAACCGTGTTGGTGTCATGCTCGAATTGAACTGCGAAACCGACTTCGTCGCTCGCAATGAAAATTTCCAAAATTTGGCTCATGACTTAGCTCTACACATCGCGGCCATGAGCCCCCGCTACTTGTCCCGTGAAGATGTCCCTCAAGAAGATCTTGATCGTGAGTTAGACGTGTTACGCGCCCAAGCTGAAGCGGAAGGCAAACCAGCCAAAATCGTCGAGAAAATCGTCGAAGGCCGCATCAGCAAATTCTACGAAGAGATGTGCTTGTTAGACCAACCTTTTATCAAAGACGACAAAATAAAAATTGGTGAAATGGTTACCGAAGCCATCCGGATAACGGGTGAAAATATCGTCATCCGTCGATTCGAACGGTACGAACTCGGCGAATCGCTCGACGACTAAAGTACGCACCATTTAAAAGGGGGGCTCGCAAGAGCGCCCCTTCTTTTTATCTTGGCCAAGAATTTCTGATTTTACGGAGCAAGCAATCGTTTATGGGTATAAAATACAACCGGATCTTATTAAAATTAGGTGGGGAAGCATTAGCTGGACCAGGTGGGAGTGGCATTGACCCTCAACGAGCCGCCGAAGTAGCCACTATTGTGAAAACAGTCCATGATTTAGGTGTCCAAGTCGCTATTGTCATTGGTGCGGGTAATCTATGGCGGGGTTCCGATGGGATGGCTCATGGCATGGCTCGCTCAACAGCAGATCATATGGGCATGATTGCCACGGTCATGAATGCACTCGCCTTACAAGATGCTTTGGAACGGATTGGGGTGACCACACGGGTGCAAACGGCCGTTGAAATGCGCAGTATCGCCGAACCTTACATCCGCCTCCGCGCTATTCGCCATCTAGATAAAGGTCGCGTTGTCATCATTGGTGGTGGAACCGGTAATCCCTACTTCACCACAGATACAGCCGGCGCTCTACGCGCCATGGAAGTTGGGGCCGATGTCCTCATCAAAGCCACCAAAGTCGATGCCATCTACGATGCTGACCCGGTCACCAACCCCGATGCCCGCCGCTTTGAAAGCTTAACCTATATTGACGCCCTCAATATGCGCCTACGGGTTATGGACAGCACCGCTATCTCCTTATGTATGGATAATGAACTACCCATTGTCGTCGTCAACTTGTGGCAAGATGGCAGCGTCCACCGCTTAGTCAAGGGTGAAACGGTAGGCACAATCATCCGTGCCCAAGCCAATGGACAAGCTGAAGTAAAATAAATCAGCTTGCCAATGGGCAGTTAAGCTGATTAGTGGTAACATAGACAAGCTTCAAAAACTTATGATAAAATGTTAACAACAAGTATATAAATTATCGCTCGCTACTGATACTGAAAATTTTTAAATCTTGTTGATAAAATAGTAAAGAGTGGAGGTCCCCATGATTAACGAAATTTTAAACGATGCCAAAGAGCGTATGAAAGGCTCTATATCTGCTTTAGAAAGTGATTTAGCTGGCTTCCGAACCGGTCGCGCTTCACCCGCCTTGCTAGACCAATTGACAGTTGAAATGTACGGTATGGAAATGTCCATCAAAAAGTTGGCCCTCGTCTCTGCCCCTGAACCACAACAACTGGCGGTACGCCCCTTTGACATCAATTCCATCTCCGCAATTGAACGAGCCATCCTCAAATCAGATTTAGGCTTAACGCCCAATAATGATGGGAAAATTATTCGTCTAAATATCCCCCGATTAACCGAAGAACGTCGCCGTAGCTTATCCCGCTTAATTGGGGCGCGCATTGAAGAAGGCAAAGTTTCTGTCCGCAATGTACGTCGTGATGCCTTAAATGATTTGCGTGAGCTTAAAGATGAAAAATTATGTACAGAAGATGAATTTTTTGCCGCCCAAGAAGATTTGCAAAAAATCACGGATGAGTACACAGCTAAAGTCGATGAATTAGGCAAAGAAAAGCAAGACGAAATTATGGAAGTTTAGGCGTGACTGAACAAGGCGCACCACTTGATTGGAGTGGCATCACAATCCCTAAACATATAGCCATTATTATGGATGGCAACGGCCGTTGGGCCCAAACTCGCAACTTGCCCCGTGCCGCCGGCCATCGCGCCGGCGCTGAAAACTTGCGCTCAATTATCAGCGCTTGCGTCGAGTTTGGCATCGAAATCTTAACCATTTACGCTTTCTCTACTGAAAATTGGGGCCGCCCTGAACGAGAAGTCAAAGCGTTAATGCGCATTTTCGCCCGCTATCTAAACCAAGAAGTAGATGAATTGCGTAATCAAGGTGTTTGCCTGCACCATCTTGGCGATATGGATGGTGTCAGCCCCTCTCTACAACAAAAAGTATTCGATGCCATTGAACAAACCAAAGGCAATGACCGTCTCATCCTAAATGTTGCTTTTAATTATGGCGGCCGTGCGGAAATTTTGCACGCTATTCGCCAAATGCTAGAAGATGATATCCCCCCAGACTCGTTAACAGAAGAACTATTTAGCTCCTACCTATTTACCAAAGGGTTGCCCGACCCAGATTTAGTCATTCGCACCAGTGGTGAACTACGGATAAGTAACTTTTTGATTTGGCAAGCTGCCTATGCCGAGTACTACCCCGCCCCAGAACTATGGCCAGATTTCAATCGTGAAGCGCTCTACCGTGCCTTAGTCGTCTTTTCCCAACGTGAGCGCCGGTATGGTGTTTTGCCCGAACAAAATGAGACCTAGAGGAATGTAACCCTATGTTTTGGCAACGTGCTATTGTCACCACAGTGGCAACACCATTCGCTTTATTGCTCATCTATTATGGTGGCCTGCCATATTTTCTGTTGATAAGCGGTATCTTATTGCTGGCCGTCACTGAATATGTCAACATTATGGGTGAACTGGGTTGGAAATTGTCTCAACCCCTGCTCCTTATTACCACCGCCGCCCAACTCATCGCCGCTCAATGGGACATGACCGGCCACTGGCGTGATGGCGTCTTAATGCTCAGTCTCGTACTCATCATGCTCAATGCCTTATGGTCCTACGAAAAAAACAAAAGCGAGACTGTTTTCCAAGATTGGCTGGCAATGTTTGGTGGCCTTATGCTTTTAGGCTGGTTTGGGGGCCACTTTTTACGCTTACGCCATTTAGACGATCATGGCTACTGGCTAATGCTCGCCCTACTATCAACTTGGAGCGCCGATTCCGGCGCTTATGTCGTTGGGCGCAAAATTGGCAAAAATAAGATGACCCCCCGCCTAAGCCCTAACAAAAGCTACGAAGGACTGATCGCCGGCATAATTGCCAGTCTCATCATTGTTCTTGTCGCTAGTCAACTTCTCCTCCCCGAAGCCGGCCTCGGCCCCGCCCTCGGCCTCGTCGTCAGCGGCGCCATCTTAAGCCCAGCGGGTGACCTCGCCATCTCCCTCATTAAACGTGTCTCAAAAGTCAAAGATTCGGGCCAATTTCTACCTGGACATGGGGGCGCTTTAGATCGTTTAGATAGTGTCTTATGGTCAGTTACACTGGCCTACTATTTTGTTTTACTATTGCAAAATTAAAACCATTTTAATCCCCTTTTATTTCCCAACTTAATCGCATTGGCTCCCACCCAATGCCCTGAGCTACCTATGGAGGCGCATCGTGACCAACAAAATTGTAACAATCGAACGCTTTATTCTGGACAATCAGCCAGAAAATGCGAAAGGTGATTTCACCAGTCTTTTGTATGATATCGCTTTAGCCGCAAAGTTTATTGCCAGCAAGACCAATCGTGCTGGCTTAGCCAATATCCTCGGCCAAGCCGGTTCCGTCAATATCCAAGGCGAAACCCAACAAAAATTAGATGTTTATGCCGATGATATCCTCTTCCGCCTGTGTGACCACACTGGCCGCTTATGTGCCATGGCCTCAGAAGAACAAGAAGAAATCATCGAAATCCCCGAACCATATGAAAAAGGCCGCTATGTCCTTGTCTATGACCCTCTCGATGGCTCATCTAATATTGATGTCAATGTCAGTATCGGTACCATTTTTGGTATTTATCGTTGTGTCGATTGGGACAAACGGGGCCGGCTAGAAGATTTCCTCCAACCAGGACGCCATCTAGTCGCTGCTGGTTATATTCTGTATGGTGCCAGCACAATGCTGGTCTATAGTACTGGCCGAGGTGTCCATGGCTTCACCCTCGATCCCGCTCTAGGCGAGTTCTTACTCTCCCATCCCAATATGCGTCTTCCCGCCCCCCCCAAATATTACAGTGTCAATGGCGCCTACTTCGACCGCTGGCCTAAAGGGGTCCAAGAATATATGCGCTGGATGCAAGGGGGGGCCGATGCTCCCGCTCTATCTGGACGCTATATCGGTTCACTCGTCGCCGATTTTCATCGAAACTTGCTACGGGGTGGCATCTTCTGCTACCCGATGGAAAAAGAGCGACCCAATGGTAAAATCCGCTTGTTATACGAAGCAGCCCCCCTCGCCTATCTCATTGAACAAGCCGGTGGTTACGCCTCTGATGGGTATCAACCAATTTTAGACATTATCCCCACCGAACTACATCAACGCGTCCCATTCTTCATCGGCAATCGGCCATTGGTACAACGGGTAGAACAGTTTATCCGTGAATATGATTGATTTTTTGACTTGTTGGGGGGGGCGTGCTATAATCCTCTTGCCCATATTATGCGGCATGGTAATCTCCCTTTTTATCACAAATAAAAACCGTTTGTAGTCTAAATCTTATTGTGCTAAAACGGAAAAGTTAAAACAGTTAGCGTGTATTGGGAGCCACAACACGTAAAATCTAATAAAATAACATTTATTTACTATCGACCCCCCCACTTGTTATGAAACATCAGCAATAAAACTAGACCCAAATAGGTCAATCAAAAAAACAATACATAACAGTACGACTGTGATTACAGTCTAGGAGGCACGATTAACTTTTTTTAGCTAGCGTGATTTTCCAGAACGGGGCTGCTCACAGACATTATCAGCGAGATTGATTCAATGCCCAATCAATGTCATTCAAACAAACAAATAGGATGGAGAATATTATATGAATATCGCTAAATTATCAGCAAATAAGATAGGCGAACTGCGCGATATTGCTCGCGAACTTGGTGTGAGTGGCTTTAGCACCATGCGTAAACAGGAATTGATTTATCAAATTTTAGAAACCAATGCCCGTAATCAAGGTTTAGATTTTCGTGGTGGGGTTCTAGAAATTATCGATGATGATAAACAACCAATGGGGTTTTTGCGTTCACGCAACTATTTACCAAGCCCAGATGACATTTATGTCTCCCATTCTCAAATTCGGCGCTTATCTTTACGAACTGGTGATTTAGTGTTAGGTCAGGTTCGTGTTCCTAAAGATAATGAAAAATATTATAGCTTGTTACGGGTCGAGGCCATCAATGGCTTAGCCCCCGAAGAGGCCAAAGGGCGTCCCCGGTTTGAAACGTTAACCCCTATCTTTCCTGAACAAAAGCTAAAATTAGAGACAAAACCACATATCTTATCAACTCGTTTGTTAGATTTAGTCTCCCCAATTGGCCGCGGTCAACGTGGCTTGCTCGTATCACCACCTAAAGCGGGTAAAACAACTGTTTTGAAAGAGATCGCTGACGGCATCTCCTCAAACTACCCAGACATCCACCTCATTGTCGCCCTCATCGGGGAACGTCCCGAAGAGGTCACAGATATGAAACGCTCTGTCGATGGTGAAGTCGTTAGCTCTACCTTTGACGAACCGGTCAAACAACATTGCTACATCGCTGAAATCGCTTTGGAGCGGGCTAAACGGTTGGTTGAATCTGGCTTTGACGTCGTTATCTTGCTTGACTCGATCACTCGGCTCGCCCGCGCCTACAACTTAACCGTTCCCCCTAGCGGCCGAACCTTATCTGGTGGTTTAGATCCGACCGCTCTCTATCCTCCCAAACGCTTCTTTGGTGCCGCCCGGAATATCGAAGAAGGTGGTAGCTTAACCATTGTCGCCACCTGTTTAATTGATACTGGTAGCCGGATGGACGATGTCATTTACGAAGAGTTCAAAGGTACCGGTAACATGGAACTCGTCTTAAGCCGTCGTTTACAAGAACGTCGTGTCTTCCCCGCCTTCGATATCGAACGCTCCAGCACCCGCCGCGAAGAATTACTCTTATCCGGTGACGAACTATCACGTGTCTATATGATGCGTCGCATGTTGGGTCACTTGATGGATACCCCCGGCTACGACATCAGCAGTGCCACCGGCGCTGTCATGCAACGGATGCGAGCCACCGAAACCAATTACGAATTCTTGGAAACCTTAACCCAAGATATGCGCTAATTTAACTAGCGTTTAAACAAAAAAAAAGCGTAGTGAATTTTGATTCACTACGCTTTTTTTATATGGAGATGGCGGGAATCGAACCCGCGTCCGAAAGATTCAGCCTCTAGACGTCTACAAGCTTAGTCAACTCTTTGTTTTAACGACCAGCTCCCCAGCTGACGGGGTAGACTTTGGTCGCGAGTTGATGGCTCCCGAAAGAGCCTCTTACCCACACACTATCAACATCATGGTGGCGCACGTCAGTGTTCATGACGTTTGCGAGCTTAGACGACTGACGAACGGCTAAGGCAAACGGGTTGTCGGTTTAAGGACAACAGCCTGGTTCCTTAAGGGCTAAATTAAGCCGCTAAAGGAAGAGCAGCATAGTTGTGCGTATTGGCACTTATGTTTGTGCTTCCAGTTTTACGAGGTGTAAAGCGTGCTCGGCTTGCAATCCAGGACCAGCCTCTCCCGTCGAAACCGATCATCCCCTGGATGGACATATTATCATATCATAGTTCAATGGGAAATGTCAATACAAATTATCATCCACATATCCTCGTGCCAACAAAATAGCCAACGCCGACGGTCCATCACTAATCTCATTAGCCAACGCCATGCGCACCCCCTCGGCCCACGGCCGCCGATGCACCGCCATCACCTCTGTCGCCTCCCGCACCGCCACCCCCAGCTCAACCCCCAACGCCACAAAAATATGACTCACCTCATTACAAATCCCATTCGCCGTATAAAATTGCCCCACATAATGCCACGCCGCCGCCGTCCCCCCCACCTCTTCCTTCAACTCCATCACCGCCGCCTCAGCCAAACTCTTCCCCGCCGGCACATTCCCCGCCGGCACCTCCCAACAAACATCATCCACCGTATACCGATAATTCCGAATCAAAACCAACTCCCCCGCCGCTGTCACCGGCACCACCCACACCGCCGCCCCCTTCTCCACCACATTATACTCCCCCGCCACCCCCGACGGTGTCATAATCTCATCCCGCCGCACCCGATACCACGGACACGACCACACCACTTCACTCGACAATGTCTCATAACGCTCTAACTCATTACCTTTTTCCGTCATCATAACCTTACCTTTTTACTCATGAAATACCTTTCCCCTAATATCAGCGTGTAACATAAATAACCCAGACTCTATCATTTCCCCGCAAATGCTGTCCGCTTTCTTCTACCAACCAAATCCTTTACAGTCCACTTAGGGCTGTCATACCTGCGCCGGCAGGAATCCACTCCTAATGTTACCCTCATTTTGGCTTCGTTCTCCACAAATCCTACCCCATTTAACAAAAACCGATAGCATCTGCGCAAGCAGAAATCCACTTATAACCGAACAGTATTTCGGTTACAATCTAATATGCTATAATAACGAAATGAATCAAGCAACTAATTTTCCGCTAACCCTACAAATGCAGCCAATTATCAATCTTAACGAAGAGCAATTTTTTGCTTTTTGCCAATTAAATCGTGACTTGCGTATTGAACGTAATGCGCAAGGAGATATTCATATTATGGCCCCAACTGGTGGTGAGAGCAGTCGACGCAACTTTAAACTCATTACCCATTTTGGTCAATGGGCTGAAAAAGATAACCGCGGTATCGCCTTTGATTCCTCAGGCGGTTTTATTCTACCAAATGGCGCTATCCGCTCACCAGATTTAGCTTGGGTACGGCGTGAACGGTTACAATCTCTCACCGCTACCCAAAAACAACGCTTTCTGCCACTTGCCCCAGACTTCGTCGTTGAAATCCGCTCACCATCAGATAACTTAGCCACCCTCCAAGAGAAAATGCTCGAATATATTACCAATGGTGTCCTATTAGGGTGGCTTCTCGACCCTACAAATCAAACCACCTATATCTATCAGCCAGCCACTTCCGTGCAAACTGTTACTGGTAATCAAGAACTATCCGCTTCTAATCTACTCCCTAACTATACCCTACCGTTAACCACTATTTGGGACATTGATTTCTAGAACCAATTTACGTTTCTCTCAAAAGCTCTAATAAGTTCAAAAACACGCGGCCAAAACTATGTCTAAACCTAATATATATCCAATTACCGACTCCAACCTGCGCCTAAGGGCATTCGCTTTGCCATTCATCATCTTTCTCTTCTTATATATGACCTCTCGCACGCCTGGCTACTACGCCATGAGTTGGGGGCCATACCCCACACGCACCCTAATTATCATTGTAGCCGCAACCCTCATTCTTTATGGTTTATGGTTTTATGGCAAAATGCAGAGTACACAGGCGATAGCCAACGGCCGTTTCCCCCGCCACCACCAAATCATCACCCTCACCAACACCGACCTCATCATTAACTTCCCCGCCACAAACATCTCTCTAACCATCCCGTACACCACTATCGGCCACATCAAACAGATCAAAACCGGTAACGGCCGTCTCAGCCAACTTATTATCCACGCCCCCCACCCCACCAACATTCCCCCATTCCCCAACTTAACCACCTTTTGGCAAACTCTGCAACCCCACCTCCCCGCCGATACCGAGATCACCACCCACACCAAACCTTTTACCACCTTCTGGCAACAAAACCCATTGCTAGCCACCTTAGCCTTTTACACCCTAATGATAAGCGTCACCCACTTAGTGGCGCTTCTTTCTTTGGGACACATTGCTCTGTTCTGGTCATTTGTGAGCTTTTCTCATTTAATTTCAGCCTGGGAAGGTTGGCAAACAGGGTCACGCATTCCCTTTGATCCCCAGCAAAACAAATCCATTAGTTGGAAATCCTTTTTAGGTGGTATCCTCCTACTCATTCTATCCCTGTCATTCGGGATAGTAACACTTAAAGAGCTTGATTGTGTCAGCTATCGTTGTCAATCAATAATGGGGGAAACGGCCGTTCTCACCCCCCACAATCAACTTGTCACCCTCTACCCCCATAAAGACACGCCCACCCTCACCTACCTCACCTACCCCACCATCCCCCTCGGCCGCTACCTCGTCCGCTACCAAAACCACAGGCTCGCCCCCAACAACCATATCATCACCCATGCCAAACTTAATCCCGATGGGGACATCATTATGGTCGCCCATCGCCACCAGCATAATGTTTCATACATCCCCAACAGCAGCATCACCCTTTACAACATCAATAACCAACAAGCAACAACAATTTCTGAAATCCCCTGCCACCGCATAATGAATACCTACCTCGATACCCACACCAACCAACTCATCATCCACTGCCGCCCTGTCGATGACCAATCCGCCCCAATTTATATCTACACCCTCGGCCCCCAGCCCCAATTACAACAAACCATCACCAATCTCGACCACCACACTGAATGGGTCGACTCCTTTTACTTCACCACCCCTGACAACAGCTACCTCTTTCTCACCCGCCCCACCACCTTCGAACTCCTCGATTTAACGACCCACCAAATCATCACCACCATCCCCCGTGATAATGTCCTCGATTCACTCCAAGATGTCGCCCTCGATCCCACCGGTGACAATCTCTACCTAACCACCACACGAGCTGAATCCCCCATTTATCGTTGGCATCTGCCCTCGAATCAATACCATATCACCTTCTATGCCCACAACAGTGACTATTACTCACGACGCCTCACCTTCTTACCCATCACTGATAACAACCCACAACTACTCGTGACCCACAAAGATACCTATGAAATTTGGGGACCGCCTCGTTGTGAAACATGTAAGTATGAGCAGGTGGCCGAGGTAACTCTCCCCATAGGCATTTCCCCCCACTACCAACTATATCATCAAAATCAAACGATCTACTTCCTCTATCAAAACAATGACCAAGCCCTCCTTTACACCAGCTCGATAAAAACAGAAAGTAAATAAGGCCAAAACTTATGACAGACTCAACCAACAGTACCATACATCAATACCCCTTCCTCACCAACAGCCGCCACGTTATGCTTACCCTTATCATTAGTCTACTTGTTAGTCTCAGCCTCGGCCTCTGGTTCAATCCCTTCTTCTATGCCTACCTCGGCGCCCCCAATACCCCTTTCAATCTAATAACATATTTCTATATTGGACTCCACATAATTTTTTTTATCACCTTGGCCATCACCCTTTCTCGCGCACCTCATCATGACCCATCACACCGTCTTCATGGCTTCGTCCAACTCACCACCGATACAATCTCTTTCCACCAACACAACAAAAAACCAACCACCCGCCCCATTACTATCGCCAACATCAATACCGTCGAAACCTATTTCACCAATAGTGGCCAACTGCGCCAACTTGTTTTCTTCGATCCGCAAAAATATATTACGACCATCCCCCACGATTCAATTGAACAGTTCTGGGCCGATTTGCAACCCTTGCTCCCACCACAAACACACATTATTAAAAAGACCAAATCATTTTCGCTCCACAACAAGACCCATTATAGAGTAATCATCCCTCTTTCCTATCTTATGCTACCCATTTTATTCTATTTCATCACTTTTTATTCCGATTTTTCTACTCATAGTCCAGCTATTATCTTGAGCATTAGCATTTTTGGGCTTCTTTTAATCCCTCTCATCTTCACTTCCCGCTATTACAGCCAGCACGGTTACACCAGCAATCCACCTGGTCACACCAGCAATCCATTTGTTTTATTTCTCGTATATCTGTTTTTAATCATGTCTTTCGTCGATATCGTTGACGAATGGCGCACCAACCAAAATCTCTGTCAAGGGCATGCTTGTCACATCTATAATGTAGATGATGCCGCTTTATTAGCTAATGATGAAGTGCGGGTAGTTACATATTATTGGGGGAGTCGAACGGCCGTTATCGCCCAATTCCCCCTTTCATCCCTCCCTCTCCCCACCTACCGCACCATCAATTTCGGCCAACGAGGTGATACCATTACTAATATATATATGACGCCGAACGGCCGTTACACCCTCGCCACCCTCAATCAAACACACGACCTCTTCTATTTCAACAAAATCGCTCTCTATGACAACCAAACCCAACAACAACAACTATTTACCAATGAAACCTGCCCCTCCCCTAACCGAGACCGAATTCATCGCTTAATTTATATCGTCAACCCAGCCGAACAATTCGCCTTCATCTGCTATGAAGTTGAACAGCAACGCCTCACCACCACTCTCTACAGCTTCAACAATCCCCAACCCCTCAGCACCCAAACCTTTACCCTCACCAACACCACCCTATTCAACAATAATATCAACTTTAATGATATCACCGATAAAAGCAACTTCTTTCTCCTAACCTCAGATACCCAATATCAACTCCTCGATATCCAAACCTTAACCCCCATCGCCACGCTCCCGCAAGAAACGGTAGCCACACTACCAATCAATTTCCTCAACGATATTCACGACACCAGTTACGACCATTACAATGACTCTTTCTATCTGCTTCTAGACAATGGACAGGTCTATCAATGGCATCTACCCTCGGCCACCATCACCCCCATCCTCGAGAGCCACCACACTGGCTACGAAATGCACCTCACCCACTCCCCCACTTCCCCCAACAGCGGCATCCTCCTCATTACCTCCCCCCTAACCTCTGGCCGCAACCACCGCTACACCCAACTCATCACCGAAATCTGGACCTATGACCACTGCCCCAATTGTCGCTACCAACATCGCCATAACCATATCCTCGCCCCCAACAATAACCTGAACCAAATCAGAATCTATCCCCAATACCGCCAATACATCCTCTCTAACACCGATGAAGGCACTATCATCCAACCATTAAACTAACCTTCACTTCTCCACCATCAAAAAAATCAGTCCAATCCCCAAAATCCACGTCAAAACCCATCAAACATCCCCCCCTTTGCCCAATCGATCAATGCCCCTCACTGTCCACAAACTCTCATACAAATCCCCCCCCCGTAGGCAAAACGTAGCCCAATCACCACTCAAACAACAATTCCCCCCTCTAAAGTCGGCTATAATACCCTTATCCAACCTAAATTTGGTAATCATCCCTTCCTCAAACGTCATTTCGAACGAAGTTTTGCCCGTCCCGCCTCACTTCAAACCTACCACCTAAAACAGGGCAAAATGGCGTTGAGAAATCTGCCCACTTCGCTTTATTTGCAAAGGATTCCCATGCGTCGTTTACTCATTTACCTACTCATACCTACCCTACTGGCCCTCACCATTATCATCACCATCGCTGGCTACCTCCTCTTAGCCCCCACGGCCGCCCCCACGGCCACCACCACCACCACCACCAACCCACCAACAAACCCCACCAACCTCACCCCACCCACTATCCCCACCACCAACCCCACGCCCCCAACCCAACCAGCTGACGCCCCCACCACCGATCCATCAACCCTCATCACCACCACCAATCTCCAAGGCCCTATCAATATCGCCCAACCCATCACCCTCCACTTCCCCCAACCCATCAACATGACCACTATCAACAACCACCTAACACTCTCCCCCTCGGCCAACTACACCCTCAGCTGGAATGAGCAACAAACCACCCTCACCCTCATCCCCTCCTTTTTCGACTGGCAAACAACCTACACCCTCACCCTAAACCCCGACATCACGACCCAACAAAACAACACCCTTTTTGCCACCTCCCAACAATGGACCTTCACCACCCCCGCCCGCAATGAGATGGGCGTCAGCAGCTTCGGCCCTGGCTCCCGCCTCCAAATCATCACCAGCGACCAACCCCACGTACTACCCACCCTCATCAACTCAACCAAGCAGGACACCGTCGAGTTACGTCTCTATCAACTAGCAACCGACACTTTCATCAACTTCGCCGCCGCCACCGCCAACCAATACGTCCAAACCAGTTTCGATTATCTTCGCAGTTACCCCCATCCACTCACCACCCCCACCACCCCCATCATCGCTAGCTGGGAACATCCCATCACACCCGACAATCCCACTTTCCCCCAACTCCCCGACAACCTCCCGAACGGCCTCTACCTCCTCGAAAGCCGTATCCCCCCCAGTTACGTCGCCGATCAACTCATTCTCCTCATCACCCCCCTCGGCCTCACCATCCAACAACACCACAACAGCTACCACCTCCAAACCCATAACCTCACCACCCTCACCACAACCCCCACCGACATCATCATCTACGACCAAACCGGCACCCCCCTCCACCAAGCCACCACCGATGACCACGGCCGCTACCAATACACCCCCCTCCCCGACGAAATCCCCCACCTCATCGTCGCCCAACAAGACAATGCCCTCATCGTTGTTCCTCTCAATGACAATTGGCCCACCCTCAGCCACCAAACACCTCGCCAACACCCCACCCCACCAAATGACTACCTTTTCCACACCTTCACCAACCGCTCCACCTACTATCCGCAAGACCAAATCGATGTCAAAATTATCGCTCGCCGCCTCGATCATGGCCAACCACTCAATCCACCCACCAACACCCCCCTTGAAATCACCCTTATCGGTCCCGATGAGGCCACACTCGCCACCCAAATAGTAAATCTCAACGATTATGGCACGGCAACCACCTCCTTCCAACTACCAGCGACAGCGACTAACGGCCGTTACCACCTCCAAACCACCCTCGACAACCACACCCACCACGACAGCTTCTCCATCCTCCCCCGCGACCCCGATCCCACCACCATCACCCCCACCCCACCACCCGCCACCACTGACTCCACCCCACCACCCCTTCAACTAACCCTCAATCAACCCGAATATGACGTCGGTCAAACAGCCCAACTAGCCATCACCTCTCTTGGGGATGGCCCCGCTCAACTCACCCTCAGCTACAATGGTCAAATCGAGCACCAAGATATCACTCTCACCCCACCCCTCACCACCATCGACATCCCTATCATGCCCGCCCACCACCCCAATCTCTATGCCACCGTTACCAGTTGGCAACCGAACCCCTCTTCGCCCACTACCACCAACGACCAAAACGGACTAATCACCAACCACCACCAATACCACTCGGCCACCGCTGAACTGACCATCATCGACCCCAGCAAACAACTCAATCTCACCCTTCTGCCCGCCCAAACCAACTTCCCCGCCGGCCAAACCAGTGACATCACCCTCAAAGCCACCAATGCGCAAGGGGTACCGATTGCCGCCGAAATTGCGGTGGCGATTGTGCCGGTGGCGGCCGAGGGGAGCTACCACCGCCTCAACCCTCTCTACACCACCTTCTACCCGCCAACCCCCTTCGACCTCACCCAATACGACAGCCACACCCCTACCCGCGCCTATCATACCAACGATGGTGGCGGCAGTATCATGCCCACCTACCTCGCCCCCCCTCGGCCACTCCCCAACACCTACTGGTTCCCCACCCTCCGCACCGACGCCCTCGGCCAAACCACCATCACCATCCCTTGGCCCGCCACCCCCACCACCTGGCACCTCACCGCCCACGCCCTCACCGCCGACACCCAAGTCGGCACCCTCGCCCTCACCCTCACCACCCAATAAGGCTGTCATACCTGCAGAAGTATGCTATAATCCTCCTGCGCCCATCCCCAAAAACTGAGGCGCATTCAAACTGGATACGGTAAACGCATGTTTCCTTCCAAAAACCAAGCCGCCAAACTCAAATAATTGGCGGCACTTTTTTGCCTAATTATGACAACAAGCATCAAACAGCTAAAACAAAACTATAAAATCAACTTAGCCCTCGGCCACAACCTCCCCGTCTCCGATCGCGCCATCCCCCTCCCCCTCTCTACCGGCACCCCTCTCTACGACGCTGCCCTCACCAATAAAATCGTTCCCACCCACAAACTCAATGAAGCCCAACACCTCAACCGCGCTTGGCACCTCGTCCAACAAGCCACGCCCCACCAACAACAAACCTTAGCCACCCACGGCCGCGGCCTTCTCAACGATTACAAACGTCTTCTCGCTCTCCATACCTGGCAACAAGGCAACCACGATTTAACCCGCCAATTTATCGACCAACTCCCTTGGACATGGCGCCTCTCCTTTCCCACCGCCATCATCAACCCCGCCCGCCAACTATTTACCGGCTGGCGCCGTCAAATCAAATTCCGCCTCATCGACCACACCCACCACGCCCAACTGTTCACCCTTTTCCGCCAACTCCTCGCCTCAACGCCCCCCCAACTCCTCCTCAAATATCGCAACACTATCAAGGAATCAGCCGCCCTCCTCCACTACCGCTTCGAGGGTGACCGTGAACGCGCCATCCATGACCTATGCTTCCACAATGGCCGCCATCTCCCGACCCACTTCCCCGACCTCGAACCAATCCCCACCTACCTCAAAGCACGTCAAGCCCTCGGCCAAAACAACCTCACCCAATTCCTCACCATCCTAGAAGAAGCCCCCCAACCCATCCCCCTCACCACCTTCATGGGCCTCCTCGGCAACGCCCGCCTCCGCCTCACCGATAATAACCAACCCCATATCGATCAACTCCGCCAATACACCATCACCGCCGCTTCGCCTGTTGAATCTCTCCTCCACCTCAATCAATGGCATAGCTGGCTCACACCCGCTTATGTCGACCAACTCGCCACCAAAATACGCCATAGCATCATCGATCAAGGCCACAATATCCCCTTCTCTAAACTCATCAAAGCTTTCTTAAACACCCCCTTAGACACCCGTCGCCTCACCCTCGAACCTCTCTACCTCCCCCTTCTCCACCACTTCAGCCAGCAAATGAGCCACCTCCTCCCCACCAATACCACCATCACCTACATCCAACCCGGCAATGTCATCCACATCACCAGCCTGCTACTCTATAGCATTCTCAATACAACCCTCCCCACCCGTTTCATCATCCTCAACAATCACGGTACCGCCGAAATTCCTCCCATCGACCTCCATGACCTAACCCAGCACCTAACATCAGAACGCCAAGAGTATGAAAAATGGCTCTTAGACAAATTTGGCCGCGCCGCCGCCCAACATAATTACGAGTATGATTACCCTGCCCTCAGCCAAACCCTCAACCAAATCAATCCCCAACACCCACTCCTTCTTGACCTCCCCTTCGCCTATAGCACTGAACTCATCGCCGCCCTACACCCATTTGAGCAAGTTTTTAATCTCAACCACACTTTTGGCGCTCCTGGTGAAATCTGCCTAGCCTACGAATATTATCTCCACTTTATGCTCAAAGCTCCACGCTGGCATATCGGCTTGTGGCATCGCAACAGTGACCAAGCCGCCTATCGCTTCGTCGAATTTCTAGAAAAACTAGATTATTTTCAAAAATTAAGCCAATCAACCGACACAATCTGATGAAATTTATCGCCAACATCAATCACTTTGCTGGTCAAGCCGTTATCAACCCTTACTATAAACATCCAGGCATCTTCTTCATTGATCCCCAACCAAAGAAAAACTACTTGATAACTATTAGCCTGACCCCTACTGAAGTTAAACAATATGGCCTAAGCAACTTTGTTGAGCAACACAGCCAAGCTTACTTCGCCTCTAACGATAACCATTCACTGGCAAAAAAGCTCCCTCTCCTCACCTCTGACCACTGGCAATACACACAACTTTCTGATCTATTAGATGATACCATCATTGTACCAAGCCGTATCTACTGGCAATTTGGTCAACAATTTTCGCTAGCTGATTTTACCGCTTTTGCCCAAGAACATTTTCCTAACCTACGCCAAAAAATGGTCACAGCCAATACCCTTTCCCAACCTAACGAAAAATCAGAAGCCCTGCAAACCTTACTCAATGTGATTAAACCGATTAGTAAAATCATCAACAATGCGTCTACACGTATTCAAGAGGAATACAACACCCTATTAGCCGATCTAGAAAAGCCGCAAGTTACAGCCTTACTAGCCACCCCCTTTGATTTTGACCATTGGTTAACAGCTGTCGCCAATCTACAAACAACCAGCCATCACCGCACCATTCTTCATCAAATGATGCACCATCTTCTCGCCCAAAATATCAAGCCCAGCCAACTTGAACCATATCTGCATCGCATCCACCAACACACGCATCTAGCGAATAGTCTCACCTACGACTACAAATTTTGGCGTATCATCGATCACCACATACATTTAGATACAAATATACAAGATCAAACCATCGATATTTCCACAGCCCAACTGGTACGAACGTCTCTTAATTGGTCTTTAATTACTGGCCACCGAGTTGGCCGTCTTGTCCCTCGGCGTCGTGCCTTAACCATCTTTACCCGTGGTCAAAAACCAAACATATACATTGGTGCCTCCCACGCTTTTAAATTTAAAGTCTGGCAAGCAGGTGGCCGTCTGCAACAATGGGGCAATACCTTCATCCTCGGCCAAGAAGACAACAACTTCTACCAACTCCTCCTCCAAGCCGAGCAACTCCAAACCCTCGCCTACATCGCCCCCCAACAAGCCCTCGACCAAATCACCCCCCTCAACCTTCCCCCCAACCACCCCATCCACACCGCCGCCGCCCAAGCCGCCCAAAGCTACAACCACGCCACCATCTTCGCCGACCTCCTCATCGAAACTATCCTCGGCCTCGACGCCGATATCGCCCACCAACTCATCCGCCAACAAGAAAAAAAGTTCAAGTAAAACCCACCCCCCCCACAAACACCACAATCCCCCCTACAAAATCCTCTGCCCCAACAAAGACGCCGCCAACCCCACCGCCAACTCACCCGTCCGATTCCGATCATCCAAAATCGGATTAATCTCCACAATATCCAACGATGTAATCTTATTACTATCCCCCAAAATCTCCATCAACAGATGCGCCTCCCGATACGATAAACCACCCGGCACCGGCGTCCCCACCCCCGGCGCCTCGGCCGGATCCAAACTATCCATATCAAAACTGACATGAATCCGCTTCAAATGCCGCAACCGATCTAACGCCTGCCGCGCCGCCCGCGCCATACTCCACTCATCAATATGCCGCATCGTAATCACCTGAATCCCTGTCTGCTGTAACCGCAACCGCTCATGCACATCCAATTCACGAATCCCAATCTGCACAATATTCGCCGGATACACCTTCGCCCCCGCATGACCTAAATTCACCAATTCATCCGGCCCATCCCCCACCAACACCGATACCGGCATTCCATGAATATTCCCCGACGGGGACGTATCCGGCGTATTAAAATCCCCATGGGCATCTACCCAAATAACCCCCAGTGGCTCCTCCTGTTTCGATACCGCCGCAATCGTCCCAATACTAATGCTATGATCACCCCCTAAAAATATCGGGAACTCATCCTCAGCAATACTCGCCCGCCCAATATCATAAATCGCCTGACACACATTCGTCACCGCCGCCAAACGGCGTGCCTTCCCCTCGGCCACCTGCTCCTCCCGATTCGGTACTACCACATTCCCATGATCCACCACCACATGCCCCAACTCCTCCAACCGCTTCTGCAAACCCGCATACCGCGCCGCACTCGGCCCCATATCTACCCCCCGCCGATTCTGCCCCAAATCCATCGGCACCCCTAAAATCCGAATCTTCTTTGTAACCATCTTGCACCTCGTTGCTCGTCAATATTCCATACCAACCACCCTCGCCAACCGCCACAACGGACATCTATCCAGATGCCCGTCACACAATTCGCCAGAATCATCGCTATGTTTAGAAATAGTGGGTAATAACTTAACTATACTTCTACCAAACGATAAAATACCACATCCCCCCCTAACAAGCAATAAATAGAATTATGTTATAATAACCTTAGTTCGACAATTCACACCCTCCTCCCAATGTCATTTCGAGCGCAGTTCAATCCGCCCCTCCCTCGACAAGCCCCACCCCTAAATCAAGGATTGAACGAAGTCAAGAAATCTACCCTAACAATACATTCACCAACTCATCCACAGGTTTAACCCATTATCGAACTCAAACTATAATAACAAAATTCACCAACTACTCTCGGAGAACCATCTATGGACACAACCACCCTATTCTACCGCCTCGGCACCGCCCTCTTCATCGGTATCCTCCTCGGCCTCCAACGCCAATACGCCTACACCAACAAAACAGATACCGACCAAGCAAGTGATACCGCCCCCCTCATCACCGGCGTCCGTACCTTCGCCCTCTTCAGCCTCACCGGCGGCACCGCCGCCTACCTCAGCGACATCCTCAACCAACCCTGGCTCTTCATCGTCACCCTCGTCATCATCGGCCTCTTCATCTCCCTCGGCTACGTTTACGCCGCCCTCAAAAAAGAAGACCCCGGCCTCACCACCGAAGTCGCTGCCATCCTCACCGTCTTCATCGGGGCTCTCTGCTACTGGGGTCAACTCGAAGTCGCCGCCGCCCTCGGCGTCGTCGTCGCCGCTCTCCTCTCCCTCAAATTTGAACTCCACAGTCTTGCTAAAAACCTCACCCGTGAAGATATCATCGCCACCCTCAAATTCGCCATCATCACCGCCATCATCCTCCCCCTCCTCCCCAACGAAACCTTTGCCCCACCCCCCTTTGACGTCCTCAACCCGTACAAAATCTGGTGGATGGTCATCCTCATCTCCGGTATCAGCTTCCTCGGCTATATCCTGATGAAGTTCGTCGGCACCGAGCAAGGCATCGGCGCCACCGGCTTCCTCGGCGGCCTCGCCTCCAGCACCGCCGTCACCCTCAGCGTCGCCCAACAAAGCACCCGCGCCGAGCGCCTCAGCAAAACCTTCGCCCTCGCCATCATGATCGCTTGGACCGTCATGTTCGCCCGCGTCCTCGTCGAAGTCGCTGTCACCAACCTCGCCCTCCTCCGCGTCGTCTGGCTCCCCGTCGTGGCGGGCATGGTCACCGGCCTCCTCTACTGCGGCTATCTTTATTACACCGCCTCCCGCGATAAATCCACCAGCGACATCGACCTCTCCAATCCTTTCGAACTCGGCCCCGCCATCCAATTCAGCCTCCTCTACGCCATCGTCCTCGTCCTCTCCCGCGCCGGCGAAATGTACTTCGGCAATACCGGTATCTACATTTCGAGCGTTATCTCCGGCCTCGCCGATGTCGACGCCATCACCCTCTCCATGGCCGAGCTCAGCCAACAAGGCGGCTCCATCACCACCGCCACCGCCTCCCGCGCCATCGTCCTCGCCGCCGTCTCCAATACCGTCGTCAAAACCGGTATCGTCATCACCGCCGGCTCGGCCGGCATCCGCCGCGCCATCCTCCCCGGTGCCGCCATCATGGTCATCACCGCCCTCCTCGTCGCTTTCCTAGCCTAAAGGCTAGGGCTAAGTGCGTTTCAACTCAACGAAAACACACCTGTTGCCAAAGGGTACCTTTCAACTCAGGAAAAACCTTCCTTACCAAATCGCCAGCCTTCCAATCAAACACCCCTCCTCAATTCACCAACACAAAAAAAATCTGTCAAATCCCCAAAATCCGCGTCAAAACCTCCAAACCTCACCCCCACCAAAACCTCACCTCCAACCACAAACCAAAAAAATCTGTCAAATCCCCAAAATCCGCGTCAAAACCTCCAACCCTCACCCCCACCAAGACCTCACCTCCAACCACAAACCACCCCCCCCCAATCTATCCTATCTGTGTCCTAGTCCCCAAATCACTCCCTCACAACAACTTCAATTCCTCCTCCCCTAACCGAAACCGCTCCCCATACGCCTCGGCCAACGCCCCCGCCCGCGCCACAAACGCCTCCTTCCCATACGCCCGCACAAACTGCATCGTCCCCCCATGAAACGGTGGAAATCCCCACCCAAAAATACTACCAATATTCGCCTCCGCCTCCGACCGCAACACCCCCTCGGCCATACACCGCAACGTCTCAATCGCCTGCACAAATAAAATCCGATCAACCATCTCCCCCTGCGGCAACGCTTCCTGCCCATCCATAAACGTCTCCTCTAAACCCGACCACAAACCCAACCGCTTCCCACCCTCATCATACTCATAAAAACCCGCCCCCTCACTCCGCCCCGGCCGCCCCTCGGCCAACATCTTCTCCACCACCACCATCCCCGGATGATCCATATGCCGCTCCCCCGCTGCCTCCGCATCCGCCTTCGTCTGGTTCCGAATATGCGACACCAAACTCAACGATACCTCATCCAACACCGTCAACGGCCCCACCGGCATCCCCGCCTGTATCCCCGCCATCTCCACCGCCGCCGGCACCTGCCCCTCGGCCAACAACGCCAACCCCTCATTCGCCCCCATCCCAAATACCCGCGACGTATAAAAACCACGACTATCATTAACTACAATCGGCACCTTCTTAATCGCCAACACATAATCAATCGCTTTCGCCAACGTCTGCTCATCCGTCTTCTCCCCCATAATAATCTCCACCAACTGCATCTTATACACCGGCGAGAAAAAATGGAGCCCGATGAACTGTTCCGGCCGCCCAAAAGCGGTCGCTAAACCGGTGATCGGCAACGTCGACGTATTCGAAGCAAACACCCCATCATCCGCCATCGACGCCTCGGCCAACTTCGTCACCTTCCCCTTCAACTTCCGCTCTTCAAACACCGCCTCAATCACCAAATCACACCCAGCCAACAACTCGTAATCCGCCGTTGCCGTCACCCGCGCCCCAATCTCGGCCGCTCCCTCCTCCGTCAACTTCCCCCGCTGAACCTGCTTCGCCAACAACCCTTCAATTTTCGCCAACCCCTCGGCCGCCCGCTCCTCCGTCGCGTCCGTCATCACCACCTCCATCCCCGCATACGCCGTCACATAGGCAATACCATGCCCCATCATCCCCGCTCCCAACACCCCCACCTTTTTCGTCGGCTGTGGCGGAATCCCCTCCGGCCGTGCCATCCCCTTCTTAATCTCATTCAAATTAAACCAAAACGCATTAATCATATTCTTCGCAATCTGTCCCGATGCCAATTTGGCAAAATAACGGGACTCAATCCGACTAGCCGTCTCAAAATCAACCCGCGCCCCCTCCACTGCCGCCGCCAAAATCGCCTGCGGTGCCGGATAATTCCCCTTCGTCTCCTGCCGCATATACGCCGGTGCCACCGCTAACATCTCCATCATCGCTGGCTTATCAGGTCCCCCACCCGGAATCCGATGCTTAGCCGCATCCCATGGAGCTTTCGCTTTAGGATTCGCCTCAATCCACGTCCGCGCCGTTGCCAACGCCTCGGCCTCATCCGCCACCACTTCATGCACCATCCCCGCCGCCATCGCCGCCAATGGATCATACTTCTTGTTTTGCGTCAACCACTCCACCGCCGGTTGCAAACCAATCAGCCGCACCGTCCGCGTCACCCCACCACCCGCCGGCAACAATCCCAACCCCACCTCCGGAAAACCAAACTGAATCCGATCATCATCCACCGCCACCCGATAATGACACGCCAACGCTACTTCCATCCCCCCACCCAACGCACTCCCCGTCAATACCGCCACCACCGGCACCCCACACCGCTCCAAACGACGCAACGCCCCCTTAAACGCCAGCGAACTCTCAAAATAATACGCCGGATCATCACTGTTAAACATCTGATCAATATCCGCCCCCGCCATCCACAGCTTATGCCCCGATCGCACCATCACCCCCGTCACCGACTCATCTCCCTCAATCCGCGTCACACAACGCTCTAACGCTTCAAAAAAAATCTCATCCACCAAATTAGTCGACTTATCCTCCCGTCGCAACGTCAATTCCACCACCCCATCATCATCTTTCTTATAATCAATCGCCATCTTTTTACTCACTTTTTTAAATCATCAATATACAGCCGATACAGTACTGTCATCCCTGCGCAGATGCTGTCCGTTTTTCTTATGTCAACAACCATTTACAGCCCAATCAGGGCTGTCATCCTCGCGAAAGCGGGGATCCACTTCTAAAATCCCTCTAAATTAACCTCGTTCTCCGCAAATCAAACGCAATCACTACACCACACAACTTTCCCACTTGTCTATTACTATTATTATAACAAGATACACCCCAACATAAAATCCCCTTGCCCTTTTCCCCAAAATCTGTTATCACTCTCCTATGGCAAAACAACAACCAATCATCATCATCGGCGGCGGTCCCGCCGGCCTCATGGCCGCCGACACCATCACCTCGGCCGGCTACCCCGTCCACCTCTACGAAGGCAAACCATCCCTCGGCCGCAAATTCCTCATGGCCGGCCGCGGTGGCCTCAACCTCACCCACGCCGAACCCTACCCCACCTTCCTCACCCGCTACACCGCCGCCCAACACCACCTCCAACCCTTCCTCGATGCCTTCACCCCCACCGATCTCCGCGCCTGGGTCCATAACCTCGGCCTCGATACCTTCGTCGGCTCCTCCGACCGCATCTTCCCCACCACCATGAAAGCCAGCCCCCTTCTCCGTGCCTGGCTCACTCGCCTAGAACAACAAGGCACCACCTTCCACCTCAACCATTACTGGCAAGGCTGGAACGACCACGGCCATCCCCACTTCACCACCCCTAACGGCCCACTCACCCTCGATCCACCTCCCATCGCCACCCTCCTCGCCCTCGGCGGCGGCAGCTGGCGCCGCCTCGGCAGCGACGCCGCTTGGATCCCCTACCTAGCCACCCACAATATCCCCATCACCCCCCTCCAACCCAGCAACTGTGGCTTCGAAACCATCTGGAGCGACCATTTTCGTCAAAAATTTGCCGGCACCCCCCTCAAAACCATCACCCTCACCTTCACCGCGGCCGATGGGACCCAATTCCACCAACGTGGCGAATGTGTCATCACCGAACACGGCCTCGAAGGCTCCCTCATCTACGCCGCCTCAGCCCTCATCCGCGACACAATTCTCGCCACCAACAACCCCGCCACCATCTACCTCGACCTCACCCCCGACCTCGACCTCGACACCCTCAGCCAACAACTCGCCCAACCACGCCGCCGCCGCTCATTCAGCAACCACCTACGCCGCCAAGCCAATATTACCGGCGTCAAAACTGGTCTCATCTATGAATTTGTTCCTCAAAATGTACGTGACAACCCCTCCCAACTAGCCACAGCCATCAAACATCTCCCCCTTCCCATTCACAACACCCGCCCCATCGACGAAGCGATTAGCACCGCTGGTGGTGTCCCCTTCGCCGCCCTCAATCATCAACTCATGCTCCACCAACTCCCCGGCATCTTCTGTGCCGGTGAAATGCTCGATTGGGAAGCCCCAACCGGTGGCTATCTGCTAACCGCCTGCTTCGCCACCGGCCGCGCCGCCGGTCATGGCCTACTCCACTACCTAGCCCAACAAACCACCAAACCTCCCCCCCACACACACTCACAATAG
>DATHYN010000120.1:0-71868 GCA_035459145.1 Anaerolineae bacterium | reverse complement strand
CGGCCACCTCCCCATCCCCCTCACCATCACCTACTACACCACCGCCGGCACCGCCACCCCCTACCAAGATTACACCCCCATCACCCACACCATCACCCTCCCTCCCGGCACAAACTACCAAATCCCCCTCGCCATCCCCCTCGGCCACCCCGCCCCACCCCACGAACTCCCCGCAACCATCTACCTCCACCTCCTCGCCCCCCCCAACGCCAACCTCACCACCCCCCTCACCACCATCCACCTCCTCAACAACCAGGACATCACCCCCCAACTCTACCTCCCCATCACCCACTCCCCCTAAATCCCCAACAAAAAATCGTCTTTTACCCCAAAATCACCTATAATCAAAGCAATTAACCATTTACAATAATAAATGTAGCTGTAGGAGGTTTACATGTTTGGTGTTTTACGCGGCGCAAGTTGTGGTCTCAAAAGCGCAGAACGAAAGCAATGGATGGGTCATATCTGCGGGGTTTGCCTCGCTTTACGTGATAATGCCGGTCACCCCTCTCGCCTCATGACCAATTATGATGCCGCTCTTATCTCTGTCCTCTGCGAGGCTCAAACAGAGCCCGCCGTCGCCGCCGCCGAGCCCACCTACACCAGTTACTGCCCTCTCCGTAGCCAAGTCAAACTCGATGTCGCCTCCCCCGCCAGCCAAGGTACCCAATACGCCGCCGCTATCGCCCTCACCATTGGCGCCACCAAAGTCGCCGATAATGTCGCCGATGGCGATACCGCCGTCCGCCACGCCCCTTGGCTCGCCACCAAAATCGCTAACTGGTGGGGAAAAGCCGGCGCCCACCTCGGCCACTCCCTCGGCTTCGACACCACTCACATCACCACCCAAACCAACCGTCAAGACCATATCGAAGCCCAACCCGGCCACGACTTCTACTACTACGCCCAACCCACCGAACTCGCCGTCGCCGCCGCCTTCAGCCACACCGCCGTCCTCACCCACCACCCCCACAACCAAGACGCCCTCCACCAACTCGGCCGCATGTTCGGCCGCATTATGTACCTTCTCGATAGCTACGAAGATTACGCCCACGACCTCGCTAAAAAACAGTTCAACGCCCTCGCCGCCAGCTGGCCCCAAGCCACCGACATCACCCCCCACGCCCAATCTCTCTTCCAAGAAGCTTTCCGCGAACTAAAAACCGCCTTCCAACAACTCGACCTCCCCCAACCCGCCCTCGCCCGCAAACTCCTCATCCAACAACTTAAAAAACGTAGCTACCAAGTTCTCGATATGGCCACCTGTGGCTCCGCCTGCTCTTGCCGCCTCCCCACCGACGAAGCCACCACCCAAACCGCTTGGTGGGCCTTCTGGCGTCCCGGCTGGTCCGCCCCCTGGTCCTCCCAACTCATGACCCACCGCCGCAAAAAGAAACGGCGCTGTGGTGGCTGTTGTTGCGGTGACTGCTGTTTCGCCTGCGACTGCTGTTGCGATGTCGATTTCTGTGACTGTGCCGATGGCGAACTGTGTGATGTCGATTGCTGTGGCTGTGAAATCTGTGAACTAGATTGCTGCGGCGGTCTCGATTGCTGTGAATGTGACTGCTAACTAACCACCAAGGCGGGCTCACCACCGCCCCCTGCCCATCATTGTGCCCGAGTATGTCGAGTATTAACCGATGAACCAACGACACGAACTCGAACAAACCATTGCCGCTCTCGCAACCCACCGCCCTCTCCTCGGCGACGAGGTCGTTGATATCCTCTTGGCTTCTGCCCAGCGGCAATTAGCCGCTGTCACCAGCACCAGCGCCCCCCAACGCAAACAAGCCACCATCCTCTTCGCCCACCTCCACGAACCAGCCACCACCGCCAACACCATGAGCCAAGGCAAAGTCAACCTCCTCAAAAACCTATGGGGCCATCTCGACCAAGCCATCCTCCTCAACCAAGGCCATATCGATAAACATCTCGGCAATGGCATTATGGCCATCTGGGGCGCCTCCGCCCGCGAAAATGACCCCGAACTCGCTATCCGTGCTGCCCTCGCCATGAAAAACGCCCTCGATACCTTCAATACACGGTACCACACCGCTTGGCAACTCCGCTTCGGCCTCAATACCGGCCTCGTCCTCCTCGGCCACATCGGCCAAACCGAAGAGTTCACCGCCATGGGCGACACCGTCAACATCGCCAGCCGCGTCCAATCCGCCGCCCAACCCGGCCAAATCCTCATCACCTACGCCACCTACCGCCACGTCCGCGGCCTCTTCGAAATGCCCCCCCTCCCCGCTATTGATGTCAAAGGCAAAAGCGAACCAATCGCCATCTACAACGTCACCGGCCCCAAAGCCCAAGCCGTTCCCATCGGTGTCCGCACCGTCCAAGATATCGAAACCGATATGATCGGCCGTGCCGCAGAGTTTAACCAACTCCAAACCCTCATTAACCAGATGATGACCGACCAAAAACAATATTATGTCGTCATCAGCGGCAAAACCGGCGTCGGTAAATCCCGCCTCATCTATGAACTCGACCGCTGGCTCGAAGCGATGCCCCAAACAGTGCGCTACTTCAAAGGTCGCGCCCGCCAACGCCAACAATACCACCCCCACGCCCTCATCCGCAATCTGCTCGCTTTCCGTTTCCATATCCATGAAAGCGATCCCCCCCCCATCGTCGAACAAAAATTGCGCGTCGGCCTCAATGGCCTCCTCAACCACGACGAAGTCTCCTTCGACACCCAAATCTACATCATTAGCCGCTTTCTCGGTTTCGATATCCCCCTCGCCCCACCCGAAGACGGGCTTGATGACGATGCCGAACAACGCCGCAATCGCGCCCTCCTCTATCTCAGTGAATTCCTCTACAACATAACCCAACAACGCCCCACCGTCATCCTCCTCGAAGACCTCCACTGGGCCGATACCAGCTCCGTCTCCGTCCTCCGCGACTTAAGCCAAACCCTCCTCGCCACCCCCATGATCGTCATCGCCACCTCACGCCCTAGCTTTCTCCAAAATCCTGATGGCTGGCACAACTACCACCCCCGTGCCACTTTGCTCGAACTCCACCCGCTCACCCCCGCCGATAGCTTCACCCTCATCCGCCATATCTTGCGCAAAGTTGACCATATCCCCGATGAATTATGTCAGCTCATCGCCGATCGGGCCGATGGCAACCCCTTCTATATTGAAGAGCTGATAAAAATGCTCATCGAAGATGGCATTATCATCACCACTGCCGACCATTGGCATATCCACCAAGAACAGCTCTCCCAACTTCGTATCCCCGAAACCTTAACCGGCACCCTCCAAGCCCGTCTCGATAGCCTCCCCCCAGATATCCGCGCCGATTTGCAACGCGCCGCCGTCGTTGGCCGCGTCTTTTGGGCCGATACCCTCGCTCACCTCGGCGGGGCCCCCTCCAATAGCCTCCCCCTCCTCCTCGACCGCCAATTGATCAGCCACCAACCCCAATCCTCCTTCAAAAATACCGAAGAATATCTCTTCGTCCACGCCCTCCTGCGTGATGTCACCTACGAAACCATCCTCAAACGGGAACGGCGCACCTACCACCAACATGTCGCCGACTGGCTCCGCACCCAAAGCGGTGACCGTGCCGGTGAATATTGGGGCATGATTGGCGAGCATCTCGCCAATACGGATGACACCATCGCCGCCGCCAACTATTTCGCCCGCGCTGGCCAACGTGCCCAAGCACAATACGCGCCGGCCGAGGCCATCGCCTACACCTCCCGCGCCATCAACCTCCTCGGCCCCCCCTCCCCCCACCACTACCCCCTCCTCCTCACCCGCGAAGAAGCCTACCACACCCAAGGTCAACGTGACCAACAGCTCGAAGATCTCCATACCCTTACCAAATTAATCCAAACCGATGAAACCTTTACCGTCCACCACCATATCGAAATCCACCTCCGCCGCGCCCGTTACATGCGCGCCATCGATGATTATCCCCTCACCATCCAAGCCGCCCATCAAACCTTACGCCTCTTGCGCCAAATCTCACCTCCCACCCCCCAATCAATGGCCTGGGAAGCCAAAGCCCATCTCGAATGGGGCCAAGCCCTCGCCCTCCAAGCCAACTACCAAATCGCCCAAGACAAATTCGACCGCGCCTTTATCCTCGCCCATCAAGCCCAAAAACCAGCCCTCGAAGCGGAAAGCTTACGCCACCTCGGCTTCGTCACCCACCGCCTCGGCGACCACCAAGCTGCCAAAAGCTACTACGACCAAGCCCTCCAACTCGCCCAACAACATAAAGACCTCCGTGGCGAAGGGCTCACTTGGCAACAACTGACCGACTTCGCCCTCGCCCAAGGCAACTACCAAAACGCCCGCCGCCACGCCGATAAAGCGGGTCAAATCTTCCACCGCCTCGGCGACCGCGAAGGCGAAAGCTACGTCCTCGGCCACCTCGGCATCTCCCTCGCCGAACAAGGCGAATACGCCCTCTCCCGTGAATACCACCTCAAAGGGCTCGAACTATGCCGCCGTATCGGCAACCAACGCGGCGAAGCCCTCCGCCTCAATAGCCTCGGCTTCCTCGCCCAACATCTCGGTGACTATGACCACGCCGAAGAACGTTACCAACAATCCTTAGCCATCTTTCAACGGACCGGTGACCGTGCCGGCGAATGTCTCATCTTAGTCAACCTCAGCCTCTTATCCTTTCGCCAAAACAACTACATCACCGCCCGTCAATTCGCCCAGCAAGTATTCAACCTCACCGATTCGAGTGAATATCACGCCTATGCCTACCATAACCTCGGCCACGCCTACACCGGCCTCCAACAATGGCCCCAAGCTCAGGAATCTTTCGAACGCGCCATCCAATTGCGCGAAACCCTCGGCGAAATCCATCTCGCCATGGAATCCCGCGCTGGTCTCGCCTACCAAACCTGGCTCGCCGGTGACCCCGATCTAGCTGTCACCATTCTCGTCCCCGTCTGGGATTACATCCAAGAAAACCAACAGATGAATGGTGCCGAAGAACCTTTCTGGGTATACTGGGTCTGTTACCAACTGTGGCAAGAATCCCTGCCTCTTCAAGCAGAGATGGTCCTTGCCCTTGCCTATCAACAACTGCACATTCGCGCCAAGAAAATAGGTGATTCAACCGTACGCACATCCTTTTTATATGGCGAGCCGATTAATCGCCAATTAATTGAATGGTGGGAACAAGATTTATGAGTTTACCCCCCAAACCAACCAATGAAATCGACCAATTACGTTGGGCTATCCAAGCAGTTGAAGCCCATAGCGAACAGCTCGGCCCCGATACCGTCGCCCTCCTCACCGCCCCCGCCCGCTACGAACTCACCCAACTCACCCAACAACAAGCTAGCCACGCGTCCCATGAACTCATGGTCGTCCTCCTCGCCGACCTCGCCGGTTTCACCTCCCTCGCCGAACAAATGGATGCTGAAGATGTCTCCGAACTGATGAATGACCTCTGGGACCAATTAGATACCACTATCATCAACCACCACGGCCATATCGACAAACATATCGGCGACGCCGTCCTCGCCATCTGGCCCGTCTCCGCCCCCCAAGCCACCCAACACGCGTGGCAAACGGCCCAAACAATGCACCATATCCTCGCTACCTTCCGCGCCCAACGCCAACTCGAACTCGATATCCGTATCGGCATCGACACCGGCCTCGTTATCCTCAATCAAGTCGGCGCCACCCAAGAGCAAATGGCCCTCGGCCCCGCCGTCGCCCTTGCCACCTTCCTCGAACGCCACGCCCCCACCGGCGGCGTCCTCGTCTCTAACACCACTTACCACAACTTAAACCAACCACCCGCCCTCCCCCAAACTTTTATCTATCATGACGAACCCATCACCGCCTACCTTTTAGAAACCCACCCCCAAACAGATTTAAACAACCATGAATAAACAGACAAAAAACGCCCCACCAACGACAGATCGCCATTGGTTCACCGGCCACCTGCGTACCGTCATCCTCGTCCCCTTTTTAATCCAACTTTTCGCCGCTGTTGGCCTCATCGGCTACCTCTCTTGGCAAACAGGCCAAGCCGCCGTCACTGACGTCGCCTCCCAACTCCGTGCTGAAATCACCGCCCGCATCGAAGAACGAATCCTCGATTACGTCGCCGCCCCCCAACTCGTCAACGAACTTAACGCCGCCGCCATCCAATCCGGCGAAATCAACCTAGATGATGCCCAAGATACCGAGTTTCACTTCTGGCAACAACTCCAACTCTTCACCCCCGTCACCCACAACTATGTCGGTAGCGCCAATGGTGAAATGTTTGGCGCCCGCTGGCGGGGCGACCATATCCAACTCTTTACCATCGACGAATCTACCGACATGATTCGCCATAATTACGAAGCGACCGCCGACGGCCAACGCGCCACCCTCGAAGAAACGTATGAGTACGACCCCCGCAGTCGCCCTTGGTACCAAGATGGTGTCACCGCCGGCCAAGCCAGCTGGAGCAACATCTACGCCGACCTCAGCACCGGCCGTCTCGCCATCACCGCCGTTCGCCCCCTCTATGACCAAAACGGAGAGGTCGCCCACGTCCTCGGCAGCTCTTTCATCTTCACCGAAGTCAACGAATTTCTCAAAAGCCTCAAAATCGGTGACAACGGCCAAACTTTTATCATGGAACGCTCCGGCCTGCTCGTCAGTAGCTCCACCCAAGATGAACTATTTACCGTCACCGATGATGGCCCCGAACGGGTCGCCGCCACCGCTAGTAGCAATCCCCTCATCAGCCAAACGAGCCAGCAAATTTTAGACGCCAATGGTGACTTCGCCCAAATCCAAACCAGTCAACAACTTGAGTTCGACCTCGCTGGCGAACGCCAACTCGTCCAAGTCACCCCCCTCCAAGACGACCGCGGCCTCGATTGGCTCATCGTTGTCGTCGTCCCTGAATCTGACTTCTTGAGCCAGATCCAAGCCAATACCCGTAACACATTCCTTCTTAGTCTCATCGCCCTAATCATCGCCGTCTTTGTCGGCTTGCGCACCGCTAGCTGGGTCACCGACCCTATCCTCCGCCTCAACCAAGCGGCCAAAGGGCTCGCCGCCGGCGACTGGCAACAAACCATCTCTCTCGACCGCGCCGACGAAGTCGGTGAACTCACCGCCTCTTTCAACAGTATGGCCGCCCAACTGCGCGCCTCCTTCGATACCCTCGAAGCCCAAAATGAAGAGCTCCATCGGCTTGATAAACTCAAAGATTCCTTCCTCGCCAATACCTCCCACGAACTGCGCACCCCCCTCAACGGCATTATCGGCATCGCTGAATCAATGCACGACGGCGCCACCGGCGACCTAACCCCAACCCAAGCGTACAACTTATCCCTCATCATTACCAGTGGCCGCCGCCTAGCCGGCCTCGTCAATGATATTCTTGACCTCTCCAAGCTACAGCAAGCCGAACTCCGTATCAGCACCAAACCATTACAACTGCATCCCCTCGTCAATCTTGTCATGACCCTCTCCCAACCATTGCTCCAAAATGATGCCGTCACCTTGCGTAACGAAGTCCCCACCGATTTGCCCTTAATCGCTGGCGATGAAGACCGTTTGCAACAAATTTTGCACAATCTCATCGGTAACGGCGCCAAATTTACGGCTAAAGGGGCGATTACCATCAGCGCCCAAACAGTTACCGGGGCTGACCCGCGTCGTGTCGGTGACAACAACGCTTCTTTTATCCAAATCACCGTCGCCGATACCGGTATTGGCATCCCTCAAGACAAGTTAGAGCTCATCTTTGAATCGTTCCAACAGGTCGATGATTCCATTACCCGCACCTATGGCGGCACCGGCTTGGGTTTAGCCGTGACCCGTCAACTGGTCGATTTGCATGGGGGTGTGGTTTGGGCCGAGTCGGAACTGGGTGTCGGTTCACAATTCCATTTCACCATGCCGATTAGTACCGCAACGGAAGCGGCCAATCAATCGGGGGTGGGAATGGTGACCGAGGTCGGCCGGTTACGTCAAGATGAGCCTGTTGCGCCACCGTTAGAGCTAACCGTTGAGCTAGACAGTGAAGCCTCAATACCTAACTCACTAAACCAAAAGTTCAACATCCTCGCCGTCGATGACGAGCCAATCAACCTCCAAGTATTGCAAAACTACCTCACCCTCCAAGATTTCAACGTCCGCCAAGCCCATGATGGCCCCCAAGCCCTGGCCATGATCGCCGCCGAGCTCCCCGATCTCATCCTCCTCGATATTATGATGCCTAACCTCTCTGGTTACGAAACATGTGAGCGCATTCGGCAACAATATTCCCCCAGCCAACTCCCCATCATCATGCTCACCGCCAAAAACCAAGTCTCAGACCTCGTCGCTGGCTTCCAAGCGGGCGCCAACGATTATCTGACCAAACCGTTCGCCAAAAATGAACTCCTGTCCCGCGTCAACACCCACCTCCGTCTCGCCAAAATCAGCTCCGCTTACGCCCGCTTCGTCCCCCGCGAATTCCTCCAATTCCTGCAAAAAGAGTCGATCCTTGAAGTCAATCTCGGCGACCAGATGCAAACGACCATGACCGTCATGTTCGCCGATGTTCGCTCCTTCACCAACTTATCCGAAAAGATGAGCCCCAAAGAAAATTTCGACTTCGTCAATGCACTCCTCAGCACTATCGGTCCCGTCATTCGCCAATATGGCGGCTTCATTGACAAATATATTGGGGATGCCGTGATGGCCCTCTTCCCCGCCCAAGCCGATAACGCCTTACAAGCCGCCATCGCCATGCAACGCGCCCTAGATGCTTACAACACCCAGCACAAATTGACCAATAATATTGAGGTCGGGATTGGGATTCATACGGGGCGGCTGATGTTGGGGACGGTGGGGGAGGCCGAGCGCATGGATACCACCGTCATCTCCGATGCGGTCAATCTCGCCGCCCGTATGGAAGGCTTGACCAAACATTACGGCTCGGAGATATTGATTACGGGTGACACGGAAGCCACCTTACAACAAAAAGAGTATGATTTACGGCTAGTCGACCAAGTTAAAGTCAAAGGCAAAAGCCAACCAGTCGCCGTCTATGAGCTGTTCACCACCGAAGAACCAGAAGAAGTGCGCTTAAAACAAGCCACCCTTTCGCCCTTCAACACCGCTGTCAATGCTTACTACCAACAAGATTTAGCCACCGCCCGCTCCCAATTCGAAGCTGTCCTCGCCCAAAACCCAGCCGATTTAGTCGCTCAGATGTATATTGAGCGCATCACTTATTATGAAGAACATGGAATCCCTGATAATTGGGACGGCATAACCACCCTCACCAACAAGTAACCCAACCTGAGTTCAACCATCCCTCCCCTCCTCCCCCCGTCATTTCGACTGGAACCATTCCCGCCTCCCCTACAACTTCCCACCCCAAACAACCTAAGGGAGTGGTGGAATGGAGAAATCTACTAGAACATCCCCATAGCCAAAACTGAAACAGGTACCGCCACCCCACCATATATATCCGCTCCCCCCCCTATTAACCAACCAATATCTCCGTAATTTGACGCATCAACTGCTCAAATTTAAACGGTTTTTTCATGAAATAAACATGCTCTTTATTCTCAATTTGATCCATCGCTTGTGATTGACCATAACCAGACAAAATAATAACCGGTGTCGTTGTCGAATATTGTCGCATTTGGGCCAACGCCTCGGCCCCATCCATATGCGGCATCGTCATATCCATCACCACAACATCAATGTTCTGCCACTTCTCTTTAAATTGAGCCACCCCCTCTTCCCCATCCGCCGCTTCAATCACCCCAATACCCTTCATCTCAAACATCTCTGATAAAGTCAACCGGATAACAGCTTCATCATCCACTAACAAAACTTGGGCCGATTCAATCTTCTTCGCTGGTTCACTCATTTTTTCGTCCGCTTCTTCTGCAATCACCGCAATTGGTAAATAAACTGTAAACGTTGTCCCTCGGCCCACAACCGAGTCCAATGCCAACCCACCCCTATGCTCTCTAATAATATCCAAAATAGCTGACAACCCTAACCCACGACCACTGTACTTCGTCGTGAAAAACGGTTGAAATATCTTACTCAAATTCTCAGGCGAAATGCCAGAGGCCTCATCACGAACCTGCAAACAGACATAATCACCCGCCAGTAACGACTGATTACCAACCAACGATACCCCAGCTTGCTCCGCCACCCTAGTCACAAAAGTTCTGATATAGACGCTCCCCATCTCTTCCTCATACGCCTCAGCCGCGTTAATCACTAAATTCATCACCACCTGTTGTAATTGTCCCGCATTTGCTTCTGTCAGCATAGGCTCGGTGGTCAAATCAATATCTAGTGTAATCCGATTAGGCGTAGCCGCATGCAAAAAACTAAGATTATTGTTGATAATCTCATTTAAATCAAGCGCCATCATCTCAAAATTCTCTTTGCCCGAATAAGCTAAAAGTTGGCGGGTTAATAGTTGGGCTTGATCGGTGATATTAATCGCTTTTTCTAAATGTTCGTAGGTGGCCGAGGTCGGATCGGCCTTCAACAAAGCAACCGACATCTCCATCATAATCCCTGTCAACATATTATTAAAATCATGCGCAATCCCTCCCGCCAACACCCCCAAACTCTCCAACTTATGCGCTTGGCGCATCGCTTTCTCCATCGCTTTGCGCTCCGCAATTTCATGCTCTAGTTGGGTCACCGTTTCCGCCAGCGTCTGCGTACGCTGAGCCACAACCTGTTCCAGTTGACTATTCTGGATCGCTAACTGTTGCCGTAAACCCGCCATATTCAACTGTGTTTGCACCCGCGCCAACACCTCTTCAATTTGAAACGGCTTCGTAATGTAATCAACACCCCCTACTGCAAAGGCACGGACTTTATCAATTGAATCATCTAAGGCACTGATGAAAATAATGGGAATATCTCGTGTCTCCGCATCCTCTTTCAACTGAGCACAAACGGTATAACCATCCATTTGTGGCATTTTGATGTCTAACAAAATCAAATCAGGCGGTTCAGCCTTGACCGCTGTCAAAGCCATCACCCCATTTGTTACCCCACGTATAATATAACCATGCTTTTGCAACATATCTGATAATAATCGCAAATTGGGCAAGGTATCATCAACAATCAAGATATTTGCCGCCCGATGCATACTGGGTCTAATCATGCTTTGCTCTCAATCATCCTGTCTATATAACGTATCAATCCATGCTAAAATATCATCAAACCGAAATTCAGCCACGTATTGGCGTAAGGTCTCGGCCGTTTGTGGATATTTTTCCTCGATCTCTTGAATCAAATTTAACAGTTGGTCACTACGTGCCTTACTGGTCACCTCATGCAATCGCTGTAACCAACTGACCGGAAACAGTTGATTTGTCAATAAGGGCCTTAGTTCATCTTCATCACTACGCGGCTTCGTATCATCATCATATACATAAACAACATCTAAATGCTGGCCGATAACATGAAACAAATCCGTTTCATGATAAGGTTTACGTACAAAATCATCAAACCCCGATGACAAAATTTCATGTCGTTCCTCTTCAAAAGCACTCGCCGTTAAAGCGATAACAACCACATCTTTGCCTTGGGGCATCTCGCGGATCAACTTAGTCGCTGTTATCCCATCCAAAATCGGCATCCGAATATCCATAAGTATCAGATCCGGTCCCCATTTTTCAAACAAAATCACCGCTTCGCGGCCGTGTGACGCCGTTTGCACCGTAAACCCAACCTGTGACAATACTTCCTGCACCATATACCGTACATCAGGCTGATCTTCCGCTACTAAAATCTTGAACAATGGTTGGTTTTCTGCCAACTGTCGCACAATGTGCTTGCTTGCCCTCACACCACTGCTCAAATCGTCAACTGGATTAGCCCGGATATAAAAAGAAAATGTCGCCCCCTGCCCTTGACGGCTACGCACCGTTATATGCCCCCCCATCATCTGCACAAACTGCTTGCTAATCGGCAAACCTAAGCCGGTCCCCTCTTGCAACCAGCGACCACTATCTGTTTGCATAAACGGTTCAAATAATAACGGCATATCCTCGGCCGCAATCCCCACCCCCGTATCAATCACATCAAACTGAATATTCATATACTTCTGCTGTTTAATCCGTTCTATCGACACCCGAACGGTAACCCCACCCTCATTGGTAAAACGAATCGCATTGCTTAATAAATTCATCAACACTTGCCGTAATTTACCATCATCAGCAAAAATATATTGGGGCACATTCGGTTCCCGCTCCATCCTCAAATACAAATCTTTCCGTTGTGCCCGCAACTGCATCGTCGCCACTAATGTTGCCAACAATTGATACAGATCAAAACATTGTTCATTTAACGTTGTCCGCCCTGCCTCGATTTTTGAGATTTGCAACACATCATTAATCAAGGTCAACAAATGCTCTCCACTCCGTCCAATCACCTCTAAATGAGCCCGTTGACCATCCGTTAGCTGGTGATCCCGCTCCATTAGCTGGGTAAAACCGATAATCGCATTCAAGGGTGTCCTTAATTCATGACTCATATTGGCCAAGAAAGAGCTTTTCGCCTGATTGGCCGCCTCGGCTGCCTCCTTCGCCTCCCGCAAAATAAACTCCGCCTCCTTCCGCGGCGTAATATCCTCAAAAGTCGCATATACCTGATATGGTACCTTCTCACCCTCGTAAAAATGGGGGATCGCATTAATATTAATCCATGTATACCCCTCCAATTTGGGATTAAACACCCCCATCACCACATCATAAACCGGCTCACCCGTCTCCAATGCCACCACCGCCGGATGTGTATCCCCCGGAAAAGCAGTCCCATCTTCATGAATCGGCCGCCAACGTGGATCCATCGACGTTTTCCCAATCATCTGCTCAAACGTCAACCCTAAAATACGCTCCGCCGCCGGATTGGCTGAAATAATTCGACCCGTCTCGTCATAATACACAACCCCTTGCACCATCGTCTTAAACAACGTCCGATAACGCGCCTCGCTCCGCTTCAACGCCTTTTCCGTCTCTTTACTCTCCGTAATATCTTCCGTATGGGTCAATACCGTATCTGGCGCCGCATACGCATAATGTACCTTTAAATACGTCTTCCGACCCGTACTTTGAAAATGATACGACATCTCCCGCGTAAACGACTGCTGTGTTCCCAAACAGCGCCAAACATCATCAATAATATCTGGCCGTATCTCTTGATACATCTGATTTAAGCTGATACCCACAATCTCACTAATATGTCCCGCCGTAATATCTTCCGCCGCATCATTATAATTGGTCAGATAAAACTCATCCCCTTGCTTTTGCCAAGTATAGGTTGGTATGGGAATACTCTTATACTGTTGATGTAACTTTTCTTGGCTTGCTCTTAACTGCTTAGTCCGCTCCTCAACCAACTCTTCCAGATGATATCGATACGCCTGCAACTCCCGTTCAACCTGTTTTTGCGCCGTAATATCGACCAATGTACCCATAATACGTATCGGCGCATCATGCTCATCAAAAAAAAGATTCATGACCTCCATCACATACCGCACCGAACCATCTGGCTGCACTATCCGAAACTGATTTCGGTCACTATCACGCTTCTTATCCCCCCCTTTTTGCACCGCTAAAATCTTCGTCAAATATTCCCGATACGCTTGCCGATCATCAATATGCAAAAAATCGATATAATCATCAATTCGTCCCGTAAATTGCGCTGGCGTAATCCCGTATATCTCATACATATTCTCTGACCAACTCAACGCTTGGCTCACCAAATCCCACTCCCATAGCCCTAACTGGGCTACCTGCAACGCTTGCTCCACCCGTTCCGCCTCATGCCGCAACGCTTCCTTCTGCTCCTGCTGGCGCGTCATATCATAAACAATCGCCGTATAATACCGCTCGTCTCGCACTTGCGTGTGTGACAACGTCGTCTGAATCGGAAAAACGGTCCCATCACGACGCCGCCCCACAAAATCAGTTTGTGGATGCATCAACCGGGGGCCAACGGCCGTTTCCCCAAACTCCTTGATATACTCACCATGCGTACTATGATACCGCTCCGGCAACAAAATATTCAACGGCTCGCCAATCAATTCATCCGCCGTATACCCAAACATCTCTTCCACTGCCGGATTAACAAAAATAATCTGATAATGAACATCGATCGTAATAATCGCCGCCGGAACAGCTTCTAATATCGTCTTGATATGATCCAATGATTGTGTTGGTAATGACATAATATTTATTGTTTATCTGTATAATACGACTTTTAAATGATTATAAAACGTTTAAATCAGAGAAACAACAATGACCAGACGCCTAACGATACAACTTGTATCCAAAAAGGCTTCAATCCATCTCTCCTCCAATCTTTATCTTATAGGCAATAGCTGTCGATAATATTGCAACGGCCGATCTTCTGCGACCACATCGCTTAACGTCTCTAAAATCTCGCGCGCCTCGTCATACGCCTCATCATGATATGCCCGCACCAAACGATGAAATGTGTCCTGATGTTGATGCTTGATATCACGCAATTCAACCTCATCCCCCGCATAAATCTCATAAATCTCCACCGGCTGGGTCCGCCCCTTCACCACTACCTTATCCACCAACCGACTATACACCTTGTTCTCCATCTCCAGCTGCTCATATGTGTCTGCCGTCACCAACAAAGATACCCCATACTGTTTCGTCAACTGCTCCACCCGCGCCGCTAAATTAACCGCGTCACTAATCACGGTGCTATCCATCCGCTGATGCCCCCCAATCGTCCCCATCATCAACAAACCGGTGTGAATACCAATACCTACCGCCACCGTCTGCCGTCCGCGCTCAAGGCGCAGCAGATTATACTCTTGTAATCTCTGCAAAATCGCTATCCCACTGCGGACCGCATCATTGGCATCATGCGGGAACAGCGCCATCACCCCATCCCCAATATACTTATCAATAAAACCATCATGAGCAATCACCAACGGTTCAATCCGGTGCAATAACGCATTCACAAATTGGAAATTCTCCGCCGGTGTCATCTTCTCCGACATTTTCGTAAAGTTGCGAATATCAGCAAAGAAGATGCTCATCTCTTTGGCAATGTTATCCCCTAATTCCACATCAACGATGCTTGCCTTGCCTAAGTAACTTAAGAATTGGTTGGGGACAAACCGTTCGTATGCTCGGTTAACGGCCGTTAAATTCTCATACAACCGCGCATTCTCCAACGAAATCGCCGCCTGCGCCGCCAACAAGTTCAACATCTGCAACCGCTCGGCCGTAAACGCCCCCGCTGTCAAATTATTCTCCAAATACAAAATCCCTGCCAACTTCCCCCCCCGCAACAACGGCGCACACAAAACGGATTGCGGCTGGCGCTGACGAATATAGGGATCATCCATAAAGACATCATCCGTCCGCGCCTCCGATAACACCACATGCTCATGCGTCCGCAACACATACTGCACCACCGATAACGGCACATACTCCGTTGGCCGCATTTGCTCTAACGGCAAAGGCAACGCGACCTCAACCCCCTCACCAGCCAAATATTCCGTCGCCGCAATCACCCACTTCCCCCGCTCCTCTAACAACAAAAACCCATGTTGTGCCCCCGCATTCTCAATCACAATTTTCATCAATTGGGCCAATAACTTCTCTAACACAATCTCCCCAGACAAACTTTGTGACGCCTTCAACGCACTATTCAAATCCAAAGCCAAACTACTACTCGTATCTGTCGTCGTCAAGCGAGGCGCCCCACCCGTCGTATGGCGCGTCCGCCCACTTGTTGTGGTCATCCTTCGTTGGGGCCGCAATTGTGGGTATTGTTCCTCTAGCCAACCGGTCAATAGATACGCCCCCCATTGCTGATACGCTTGATACGCTTGCTCTAAATAAAAATCAGCCACTTGCGGTTGCCGCTCCTCATAAAAGCGAAAAGCCCGAAAAGCGATTAAACCGACATCTTGTGTAAACTGATTCTCAATCGCCAAGCGTAACGCTTCTTCGTAATGGGGGCGTGCTTTTTCTGGTTGTCCGCGCATAACGGCCGTTTCCGCCATCACCAAATGCCACCGATGCCCATTATTTGCCGCCACAAAACCAGCCATCCGTCGCAATGTCCACCGACTTTTCCGCAACCGCCAGCGCCACCGCCGCCGCTCGGCCAACGTCGTCCCCTCCTGCCTCAACAGCGCCACACAGATCAAACAATCATAAAAATAATAAAACGGCTGCATAAACAACGCCACCGCCTGACGCACCAACTCATCACACTTCTGTACATACAGCCACGCCCGCTCATAATCCTCCAACCCATACGCCAACGCCATCTTCGTAAAATAAATCGGTATCAACGCCGGTATATCTTGCCGTTCTTCATGAACCGGCAACATCTTCACCTCATCATAATAATCCCCCACCAACAGATACGGGTCCTCATTCCCCTGCCCCTGCCAATTCGCCGCCACTTGCTGATACAACTGCAACCATTCCATCGTCGTTTCTTGATTGAACTGGGCTAATAAATAATGATAATCGGGAATATCTTGTGTCAACGCAGTCAACGATTGCCCTGTATAAAAACGGAACGTGAAATGGGAAAACAGAGAATAGCTCGCATACTCAATATCTCCCACCGCCAAACCCGCTTGGAACGATTCGTGCAAATCCCCAATCGCCATCACCGCTGGCTCTTGCCAATGCCGAATAAACGTATTAAAAACAAATCGTATCCGCGCCTCTTGATTAACCGCCTGCAAATCATCCATCAACGCCAACCCTAACTGCCCAAACGCATACCCTTTGGCCGGCTGTTGCAACACACCACAATAGACAATGCCCATCCCCGCATAAGCAAACGCGGAGGAAGCGGTATTCCCATACTGTAATGACAAGCGCACCATCTTGAAAATCAAGATTAAAAACAGATTGATATTGACTAAATAACAGCCAGCGTAAATACTGGAAGCGATGCGGGCGATCGCTAGTTGGGTCGGGTCGGTCATTAACGGCCGTTCCCGCAACCCCATCGGTTCCACACCCCGCAATGCCCACAACGTCCGCCCCAATTCAATCGCCAAATGATGCCCTTGTGGCACCGTCGGTAGCTCAAACCCAAACTGCGCCAACACCCCCAACGCATACACAATCCCCTCCTCTAACTGCTGTTGCACCATCAACGCCTGAATCCGAATCTCTTGTAACGCCACTGTGTCTAACAACTGCCGCGCCTCGGCCACAATCACCCCCGCCAACCGCTCCATCTCGGCCAAATCCCCCGCCAAATACGCCCCCTCGGCCGCCTCCGTATGCAACGCCAAGACCAACTCATACTCATCCTCCCACCTCTCCCCCACCAACGCCAACCCCGCCTCTAAATAAATCATCGCCTGATCATACGCCACCGCCCCCTTCGCCCGATGCCCCGCCTCCAAATTCAACCGCGCCACGATCAACCGCTCCTCAGCACTCAATAACCCCTGCGCCTGATTAAACTGATTAACAATATCAAACAGATACAGCTCCTGCTCCGCCGCCGTCATCGCCGCCAACCAATGCTGACCAATCGAATAATGGGTCGTCGCCACCTCCGCCCTACCCAAACGTCCATACACCGCCTGCTGAACCCGATCATGCGCAAACTGATAACGCACATGCCACTCATCATCCCCCCCACCCAACTCCGCCAACTTATAATCCTCACTCAACGGATGCAACAACCCAATCTGCGCCGCCGTATGCAACGCCCGCGCCACCACCCCGTCCGGCTCCTCCACCACCACCGCCAACGTATGCAAATCAAACTGATTGCCGATACAGGCCGCCGTCGCCAAAAATGATTGTGCCGCCTCATCCAATAATGCCAACTTGTTCGCCACCAAATCTAACACCGTATGCGTTAAATATTGTCGCTCAATCTCCGCCAAATCCCACAACCATCGCCGCTCATCATGATCAAAATATAACAACTTCTCATGATACAATGCCTGCAAAAACTCGTTCAAGAAAAACGGATTCCCCGCCGTCTTCGCTAACAACAGCACCGCCAACAAATGAACCTCTTGCGCCGTCTGGTCAATCGTATCACTCAAAAACTGGGTCACATCAGCCAATGTCAAGGGGGCCAACGGCATCATCGTCATCGCCACCCCCTCCTCCCGCAACCGCCCCTGCATATGAAGCAACGGATGCCCCACCGCCACCTCATTGTCCCGATAAGCCCCAATCAACAACAAATATTCGTTATCAACATCTGTGCTCAACATCTCCAAAAATTTAAGCGACGCCGTATCAGCCCATTGGACATCATCTAAGAACAGCACCAACGGATGCGCTTCTTGGGCAAACAAATGGACAAAATTTTGCAAAATCAACTTAAACCGATTCTCCGTCTCGGCCGGCGGCAACTCCCGCATCTCCTTCTGCGGCCCTAACAACAACTCCAACTCCGGCCACACCTCCAACAAAACCGCCCCATTCTCTCCCACCACCGCTTCCACCTTACGTCGCCACTCGGCCACCACCTCATCTGTACCAGCCAACAACTGCCGCACCAACCCCCGAAACGCCTGAATAATCGCCGTATACGGTATGTTACGCTGGAATTGATCAAACTTACCACTCAAGAAAAACCCTTTTTGTCGCGTAATCGGCTTGTATAATTCCCGTACCACCGCCGACTTCCCTATCCCCGATGGCCCCGTCACAAACACCAACTCTCGCCCCCCTTTACTCACCCGCTTAAAGATCGTCATCAACTGTTCCACATCCACCGCTCGCCCATAAAGCACCTGTGGAATCTGCAACTTCCCCGTATGATCATGCTCCCCCAATGGAAACGACGCAATCGTTTGCCCCGTCCGATACTGTTGTTGGCATTTGCGCCAATCATGCCATAACCCTTGTGTCGATTGATACCGTTCATCCGCGCTTTTAGCCATCAATTTCAGGATGATGGCACTAATCTGTTCAGGGATGTCAGGGTTGAGGAGATGGGGGGGTAACGGCCGTTGTGCCAGATGATGATGAATCAACGTCAACGGATCCTCCTCCGGAAACGGCAACTGCCCCGTCAATAACTCGTAACACATCACCCCCAATGAGTAAAAATCAGTCCGATAATCCAGCGCCCGATTCATCCGCCCCGTCTGCTCCGGCGAAATATAGGCCAACGTCCCCTCCAACGATTCCGGCGCCCGCAAGAGCGGCGCCTCCCGCGATAACTGCGTCGCAATACCCAAATCAGCAATCTTAAGCTGATTCGTCTCCACATTTATTAAAATATTAGCCGGATTAATATCCTTATGAATAATATGTTGCTCATGCAAATGACCCAACGCCTGCGTCGCCTGCATCACCACCTCTAAAAAACGCTCAATCGTGTAAAAAGAGAAATCCAACCGATTCAGTGCCGTTCCCCCAAAATCTTCCAATACCATACAAGCCAGCTCATCTGTAATGATAAAATCATACGCTTGCACCACCACCGGCAAAGTCAACGACCGTGTTAACTCAAACTCCCGCTGAAACCAACGCAAAATATCGGCCCACGGCTCACGCTTAGGCACAATCTTCAAAATTACCGTTTGCCCATCAGTCTCTGCCTTCCCCCGCCAAATATCTGATTGTGGACTATGATAAATCTCACTCTGGAGTGTATAACCAGGAATTTGAATCATAACAATTAATCGTCAACCCCAACATATAAACATTCTTTCATTGTATCAAACGATACCACATCAGTATAACATAAACCAATAAACGAAAGTGCTACCCCTTGTCAAATCAATCAATTTAGGTCAAAATCAATACCAACGACTACCCAGCTCACCTAACCGGAAATATCCAGACAATGACACCTACCGCTCACGAAATATACCTACACTATGCCCAAAAAATAAGCCATACCCCCCTCACCCTTAACCACGCCTCGGCCACCACCCTCCCCCCCCTCACCCCCACCCTGTTTAACCACCTCAACCAAATCGCCCTCAACCACCAATACCAAACCCCCCGCTATAGCTGGACACTCAACAAACTCCTCGTCCTCGCCGCCCAACAAACCACCGATACCCGCCTCCAAGCCCAAGCCAGTTGGCACCTCGGCCGCGCCGCCAACGCTTGGACACGCCCCGACCTCCTTGCCCCACCTCTCAACCACGCCCAATCACTCTTCGAACAACTCAATATGCCCGCTTGGACGGCCGCCTCAACTTGGCAACTTTACGCGCAACCATGGCTCCATGCCCCGTTCACCACCGTCGCCAACCAGCTCGAACAAGCCCTAACCAGCCTCGAACAACATCATTTAATGCCTTGGCTCCCTTACTGTCGACAATCTCTAGCCATGGCCTATCTACTTATTGGCCAACCCACCCTCGCCGACCAACAGCTGACTCTCGCCCACACCGAATTCACCCAACTTGATGACCCCATCGGCCTTGTCTTAATTTTTTATACCCAAGCCCGTTTAGCCCGTATTCAAGCCAATTACGACCATGCCAATCAACTCCTCCAGCAAGCCCGCCACCTCACAGCCCCCCTGCCCACCCCCGTGCTTGATGCCATGATTGCCTTTCAACAAGCCCATATCCTCATGCAACACCAAGGGGATTATCATACCGCTACCCAACTATTTACCCAAGCCCTAACTATCTTCAACCAAGCCAACTTACCTTTATGGCAAGCCCAATGCCAAGAAGGGTTGGTTAAAGTCTACAGTTACAACGGGTCCCTTACCACAGCGTCAGATCTCGCCGCCCAATCACGTCAAGTTTACCAAAAATATCAAATCCCCGGCTTACTCGCCAGTAACTTAAACACCTCGGCCCAACTCCTGCAATTTAAAGGCGAACTCGCCCCCAGCTTAGACTATCTGCGCCAAGCCGAGGCCAAATTCAAACAAGTCGGCAATCGTTGGCTACCATCAGTCGCCCTCATGAATCAAGGCGACATCTATCTCGCCCAAGGCCATTATCAACAAGCCCTAAACGCCCTCGAAACCGCCTACCGTCAATTCGATGAACTCAATAATAACTACCGTTTAGCCGCCGCCAGCTGGCGTCTAGCCCAATTATGGCTCCAACTTAACCACCAAGAACAAGCCGCCCACTACCTCACCATTACGGAACAACTATATCAACAGCTTGGACATCAAGAATGGCTCCCCCAACTTTACATTTTACAAGCTGAAATCAGTCCCGATACCGAGAAACAGGCCCACTATTTACGCCAAGCACAACAACTGGCCCAAACACAAAACATCCCTTTGCTCATCGCTACCATCGCCCGTACCCAAAGTGAACTTTCTTTATCCCAAGGCGAATACGATCACGCCCTCACCCATCTGCAAATCGCTCTCGATATCTTCACCACCAATAACATGATCACCGAAAAAGCCAAAAGCTTGCTAATCTACGGCCAAATCCTTGCCGCCCAAGCCCAATTGACCACCGCCCAGACCACTTGGCACCAAGCACTCACCTTAATCGCTAATGATGCCCCCGAAATCAAATGGCGCTTGGAACTTGAACTTGCCTCGGCCGCCTATCAACAAAAAAACCAGCCCCAAAGCTTACACTACTACCAAACAATGCTCACCACCCTCGGCCACCTCCGTCGCAACATCTGGCAACCCGCCCTCGCCGGCCTGTTCAACGCCCAAACCGAACAACAATTAAATCATGCCGTCACCCAACTCACCCAAATCGGCGACCTCAACACCACCTTGCAATTTATCGAAGAAAGCAAAGCCCAAACTGTTTACCGTAATATCCATAATCCATGGCAACTACAATCCCAACTCCCCCCCGCCTTACAAAACTTGGTCGCTGATATCCGCTGGCTCCAAGAAAAGTTACAAGCCAGCCAACACGACCCCCTTCCCAACAACCAACAACTACATCAAAAATTCCACCAAAAAATCAGCCTATACCAACAACAGCTAGCCCAATTTGAACGGGAACAACGGGGCCAGCTCCCCCCAAACTTTTTACCCGCCTTCAACCTAGATACACTCCAAACCTACTTCAATACCCATTTCACCTCCCAATGGGCCGCCCTCAACTACTATCTGCACGACGATACCTTAATCTGCCTCCTCCTAACCCCCGACAACCTCTATCTACACCAACAAAAAATGAATGGTTCCATCCAACTGGCCCTACGCGCTGTCATTCAACAACGATGCCAATCAAGCCGTACCCATCAAGCCTTAAGCCGTCTGGCCACTTGGCTTCTTCCCCCTCAATTGCACCATTACCTCACCCCCAACACCCATCTCTTTATCGCCCCTCACCACAACTTACACCAAATTCCGTGGTCGGCCCTCATGCTCACCCCCGATGCCCCTTTGGTCACACAAGCCATTCCCACCATTGTCCCTTCTTGGCAATCATTACTCTCCTTGTGGCAAAAGCATCCACAGCGGAGAACTCAGTTCGACCATGGTCTATTATTAGGTGTTTCCCATTTTGATAAGATGTATCATCCACCGTTAACGGCCGTTGCCCACGAAATAAACACCCTTCACCACACCCTACCCACCCCTACCCACACCCTAACCGATACTGCTGCCACTTGGCCCAATCTACAAAAACAAACGCGCCACCAATATGACTTTTGGCACATCGCCACCCACGCCTTTGTCGATAAAGTGAGCGGCCGTCTAAGTGGTATCGCTCTATTCGACCAAGATGTCTGGCTAAATGAGTTAGAATCCTTAGCCCCCCTCCCCCCATTAGTTACCCTTTCCGCCTGTCAAGGCTTGCAAAGTTTACGCCACGCCGGTGATGAAATGCTAGGCATCGTCAATACCTGCTTAACCGCTGGCACCCAAACCGTCATCGGGAGCTTATGGCCCCTCCCCGATGAGTTCGCCCCCCACATCATCCAGACATTTTATCAACAGTTAACCACTGGCCAACAACCCGCCCTCGCCTTAGCCCTCACACAACGCCAACTACACCATCAACACCCAATCGGTAATTGGGCCGGTTTTCAATCTATCGGCTTGCCCTAAAATAGTTATTGGCCTAAAAAAGCAAAAGGGTATCAAAACCTTTGCTTTGATACCCCTTTTTTCACGAGAGCCCAACTAACACCTCTTACTACCCTTATACCTGATTTGTAACAAATTCTTACCTGTGCTACCATATTTCATATAAATTACTATCGGAAAACCACTCATGACTCATAATAACGATGACATCCTCGCTCAAATTGAGCCCATTATCAACCAAATCGCTAAAGATAAAGGGGATGCCGTCGCCCAAGAGATTCACCGAATTGTTAAATGCAATATCCCAAAAAATCGACATACAACCTTTCTCAATGCCAATAAGCACCACACTTTAAAACAATATCTTGACAACATTGTCTACTACTATGACCAATACGCCCCCTTCATCAAATCCTTACAAATAGACCACGATACGGCCACTTGGCAGGTGATGTGCACCAAAATACGTAAATGGGCTTATAGTTTGCTCTATAACTGGTCGTTATCGCCTCATGAACATCATCAATATACCATTGACATCGCCCAAGAAGTATCTATCAACCTTTTAAAAGCTGATTACACTTATGATGTTGTGTTCGATGCTTGGGCTTATACACTGACTAAGTTCACCCTCTACAAATTCATGAGAAAACAAAAGCATCTAGTCAAAACCGCCTCGGCCGATCTGAATGAGATTTTAGACACCTTATACCTCATCGAGCACGATACAAATGTAGAGAAACAGGTAGCTCAAAAAGATTTGATCAATCATTACTTAAAACAATTAACACCCCCACAACAAGAGGTGATTATCGCCCACTATCTCAAGGGACAAACGTTTGGCGCCATATCTCAACAAACAACCATCTCCAAAAACACACTATACAAACGGCATCACGATGCCATCCAATCATTACGCAAAATTTTGGAAAAAGAAGGGCATAAAGATGAGTAAGGATAATCAAGTTAACGATAATTCGTTAAACGCTCAGCCAGTTGATAAGAGTATGAATCGCAATACAATATTAGAACGAGTGCTATCTCTACTCCTAGAGGATAAACCACTTACCCCCTACCTCCAAGACCAACTCAAACAAGATGACACTTTACGTCATATGTATTATGACGCCATCAATGCGTTACATATGCCCCCAGAAGCATTACCCCACCTCCCCCCACCCGATTTAACTTTTTTACCCACGAAACAAACCGCTGTCGACAAAATCAAAGCCCATATCACCTCCCTCACCGCTCAATGGGACCTCGCCGCTAGTTATCTCCAACCCACATTACAACTCACCCCCAACTGGCGCCAAAATAATTTACTCTCTAATACCACCATCCCCCTCCTTGAAGCAAATTTCGAACTAAACGAAATTGCTTGGGAAATGAGTTTAGATGCAACCTTACAAAATGTAGGCGAAGTCACCCTCTTTCTGATCGCTGTCCCCCTCGACACCCCCCTACTACCACCCATACAAGCCACAATCAATTGGGGCACCTACCAAGCCACCACCCCCCTCGACCAATACGGCCAAGCCACCTTCCCCTCTTTACGCCTAGCTGATGTGACTCCTGCAAATTTAAACGTAAAATTAGCATTAGTCGAAAAATAAACCACAGTAACGGTTGGAGGTTACAGAAAATGAGCACAAATGATGCTGGACGCGTAAAGATAACCGTTTGGGGGCTAATACTGGTATTGTGCCTAAGCTTATGGGGCTGTCAAGCGCAAACAGAGCAAACTGTACGGATTGGGGTGTTAGTCCCCTTGAGTGGTGACCTAGTCGCGACACATGGACGGCCAACATTAGAAGGGATTGAGTTAGCTGCGGCGGTGGTTAATGAGGAAGGGGGCGTCTTGATTGATGGCGAACGGTATCTGCTTGAGTTAGTGGTGGCAAATAATCAAGATAATGCCCAAACAGCGGTAGCCGAAGCAGAGCGTTTAATCAATCAAGAAAAAGTGGTTGCTTTAGTCGGCTTACCCTTGAGTCGTAATGCGATACCGGTCGCCCAGATCGCGGAGGCGGCGGGCATTCCTTTAATATCAGCAAAATCAACGAATCCAGAAACGACGCGCGATAAGAGTTATGTTTTTCGGGTACCCTTTACGGATACATTTCAGGGAGAGGTCTTGGCCCGGTTTGGGCATGAGGTACTGTTGGCCGAGCGCGCGGCTGTTTTATATGATATAGCCAGTGATTATAACCGTGGTCTAGCTGAATCGTTTCGAGATGGGTTTGAACAACTTGGTGGCCAAGTCGTTGCCTTTGAAAGTTATACAACTGATGTTAACAATGATTTCCGCCCCCAACTAGAGCGAATTTCGGCGTCTAAGGCCGATGTTTTGTTTTTGCCTAACTATCTGAATGATGTGCCCCTGCAAGCGACTCAGGCGCGGAATTTAGGCATTGAAGCGACTATACTGGGCGGCGACGCATGGGATGGGGCTGTTTTACAGAATGAGCCAGCTTTAGCTGGCGCTTTTTTCAGTAAGCTATGGGATCCAGCCATTGAGACTGGCTTGGGGAGTTTATTTATTGAGCGGTATGTGGCCCGTTATGGCCAGGTGCCGGAAGAGGGTGCGGCGGCGGCGTATGATTCGATTGGGCTCTTAGTGGCTGGGATGCGGATTGGGGGTGGTATTGAGCCAGCTGATATTCAGCGGGGTTTGCGGGCAGGGGAATTATTTGAGGGCGTGACGGGAACGATTCAATATATCGATGGCGGGGATCCAGCACGGACCGTTTTCATTTTGCGTGTGACGGCCGAGGGGACACGTTTTGAACAAGAAGTTCCCCCTGTAAATTAATTTCTAGCCAACTTTCTTACTTTTCTCATCAATCACCTCTGTTAGGCAACAATATTTGTGCCTAAACGATATGGGCTTTCACTTACATGGACCACGATTTACTAGACAACCCAGTAAAACAATGTCACAATTAGATAGGATGAGCAATGTTTTGAAGGAATACATATTATGACGTACCCAAAAGAGTTAGAGGTTATATTAGCACGGCATTTAGCTAGTAGTTTAGCGATACCGATGTTTCTTATCAATCCACAAGCCGATTTGATCTATTTTAATACCTTGGCCGAGCGCATTTTGGGACAAAGATATGACGAAACAGGGGTATTAACTTATGCTGAATGGTCGACCTTAATGACCTTTCGTGACAAAGATGGTAATAAACTGGTCGAGCATAACAACCCTTTTTTGGTTAGTCTAAGAACAGAAAAGCTAATTAATCAACAATTATGGCTTGAAACAATTAATCAAAACAAACAATGCTTAACTATCTCTTGTATTCCCCTATTAGGGCAAACTTATCATTTCTTTGGTGTATTAGTTATAGTCGAAAGTCAAGTTGAGGCAGAATGATCGCATTAAAACTATGGGGTACACGTGGGTCGTTAGCGACCCCAGGCTTAGATACAGTCAAATATGGTGGTAACACCGCTTGTGTCGAGGTGCGTGGCCAAGATGGTACACTGCTAATACTAGATGCTGGTACTGGTATTCGCCTATTAAGTACCGCTTTAGATCCAAACTTGACTGAAATCCATTTATTATTAACACATTTACACATGGATCATATTCAAGGCTTAGGCTTTTTTGGACCACTATACAATCCACGCACACATGTCCACATCTGGGGGCCAGCTAGTCACATTGTTCGTTTATCAGCCAGACTCGGCCGCTACATGTCCCCTCCCCTATTCCCTGTGCGCTTAATGGAATTACCATGTAAACTAACTATCCACGAAATCCCCCACACACCTTTTACAATTGGTGAATTCACCATTATGGGTGAGTTTATTTGCCATCCAGGTCCCACAGTTGGGTATCGGATTACGTCACAATCAAAATCAATTGCTTACATTCCTGATCATGAACCAGCCTTAGGCACAACCTATCCATTAAGTGTCGATTGGTTATCAGGTTACAAAATAGCCAATAATGTCGATTTACTCATCCATGATGCCCAATACAGTCCTGAAGAGTATCCCCATCATATTGGTTGGGGACACTCTTCATTACACGATGCTTGTCATTACGCCAATGCCGTCCAAGCCGCACGTATGTTACCATTTCATTACGATCCACGGCATAATGATGCTTTTATGGATAATCTTATGTATAGAGCACAAAGCGAGGTAGCGCTAAATTTCGATCTTATTCCCGCATATGAAGGGCATGTTTATCATGTATAAGCTATCAACAAAAGATTACTTCGCGAATATGTCATTCCGGCCTGCACCGGAATCCACTTATAAGCTAACAGCATGTGGCACTTCCCACTCTAGATTATTTCGGTTACACTCTATTAAATAAAGATGATAAATAAGTATCTAAAATCACAAACCTATACTTATCAACACACAAAAGGGGTTCAATTATGGCACAAATTACTGACAACAATAACAATCAATACAATATATCGGATGAACTATTATCTCAATACAATATTTCAACCGATGTCCCTAAAAACTTTACCATCAACGGGGCTCAAGTATGGGGCTCAGCTAAACCAAAAGATAACAGTTCAGAATCCTTTTGGTTAACTGTCGCCACGGGCCAATCAGCTCTTGGTGATTCAGAATATCTATGGGTTTCATCAACCGAGAACCAGAAATAAACGTTATGTATGGTCAAAAAGTTCTGTTAGATATGATTATCAGCCAAAACATTTCGCATAGTACGACATGAGTAAAACAAATAACAACCATCCCACCAACTCTATCCGTATATTAATTGCTGATGATAACCGCATTGTTGTCATGGTTATTCAACGAATGTTAGCTGAATACGCACATGTCACTGTCGATAAAGCGGTAAATGGGCAAGAAGCCTTAACCATTTTAGAAAACAACCAGTATGATATTTTAATTACAGATTATCAGATGCCCTTATTGAATGGGCCAGAGTTAGCTAATAAAGCACGCCAATTACAACCAGAACTTTATATTGTGCTTATGAGTGGCTACCCCCCAAAACGATTAGAATCATTACTTGATACTGGTACCATAGACGATTATTTGCCCAAACCCCCTAGTCAAGATGACCTATCACGCATGCTTCAAAATATAACGTGATTGCTTACCTAATTTAAAAGAAACCCACTTTGCTTACCCAAAATTATTTACTTTTTCCATTAACGCCTGCGCAATCGCATTAAGCGTCCAAACTCGGCCATCTTTCTGTGCCTGCGCAAACATGCTGGGAGATAGCTGTGTCGCCAACCCAGCTAACAATGTATTGGCTTTATCTTTCGTCACTTGATCCGCCGCCGAATGTTGTAGCACAAATGACAAGATTTTAACCGCTAATACATCTTCATTTTGTTCTTGCAATAACACAACTAAACCACTCAAAATCTCTAACGCCAACGGAATCGCTTGTATATCAATCGATATTTGCAACGCTTCTTGATGATATTTTTGCGATGCTTGCAAATTGCCCATAGCCCGGGAAATACTGGCCAATGTGTCTAATGAACCAGCCATCCCTGCTTGAAATTTCATTTCACGCCACAGTTGTAAACTTTGTTGGCATAATTTTTCCGCATCCTCATATCGTTCTTCACGCCAAGCAACATTGCCTAAATTATTATAAAAAACAGCCACGCCCCATTTATGACCTATTTCTCGACTAATCGTTAGACCGGCCGAGTAATAATCAGTCGCTTGTTCATTATTGCCTTGTGCCCAAGCAATATTACCTAGGTTTTTCAATGTCATCGACAACCCCCAACGATCCCCCACATCTTGGCAAATGCGCAAACTTTCCGCACAATTTTGTTGTGCTAACTCATAATCACCAAGGTGCCAATACAAATAACCAAGTTTATTGAGTGACGCCGCAATACCACGCTGATCACCGAGCTCTTTACTAATGGCCAAACCCTCTTGATGTAGCCGTTTCGACTCTTCATAATCGCCACTAGCTTCTTCGGCCACATCGCCTAATATTTGCAACGCCTCGGCCTTCCCCCAATTAAAGTTTTTCGCACGGCAAATAATCAAAGCTTGATTACACAATTGCTGTGCTTCCGTATACTCATTCAAACGTCGCGCCACATTGCCTAAATGATTGAGACAAAAAGCCACTTCATGCGCAATATCATACTGTTGCGCAATCGATAAAGCCAACTGTAAAAGCAAACGCGCCTGCTCATAATCCCCCATACGATAACAAAAACGGCCTAACCGTGCCTGCACCTTCCCTTGAAGGGCTTGTATCTCTTCTGTCGCATTTTCCGCCACCACCACATTCAACGTATTCAAGGCTACCCGAAAAGCTTCTTCACCCTCTTGGACCCAACTGCGCGTGTCATAAAAGTAAAACAACCCTTCCTCATAATTGTTCAATTCGCGATAAAGCTTATGCGAAACAGCCCAATTCCAACCAGCACGAATATTTTCCATATCCTCACTAATTGCTTCTAATATTTCCGTTTGCTTTTGGCTCCGCAAATAAGGGCGATTTTTATTTAACACATCACCAAAATAACTACATAAACGCCCTCGCGTTTCCTCTTCTTCTTCTTTTTGCGCCTTCAGCTTATCACGCGCATACTGTTGCAATAAATTATGCATTTCGTAACGCAAACTAGCCCCTTCACGCTTGACAGGCTGGCGTTGCAACAACGATTTATCAACTAAGGCCAGTAATGTATGCAAATTCGTATTCGCCACATATTCAGCCCCTTCACGATTAAACCCATTTTCAAATACAGCCAATTTACGAATTGTATCTTGCTCTTTAGGTGACAATAAACCCCATGAATAGTTAAAAACTGCTTGCAAACTGCGATGTCTTTCGGGAATATCACGCCAAGAGGTGGCTAAGAAATCATACCCTTTGCTAATTTCAGTCGCAATCTCTTCACAAGTTAAAACACGTGCCCAACTAGCCGCTAACTCAATCGCTAACGGAATCCCTTCCACTAAACGACAAATTTCGACAATATAAGGGATATCTGTTTCGGTCGGTTCAAAGGTAGACGAGACACGACTCGCACTTTGAAAAAACAGCTGTAGCGCACTATAGTCAGCCGCATCGTGATCGCCATCCTCACCACTTTTCGCCACATTCGCGTCAATTTGAAGATCACCAGATGCGGTAATATCATAAGTGCGCAAAATACGTGCCACCTGAATTGGCATTTGATCGCCATCGATCTGCGGATATTGTAACCCCCGAACCTCTATGACCCACTCCCCTTGCAAACTTAACCTTTCACGTGATGTTGCTAATATTTTTACGCCAGGCGCTCGTGATAAAATTTTCGCTAAAAGATCAACTTCTTCCACAAAATGCTCTAAATTATCAAAAATCAATAACATTTTTTTATTGGCTAAAAAGCTAAGTAATTGCTCTTCTGTATCTTCACCACTAAAAAAAGAAAAGTCTAGAATGTCAGCAATGGTCGATACGATAAAATCAGCTGTTTGCAAACTAGCTAAAGAGATAAAACAAGCACCATGCCGAAATATCTGATGTGTTTTGGGTAATTTTTTGTCTTGATCAACAACGTGTAAGGCGGCCTGTACCGCCAAGCGGGTCTTACCAATCCCCCCAGGGCCAACTAATGTGACCAAACGGCTCGTCTCTTCCGTTAAATGCTCCACAATCGTCGCCAACTCACGCTCTCGGCCAATAAAACGCGTCGGCTGTGGCGCTAAATTGTTATAATAAGGCCCGTCTAATGGATCTGGTAACGATTGCTCCCAAGTTGGTGCCCCCCCTACTTCACTTGCCCCCCCACCCCTATCAATTTCGGGTGGAAATAACTCATCAGACAACCGCGCCGTATATGGGTAGTTAGCGCTAATCAAGAATTGATGTAGCCATTCTTGACCCAGATCACTACGATCAATGATTTCCCGTGCCAACAACTCCACATCGGTATGTTTAGAGGGAATGAAACCTTTCCGCCAATGTTCAATAGACGATCCCCCTTTTTTATCAAGTGCATAGCCCAGCTCATCCTGCACAATACGCACCGATTTAGCTTCCAAGCTGCGAATACGGTAAACTGCTTCTGTCAGCAACTGAGCAAACTTATCGGGTGACCCTGACATCTTCTATGATAATCCTCTTAAATCGAATGTGTCGCTAGTCTATTTTGATGAAACTAGCTAAGTTAATTTCCAAAAGGTTTATCACTTTTTCTGACCAATCACCTTTGTTAAGTGATTATACTTGTGCAAAAACGATTTGGAACTTTACTTATTCACGGTTACTACATTATTATCAAAACAAATCTACAATTTTTTAACTGAATACAATATCTTTGCCAGATTTGTTTTTGTTTTCATAATAAGTTGTTTAACCACAAGGTTTCACCCTTCTAATTTAACAACTCCTAAGCATTAAACGGCTTATTTCCAAGACCAAATGCCGAAATTACTTAGTTTAATGCCCTTAAGCGTTAAGTTTTTGCAACTCACCTTATACGCTTACTATAATCATACCACATGTATACTATAAAAAATGAATCCTTTTCAAATTCTATATAATTATCACCTTTATTCATCTGGTGGCAATAATTGGTTCAAGACTTGTTGTAATTTTTTGATCTCTTCTAAAAAATGCTCATAGCTTGGCTCTTGCGCCCATTGCTTATGAATACTGTCTATTACGTTTGAATCTAGTTTTTGCAGATATCGTGTGGTTGTCTGCAATTTTTTAGTCAACATTTGCGGTTCAAGCGCAAAACCCTCTTTTCGTGTAGCCGTTGCGGATACTTGCTTTTGACCTTTACCTTGGTTAAGTAGTTGCGTGACGAGTTGTTTTGTCAATTGAGGTATTGATAACGGTAATTCCTCCCCTCTTTCTTCCGCCTGTTGCCACGCGACTAACTTTTGTAACGCTTGTTTCTGTAATGCTGGCTCTTTATTCAACTTTTCCGTTATCGGCCGAATAGCACGTTCCGTTAGTTGGTACTGTGTCACAATCTCTTGCGCTTCGGGGGTTAAACTTAAGACTTTCATAATGCGATGGCGATAAGCACGTGACATCCCTAAAGTCTCTTCAACATCTTGCCATGTCACTTTTTGTTGCCCAAGGGCAACATTTTGTAACTCTTCGCGCAAATGTATAATACCACGGGCCTTTTCAATGAGGCTAATATCTTCGCGCAACAAATTCTCAATCAATTGGTGCGCCCGAATGCGTGTGCCATCAGTTACAATGGTCGCTCTGATCTGATCCGGACTTACGGTTTTATTCCCTTCTTGAATCGGGCGATCCTCTAGTGACAGCCAAATATGTGCCCACCAACGACGCTCACCGGTCACAATCAGGTACTGAACCCCTGTCAAATTCAGCTCATCAGGACACGGCCGCACCGTAATGCCATTAATCAAACCATGCTGCGCAATACTATCAGCCAGTTGCTGAACGGCCGTTACCCCCCCCACCAACGCCGGCGGCGCCGTCGCCGCCGCCGCCAACTCCCGCCATTGCAATAACACCGCCGCCGGTGAAATGACCCCTTTCATTAACTTCTCTTGTAAATGGGGCGGCAATAGCTGACGGGGCTGATCGGGATCAGGCCGAATCGACTCGATATGTAAACTCTTGAGTGCGCTCTCGACAACCTCATCTCCCCCTACCCCACCCCCATACGGGTCAATTTTGTTGAAACTCAGGTTGCCCAGCCCTAATCGCTTCTTACTCACGGTGATATAATGCCTCCAATACGTCAACATACGCTTGCGCCCCATCACTGGTCGGGGCCGATCCAAAAACATCTATGCCGTTTACATGTGACTCTTCAATCGACACACGTCGGGGGATAGGGGGCAAAACTAAATCAGGAAAGTTCGCTTCTAACTGCTGAATCGTTTCCCGTGACAACACTGTGTTCATACTCATCGTCGGCAAAACCCCAGCAATATGCAATTGGGGATTGACCTCACTCACTTGATTAATCGTTTGACGTAATAAGTTCAAACCAATCAACGGAAATACGCCCGGATCAACCGGTATCAATACTTCTTGCGCAAACACCAATGCGTTTAAGGTTAAAATCCCCAAACTAGGCGGGCAATCTAAAACGATTAAATCATACTGATCCAGTAGGGGGGTCAACGCTTTCTTTAGCCGATACTCTCCCCGAAAAGCGACCGCTAGCTCTGTCTCAATCATCGCCAATTCCAAATGTGCTGGCAAAATATCCACGGTGGCTAAACCAAACTGATTGTTAGCTGGTAACTCCACCCGCTGTAACGCCGCCTCGGCCGCCACATCCTCACGCAACAACTCCCGTACCGTCGACCAACTCGATTGCCGTGGCCCCGCCGCAAATTCTAAACCAAGCAAAACGGCCGTTGCATTCGCCTGGGGATCGATATCAATCAACAACACCCGACCAGGCGCAAACAACCGACTCCAGCCACACGCCAAATTAATGCTTGTCGTCGTCTTCCCCGTCCCCCCTTTTTGATTAGCTACTGCTATAATTCTACTCATATGCCTCCCAAATTTTAAACCTACTGCTTTACCCACTAAATTTTGTTGATTAAATTCATTGTGAGGGGTAAAGGTTTTAAGTAAGTTGACGGTACTATTACGTCACTACTATATATCACCCCCCTATCTTTGAACACTTTACCATCTATCAAATGATACCAGCTTTATACCAGATCTTCAAAATCAAAATCAAAAGCCGTGCCCATCACAAATAGTTGTCTTAATCCCAAACAAGCCTAACAACGCAAACCATCCCCCAAAATCCGCGTTCAAATCCACCAACCCTTGCCTATGATGCTCAAGGGAGGTGCATTTTACACCCCCCTTTCGCTTATGTTGCCCGCGGGCAACATCTCCCTTTACATCACCATCTCACCCCATCAAGGATACGAGTGCAAAATTTATATCAATTTCTACTTACCCGCAATCTTACCCCTAACCAACCTCAGCCCGGTTCACCGGGCGCCAATTCTAGCACGGCGTGTTCACACCCGTGCGGGACGCGGACGAACACCCCAACCTCTTTATGAAGCTATTCGCCTAAGAAACTAGCCTCAAAATAGCCATTTCTAGCCCAATTTGCTACTTGATATAAATTTTGTATCTATATCACCAAACCAAGGGGGGTGCAAAACACACCCCCCTTAAGCCAACATGTTGCCCATGGGCAACATTCTCCCCAATACCCCCAATCTAACTAGGAGGGTGCAAAATGCACCCCCCTTCAGGTATAATACACAACGAGGTGAATTTATGAGTGAATCAACTGACCAATCCCTAGCCACAATCGAACAAAAAACGGTCCTCTTTTATGATGACGAACTGATCGCTATCCGTGCCTCAGATGAAAATGTGTACGTCTCGGTTCGCCATCTCTGTGACGTCCTCGGCCTCAACCGCCGCGGCCAAGTCCAACGCATCCAACGTACCACTGTCCTCGACCGCGGTTACCGCCGTGGCACCATCGATACTGGCGGCGGCCCCCAAGAAGCGGGTCTGCTCCGTGTCGATTTAGTCCCCCTCTGGCTTGCCGGCCTCTCCACCCGCTCCCTCAAACCAGAAATTCAACCCCGCATCGAACGGTACCAAGATGAAGCCGCTAAAGTGCTGTGGGAAGCGTTCCAAGACGGCCGTCTCTCCACCACCGACTCGGCCGACCTCCCCGACCTCACCACCGCCGATTCCCCCGCCGCCCACGCCTACCGCATGGCCGCCGCCATTATGCAAATGGCCCGCCAACAACTCCTCCTCGAAGCCCACCTCAAAAATCATACCGCCCAACTCGGTGACCATGAACAACGACTCGAAGAGCTTGAAATCCTCCTCGGTGACCCCCAACGTCATATCACCCCCGACCAAGCCAGCCAAATTAGCCAAGCGGTCAAAACGGTCGCTATGCTTCTCGGTAAACAAAGCGGTAAAAATGAGTATGGCGGTGTCTATGGTGAACTCTATCGCCAATTTGGCATCACCAGCTACAAACAACTGCCCGCCAAACAGTTCGACCAAGCGATGAGCTGGCTCCGCGATTGGTGGAGCACCCTCGCCGAACAAGATGAAATCCCTTTCTAAGCATTAACCATACAAAAGAAGTTAACTAAATTTATGTCCTCAACACCAAACAATGCGCTCGTTATCTATAAAAATCAATTAGCCCACGTAACCACTGTCGGTGATAAAAAAATTCATATCAACACCGCCGATGGCCAAACCGTCAAGGTTCGGCACAAAGATGTCACCATCCTCCATCCCGGCCCCATCACCACCCTCGGCCAACTCAAACCCGCCCCCGCCGCCATCCTCGACGTCGCTTGGGAACTGCTCGCCGGTAATACCGTCCCCATCGTCGATATCGCCGAGCTCGCCTATGAAGAGTTCACCCCCCAAAATGCACTCACTATCTGGCAACTGCTCCAAGATGGCCTCTACATCAGCGGCTCTCTCGACGAAATCTATGTCCACACCCCTGAAGAAGTAACCCAAATCGAACAAGACCGCGCCGCCCAAGCGGCCGAGGCCGCCGCCTGGGCCGCCTTCGTCGACCGCCTCCAAGCCAACCAAGTCATCGACGATGACAGCCGCTACCTCCAAGAAGTGGCCGCCCTCGCCTACGGCCAACAAAGCAAAAGCCGTGTCCTCGACGCCCTCGGCCGCCAAGCCACCCCCGAAAATGCCCAAGACCTCCTCCTCCAACTCGGCCAATGGACCCCTTTCCACAACCCCCATCCCCGCCGTGGCGGCATCTCCCTCACAACCCCCGATTTCGACCTGCCCGCCTTGCCCGATGAACCCCGCCAAGATTTAACCCATCTCGCCGCCCTCGCTATCGATGATGCCGGCAACCAAGACCCCGATGATGCCCTTAGCTGGGAAGATGGTCGCCTCTGGGTCCATATCGCCGATGTCGCCGCCCTCATCACCCCCGACTCGCCCGCCGATATCGAGGCGCGTAACCGTGCCGCCAACCTCTATCTCCCCGAAGGCGTCATCCCCATGCTCCCACCACCCGCCACCGAACAGCTCGCCCTCGGCCTCCAAGAAACATCACCCGCTCTCTCTTTCAGTATCGAACTAGATGACGAAGGCAATCTAATCCATTTCGACTTCACCCCCAGCTGGGTCAAAGTCACCCGCATCAGCTACGCCGAGGCGGAAGCGAAAATCAATGACGCCACCGATCTCCTCATCAACCAGCTCCACACCATCGCCCAAACCTACCTCCAACGCCGTCTCCGCCAAAATGCTATCGAACTCAACCTGCCTGAAGCCAAAGTTGCGGTCAACGATGAAACAATTACCATTCGCCCCTTGCCCCCGTTACGTAGCCGCGAACTAGTCCGCGAAGCGATGCTCATGGTCGGCGAAGGGGTCGCTCGCTGGGCGCTCACCAACAATGTCCCCATCCCTTACACTATGCAAGACCCGCCCCTTGAACCGTTACCCCCCCTCGACTCCCTCAGTGCTATGATGAACGCCCGTCGCTTCCTCACCGCCAGCCAGCAAGTAACCACCCCCAAACCCCACGCCGGCCTCGGTATGCCGATGTACGCCCAAACGACTAGCCCGCTCCGTCGTTATCTCGATCTCGTCATCCACCAACAATTACGCGCCTTCCATAAACAAGAACCTTTGCTCGATGAGGCCGCTATCGTCACCCGCATTGGCACCGCCAACGCCATGAGTGGCGAACTCCGCTTCGCCGAGCGGCAATCCATTCGCCACTGGACCTTGGTCTATCTGCACCAACGGCCCGATTGGGAAGGGGAGGCGGTCGTCGTTGACACCCGCCGCAATCGAAGTCACATCGTTATTCCTGAACTTGCGTTCGATACTTGGATTTCGGGTGACAAGCATGAGCCCGATACGACCGTTCGCCTCCGCCTGCAAGACGTTGACCTCGTTCAGCTCGAAGCATTTTTCCAAATCATTGACGCCTAAGCGCTTCATCCATTCTCTGCGCCACCGCCCACGGCACCAACCCCGCCCGCGCCAAATCAGCCCCACACTCGCCCGCCGCTAATCGCGCTCGCAGCGCCCGCGACGCGATTGCCGGCAAGGGGGGTAAATCATCGAGCAACAGATAACGGCCGTTTCCCCCCCATTCAGCCAAAAAACGCTCATTAACCGGATACCCCGGCCGCACACAGACCACCACCGTCGCCAACTGGGGCAACCGTGTCGTCTCATACCACCGCCCAATCTCCGGCTCGGCCCCACTAACCAAATCACTGCTCAATAACACAAACCACTGGTCAGTCGGCCCCTCCGCCTGCAAATGGGCCAACGTCTCGACCGTATAGTTCGGCCCCCCCCGCGCCAACGCCAACCCCCGCTCCAACTGGCTAACACCAATCAGCACGCCGTCAGCATCTATCTCTTCCGCCACCGCCTCGGCCAACCCCCAACACCACGCCACCCGCTCCTCATAATTAGCCGACAACGCCCCTTTATCAATATCCCCGGTCTGATGCCGCTGATACACCGGCATCAACACCAGCTCGGCCAACGGCACCCCCCGCGCCGCCAACGCGCCAACCACCGCCACCAACAGTTGCCGATGTCCTTCATGGGGTGGATTGGCCGATAAGCCAAATAACAGCTTATTCCCCATTATGGCATGTACCAATTGGTGATCGGCAACCGGCGGTCTTTGCCAAACGCCCGCGTCGTCACCTTGGGCCCCAACGGCGCTTGGCGCCGTTTATGCTCACTCCGATTAACCAACCGAATCACTTCATACACTGTGTCCGCCTCGTAACCGGCCGCCACCATCTCCGCCACACTATACTCTTTTTCCACATACGCTTCCAAAATCCCATCTAAAATCTCGTATGGTGGCAATGAGTCACTATCCTTTTGATCGGGGCGTAGCTCGGCCGAGGGGGGCTTCGTAATCACATTCTCCGGTATCACCACCCCCCCTTGCTCATTCCGATACCGACATAACTCATACACAAGCTCTTTCCACACATCTTTGATCACCGCAAACCCACCCGCCATATCACCGTACAGCGTCGCATACCCCACCGCCATCTCACTTTTGTTGCCCGTGGTCAACAAAAGCCACCCAAACTTGTTGCTCAACCCCATTAAAATGTTCCCCCGAATCCGCGCTTGTAAATTCTCCTCGGCCACATTCATCGGCAAATCCCCAAACGATGGCGCCAACATCTCTAAATACGCTTGGTACGCCGCCTCAATCGGCACCAGTTGATATTGAATCCCCAAGTTTGCCGCCAACTCGGCCGCATCATCTCGCGAATGCTCCGATGAATAACGGGAGGGCATCGATACCCCCACCACATTCTCCGCCCCAATCGCATCTGCCGCAATCGCCGCCACCAACGAACTATCAATCCCCCCCGATAAACCAATCACCACCTGACCAAACCCATTCTTATACACATAATCCCGCGTCCCCACAATCAACGCCTGATAAATCTCCTCTAATCGTGATAACGGTGCCGCCTTGAACGTTTCTGTCAACGGTGCCCGTAGGGTAGGGGGGTGCACCGCCAAGGGAACCCGCTCAAACTTGGTCGTCGTCGCTGGTGTCAAATGCTGCTTGCGCCGCCGCGGATCACGCAACCGTTGCCGAAAAATCGTATTCACATTGATATCAACCAACAAAAAATCTTCGGCGAACGATTTGCCCCGGGCCAAAACCTGCCCCCGCTCATCAAGAATCAAACTGCTCCCATCAAAAACAAGCTCGTCCTGCCCCCCCACCAAATTACAAAAAGCGACCACGGCCACATTATCCATCGCCCGCGTCTTTAACATCTGCTCCCGCGCCCCAATCTTGCCCGCCTGATACGGAGACGCCGATATATTTAACAAAATTTCCGCCCCCGCCGTCGCCTGTGCCTCCGGCGGCCCATCAGGATACCAAATGTCCTCACAAATATTGACCCCTAAACAGGCCCGCCACGGCTCCCCATCCGCCGCCGATGGATACTGCAACGGCAAATTAAACAAGATTGAACTCTCGCCCGGCGCAAAATACCGGTCTTCATCAAAAACAGTATAGGTCGGCAAAAACCGCTTCCGATAAATGCCGGCCAAACGACCATCATGCAACACCGCCGCCGCATTATATAAATCATCCGCCTGTTCCACGAAACCAACAACGGCCGTTATCCCCGCCGTATGCGCCACCAACCCCTCCAACGCTTCCCGATTGGCCGCAATAAAATCTGTCTTAAATAACAAATCCTCCGGCGGATACCCCGTAATCGTTAATTCCGGAAATAAAATAATGTCCACATTCTGCGCCTGCGCTTTCTCAATCCACATCAATACCTTGGCCGCATTGCCCGCTATATCACCAACCGTTGTGTTAATCTGGGCCAATGCCAATCGTAACGTCGTCATCGCTCGTTTATCCTTTCTTTTGCTCAATTAAAAAGCTCATTATTGACTTTTTAATCAATTACAGGTAAAATTTAGTGTATAGTGTACATTAAACACTTACTAGGTTACTATTATGATTCAAAATAAACAATTTAGCAATATTCTATCCAAGATCGAGCCCATTATCCAACTAGCCCTCGATGAAGATATCGGTACCGGTGACTTGACCAGTCAAGCTATCCTCTCCCCTGACCTCATCAGCTCAGGCCGCTTTGTCGCCAAAGCGGATGGGGTCATCGCTGGCCTAGCCGTAATGGAACAGGTTTTTGCCCTGCTCGATGACCGTATTTCTATTCAGACCAAGCTCCATGATGGGGATTTAGTCACCACCGGCACCACAATCGCCACTATCTCCGGACCGGGACAACCGATTTTGAGTGGCGAACGGGTCGCCCTCAACTTTATGCAACGGATGTCCGGTATCGCCACCATGACCCATCAATTTATGTCGGCCGTGGCTGGCACCAAAGCGGTGATTCTCGATACGCGCAAAACCGCCCCTGGTCTACGCCATTTCGATAAATGGGCCGTCCATATCGGGGGTGGGGGGAATCACCGTATCGGGCTCTATGATATGGCTCTGATTAAAGAAAACCATATCCGTGCCGCTGGCGGTATCACCGCCGCCGTCGAACGGGTCCGCCGCTTTGATACTGAAAATCGGCCGATTGAGGTCGAAGTGACCAATCTCACTGAACTGGATGAAGCCCTCGGCCTCAACCTCGACCGCATCATGCTCGATAACATGTCCCTAACCGACATGACAACGGCCGTTACCCGCGCCGCCGGCCGTGTCCCTCTCGAAGCCTCCGGCAATGTCACTCTCGCCACTGTCGCCGCCATCGCCCAAACTGGTGTCGATTTCATCTCTAGTGGCGCCCTCACCCACTCCGTCACCGCCCTCGATATCAGCCTCCTCTTTGATCAATAACTAACAGTTCTGTTTTCCTTTAAATTGACATATTTTTTTATTCACGGGTACCGTATCAATAACGGTACCCTTCTTTTAAACCTACTCAAAGGAGTTTCCCATGACCACGACCACCCTTATGTCCGTTGATGAAATTTTTGAAATGCTGAAAGAAAAACTCGGTAACTTCTCCCCCGATTTTGAATTGATGCACAAAGCCCGTTTAGCCCATGAGATTAATCGCCTCAAAGTTGAGCGTAATGCGGTCATTTTAGGCCATAATTATATGGAACCCGCCTTGTTTAACTCAGTGCCTGACTATGTCGGCGACTCCCTCGGCCTCAGCCGTCTCGCCGCCGAAACAGATAAAGATATCATCGTCTTTTGTGGCGTCCATTTCATGGCCGAAACGGCCAAAATTCTCAATCCTAGCAAAACGGTGCTGATTCCGTCGCTTAAAGCGGGTTGCTCGCTGGCCGAGAGCATTACGGCCGAGGATATTCGCCAACTAAAAGCCCAATATCCCGGCGTCCCCGTGGTCACCTACGTCAACACCTACGCCGATGTCAAAGCGGAATCTGATATCTGCTGTACCTCTGGTAACGCCGCCGCTGTCGTTGAATCGTTAGGCACCGATACCATCATCTTCCTCCCCGATGAGTTCTTGGCCCAAAACGTCGCCCGCGAAACAGGCAAACATATCATCTTCCCCACCAAAGAGCAGAGCGGCCAATTCACGACCGACCTCGATTATCAAATGATCGGCTGGCATGGTCGCTGTGAGGTCCACGAAAAATTTACCGTCGAAGATATCACCAATATTCGCCATGAATACCCTGATGTCTCGATTGTCGCCCACCCTGAATGTAGTCCTGAAGTGGTCGCCGCCTCCGATTACTCTGGTAGCACCACCGCCATGATTCGTTTTGTGGAAGAATCAAACGCTCCTCAATACCTTTTATTGACTGAATGTTCAATGGGTGACAACATCATGGCCGCTAATCCAGATAAAGAGATGTTGGGGCTTTGTTCAGTTCGCTGCCCGCACATGAACCGTATCACCCTCGAGGATACGCGTGATGCCTTGCTTCATACCCAGCATGTGGTTACCGTACCTGAAGAGATCCGTGTCCGCGCCGCCCAAGCGGTGGAGCGGATGATCGCCATTGGTTAACCTAATGAGTTACACCATTCAAACCGACGTTTTAATTATCGGTTGTGGGATTGCGGGCGGCACCGCCGCCCTCACTCTGGCCAATGCGGGGGTAACGGTGACCGTTATCACCCGCGCCCGTCAGCCAGAAGATTCCAATACGTATTGGGCTCAAGGGGGTATTGTTTATCGCGGCCAGGATGATTCGGCCGCACAGCTGGTTGAGGATGTGTTGCACGCTGGGGCGGGGCACTGTTATCCGCCGTCGGTGCAGATTTTGGCCGAGGAAGGGCCCGACCTGATCGACAAAATCCTGATCGAACAAGCTGGCGTCTCTTTTGATCAGGCCGATGACAACTCGCTCGCCCTCACCATCGAAGCTGCCCACAACCAACCACGCATCATCCACGTCGCCGATGCCACCGGGAAAGCGATTGAAATCAATCTACTCAATACCTTACAGCAACATCCTAATGTTCGGTTACTCACAGGTCATACAGCCATCGATCTGCTAACATTATCCCATCATGCTCTTGATCGGCTGGCCGTTTACCAACCACGTACTTGTGTTGGTGCCTACGTGTTGAACCAAGATACGGGTGCTGTCCTCCGTTGTTTAGCCAAAAAAACAGTTTTGGCCTCGGGTGGTATCGGCCAAATTTTCCAACAAACATCCAACCCCAAAGGGGCGCGGGGTGATGGCCTGGCAATGGCTTATCGGGCTGGGGCGCGCGTAATTAATTGCGAATTCGTGCAATTCCATCCCACTACTTTTCACGATGAGGGCGTCCCCAACTTCCTCATCTCTGAGGCTGTCCGTGGCGCTGGGGCTCGTCTAGTCCACGCCAATGGCCAACCTTTTATGCAAAAATACGATCCTGAATGGAAAGATTTGGCTCCTCGTGATGTTGTTGCCCGTAGTATTCATAACGAAATGCTAGAAAAGGGGGTGCCACATGTCTTCCTCGATCTACGCTCCTTCATCGCCGAAGAGACAATTCGGGCCCGTTTCCCCTCAATTGGACAGCAATGCTGGCAATATGGGGTCGATATCACGCGCGATTTAGTGCCGGTGGTACCGGCCGCCCATTACTTCTGTGGTGGGGTCTGGGTCGATGAGTGGGGCCAAACCACCATTCAACAACTGTATGCGGTTGGCGAAGTTTCTTGTACCGGCGTTCATGGTGCCAATCGCTTAGCCAGCACCTCACTTCTCGAAGGTTTGGTCTGGGGCGAACGGGCCGGCCGCCACATCAAGCAACATCTAGCCACAACAAATGCGCCGTCAGCCAGCAATATCCCCATGTGGCGCGAGGGTGGGGGGGACAGTCCCGATCCGGTGCTGGTGGCTCAGGATATGTCTTCAATTAAGCAAATTATGTGGAACTATGTCGGTTTGGTTCGCACCACACCACGATTAGCCCGTGCCTTACGTGAATTGCGTCATCTAGAAACAGAAATCGAAGAGTTCTATCGGATTGCACAGTTAACTGATGAGTTGATTGGTTTACGCAATGCTGTTCGGGCCGCCATCGTCGTCACCAATGCCGCTTGGTCAAACAAACAAAGTATGGGTTGTCATTATCGCATATAAGACACAAAAAAGGGCTCCCGCGGCGGGAGCCCTTTTTAATATCGATGATAGCTATTCGTTAAGCCGTTGTTTTACTCACCGCTAACACCTCATCACCCGACAACAACTCTTTAACAGTCGGGAAAAACATCGCTTTACCATCTCGTTTCACAATTAAAGGCAAACTACCTCGTTGCTCTAACGCCTCTTGCAACACTTCAGCCGATGATCTGTTCTGTTCAATAGACCATTGGACCCGTTTCGCATCATCTTGCGCCAACCACAAATCCCATTGATCAATATCGATCCACTCATCCAATAAGGGCTCAACATTCATCTCTTCTAAAACTGTAGATAACGCACTGTTTTGGGTTCCTAATGGAATATGCACCGTTGGCACCCTAAACGTGGTACGCGCAATTTGGGCTGACAATACATTGACTTCAGCATTTGGCGTTAACGTCAAGAATGTGCTTGCTGTCGCTGTCTGTGCTTCTTCCAACGCATCAATGTCCAGCGCATCCCCTTGCACTGCGGTTAAGCCTTGTTCCCGCGCCACTTGACAATGTTGACCGTTTTTATCGATCAGCCAAACGGGTTGCGATTGTTGGATCTCCTGCGCAATAAGTCTCGCCAGAGGGCCAGCTCCCACAATCACCACTCCATTACGCTCCTCTCCTGCGCGCACCAGCTCACCACGGCTTTTCAACCATTCACTACCCCATTTCAAGAATAGGGGGACAGCGGCCGTGGTAATAATCGCCATAAACACTAAAATCGAGAAAATTTCAGACGAGATAACACCCATCTGCAAACCTATTTCAGCAATAATAATCTCAACCGCACCACGACCATTCATCCCCGCACCAATCGTCACCCCTTCACGCCAACCATTCCCACTCGGCAAATAAAACAGCGCCGTCCCCACAATCTTCCCCAATGTAGCCGCTAACACAACCGTTATTAACAATGGTAAGCTAGATTGAAATACATCTAAAGAAACATGGAAACCAGCCGTCACAAAGAAAATAGGAGCCAAAAACCCAATCGAAACATCATGAACAAGATTCGTTAACTCTTGGGTCATCTTCCGATCAAGGACAGTCCCTTCACGTAAGAAAAGACCAGCTAAGAAAGCCCCTAAAATAGCATGCAAACCAGCCAATTCAGCCATCTCCGCGAATAAAAGTGCAATTAAAAGCACCACCGTCGCCGTTACCGTCCGACCTGTCCACCCTTGTTTGCGTAAATATTCCCAAAAAGGTGGCAACAATTTCAACCCGATGAAGAAAACAACCGCAAAAAATAACGCCGCCTTACCACCAACAAGCAACAGATCACCAATATCAAGCGTGCCCGTTTCAAACACACCAATGACACCAGCAAAAACGATCAAAGACAATGTGTCCGCCACCAATGCCCCCGCCATCATCACATGGGCAATTCGGGTATCAAGCAGATGCAGATCAGATAAAATACGAGATTTAGTCGCTAATGATGTCACCCCAGCGGCGATACCCACAAACAGACCGGCAGCCGGTGTCCCTCCAAACGCAATAATCGCCCAGTAAGCAAGGGCAAAGGGGGTAACAAAACCACCCAACGCGGCCAGCAACCCAGACCATGACGCTTTAAACAGCTCTTCGGGGTCAATTTCCATGCCGATATATAACATCATGAGGATAACGCCAACCTCGGCCAAAACCGTCAACGCCTCACTACTTTCCAATAAACCCAATAATGGGGGGCCCAATATAATACCCGCCATCAACTCCCCAAAAATAGACGGATAGCCTAATCGTAACGCTATCCGACCCGCAATCAGTGCTGATCCCAACACCAATAACAGATTTAAAATACTTAATTCCATCAGTTATGCCTCTTCCTTTTTAAGTGTATTAAACTAAATAATCTAGATATTTGATCTTGAAAATCTGCTATTTAATACGTTGAAGTTGTTAATTGAAAAGTGTGTAATCTTTAAACAACTTAATCTAAGTCAAAATAAAAAAGCCACCACAAATAAGCTATCTACAAGTGGACCTGTATGATTACCTAATTGTGTTGACTTGTCTTACAAAAAAGCTCTGCCACAATGGCAGTTATAGTTACCTTGTCACCAAAAACAAGGATTTAAGACGAAAAAATGTGGCTAGTTCAGCCTTTTTAGCTTTTCAATAACGCTCATGCCAAACAAATCTTGTTAACACATTTAGTATCATTATTATCATGCTTTTGATGAAAAGTCAAAGCCATGCCCTTATTTAGTCGAAATATATCAACGTTTTGTAAACAAGCATATTTGGAAGAACAGCCCAATTCATGTTAAACTCCTACCATGCTAGAATATACGCTTTGGGGCAATAGTCTTAGTCAATGGCTACTTGCTTTCTTCATAATTATTGTTGCTATTATTTTAAGTCGTCTCGTTTATCGGCTCTTTACACGCATTTTTCGCCATCTATCAACTCGCACCCGCTCCCGCCTAGATGACCTGATTATCGATTATGTCGAAGAACCAGTTATCTTGCTAATAATCTTAGTTGGTTTACATTTTAGTTTAACAACCGTTAAATGGCCTGAGCTAGCCGCACTCTGGATTAATCGAGCTTTTCCTTTTACCTACGCGTTAATTTTTTCTTGGATGATTATTCGCATTTATGATGCGTTTGATCAAGGCTATTTGCAAACACTAATCGATGAAACAAGCACCGATGTCGATGATCAACTTTTTCCAATTATGCGCACCGGTGTCAGAACCTCTGTTTGGGTTGTTGGCATCCTCATGGGACTGAGCAATGCCGGCTACGATGTCGCTGCCCTCATCGCCAGCCTCGGCATCGGTGGTGTCGCTGTGGCCCTCGCCGCCAAAGATACCGTCGCCAACGCCTTTGGTGGTATCACCATCTTTTTACAACAACCTTTTGCCATCGGCGATCAAATCAAAATTGCGGGCATTACTGGCTGGGTTCGCGAAATCGGTTTACGTACATCAACATTAGAAACCAATCTCGGCCGTGATGTCACCATCCCCAACAGCCTCTTCACAAACTCACCCATCGAAAATATCGATAGCGAACCGTTCCATTACGTCTCCGTCGAACTCTCCTTACAACGCGATACCCATGTTGACAAAGCAGAACAAGCACTTGCCCTCCTCCAACAAATCGCTATCGATAACCCCCATGTCGAAAATGTAAGTTGGGCTAGTTTAGAAACTATTGGCAAAACCTCATTGGATATCGTGTTCTGGTATGCCATCAAAAATTGGCACCCCTCCGATGAAGCCACCCTCGGCGACCCTTATCACAAAAAATCAATCGTTAAAACGCAAATGAACCTTGCTATATTGCAAACATTAGCCCAAAACGATATCCGGCTTGTAGGCGATTAATATGATATCATTTTCTCAACGTTATCTGTGGTTATTCATCAGCTTAATAGGGTGGGGGGGGCTACTCATCTCTTGCCAAACGGCCGCGCCAGCGGAGGAGCCTACCACCAGCGCCAATACCCCTACCGCCGCCCTCTCGCTTGATGATTTAGCCGCCACCCCACTCCCCACTCCCATCACCTCTCCCACATTCCCCCCCCCACCGGAACCAAACCCAATCGATAACCAACCCCCCCCTACATCACCTATTATCATTCTCTCCCCCACAATCCCCCCTTCACCAAGCCCAACCTCTCCCTCGGCCCCAGACCTACGCTATTTACGTGTGCGTGTTGATGAAACACTTGACCAATTTTTGCAACGGGATGACCGCATCGTCAGCCTCGTCATTACTGACTTACAAACTGGTCAATCTATCAGTTGGAATCCTGATGTAGCCATTGCTGGTATGAGTTTGGTTAAACTTCCTATCTTGCTCGATGCTTATCGGGTTATGGACGGCCTACCAAACATCTACTACACCGGCCTGATTAGTCAAGTCACATCAATCTCCAGCAATTATGCGGCCAATCTCTTATTAAGTCTCTCCAGCGGTATCGATGACCCCTATGTCGGCACCGACGTTGTCACCCAATCGATGCGTGATTTAGGACTGTATAACACCTTTATCACCGCCCCTTACGATTCTGAACCACGTCCCGGCCGCATCACCACCTACATCACCCCCGCCAACACCCGTCTCGACCTGAACACACGCCCCGACCCCAATTTTCAAACCACCATGGGCGATATGGCCACTGTTCTCGAATTGATTTATCAATGCTCCCAAGGCACAGGCCAACTCCTCACCGATGATATTATCGGTATCACCCAAGCTGATTGCCAACAACTCCTAGACATGCTAACCATCAATCAATTAGATGGTTTCATTAAAGGGGGACTGCCCGCCGGCACCAAACTAGCCCATAAACATGGCTGGATCGATGATACGCATGGTAATGTGGGCGTTGTTTTTACCCCAGGTGGTGACTATCTGATCGCTATCGCCCTCTATCAAGAAATCTATCTCGAATGGGGCGTCAGTTCACCAACCATCGAAACAATCTCCGCTCTCACCTACGCTCACTTTAATGACCCCGCCCCTTACCCCGCCGATATGGTTCTCCCCCCAGAACCAACCCCCTCACCCACACCAGAAATCACCCTACCACGGGCCATCGTCAACGGCACCCAAGGCTTTGGCCTGCGCCTCCGTGACCGCCCTGGCGGTACCGAAGTTGGGGTTCTCCCAGAAGGGAGTGTCGTCCTCCTTCTCGATGAAGAGCAACAACAGCTAAATGGTTTTACTTGGCAAAAAATTCGGGACCCACAAGGGTTAGAAGGGTGGGCCAGCATCGATTTTCTGGTTACTCAGTAAGGAAATTTTATGAATCGTGGTATTATCTCCGCGGCCCTCGCCTACTTTTTTTGGGGTCTTTTTCCCATTTATTGGAAATTGCTCCAACATGTGCCCGCTGTTGAAATCTTAAGCCATCGCATGAGTTGGTCACTCATCTTTGTTTTGCTTTTATTAGCCTACCAAAATCATTGGAATTGGGTCAAGCCAACAGCCAAGCAACCACGTGTTCTGCTAACCTATCTTTTATCCGCGTCACTGCTCGCCCTTAATTGGGGTCTTTATATTTGGGGAGTCAACGCTGGCTTTATCCTCGAAACAAGCTTGGGTTATTTTATCAACCCGTTAGTGAGTGTCGTTTTGGGGGTCTTTTTCTTAGGTGAAACGTTACGACGTGGACAATGGGTGGCGGTGGCCACCGCCACAACTGGTGTTATCTATCTAACCATTCAATATGGTCAGCTCCCTTGGATCGCCTTAACCTTAGCCTTCAGTTTTGGTATTTATGGTTATATACGCAAAACGGCCGCTTTAAGCTCTTTAGAAGGGCTAACATTAGAAACAGCTTGGTTATTTTTGCCCGCTGTGGGTTACTTAATCTATCTAGAATTGAATGGGCAAGCCGCGTTTGGCCATGTCGACACAACCACAACCCTTCTTTTAGCCTTAGCCGGCGCCGTAACCGCCATCCCTTTACTTCTTTTTGCTCAAGGGGCACGACTCATTCCTTTATCGATGATTGGCATTCTCCAATATATGGCCCCCACGATCCAATTTTTACTTGGTGTTTTTGTCTATGGAGAAAAATTCGGGCCAGATCGTTTAGTTGGTTTTAGCTTGGTGTGGGCCGCCTTAGCCATCTATACAGCCGAAGGTTGGCAACATCGGCAACATAACAAGTCAAACAAAGCGAAACCAGCTTAACCTATTAACAAAAAACAGGGGCTGTTGACTAAGCCAACAACCCCTATTTTTGACTATCTTCTATCAACTATCAGCTTAGCTTATAGGTCTAATCTCTGCTTACGTGCCACCAAGCTCAGCCCCGTTAAACCAAGTAACAACATCATCAGCCCAACTATAGGTTCATTTCCTATTGGTTCATGCTTAGTAGCTGTGGCCGTATGCAAGGTCACGGCCGTGGGCGTGCCCACGGCCGCATCATCACTACTGCTGTTGTCACTATAATTCAAATCAGCCCCATTACTACCATCATCACCAATCTCGGCCACATTCCGGATCGAACTCGCCGACACCATCCCATCAATATTCAACACAAATAGCAGTTGCCCACTCGCCCCCACCGCCAAGTTACCAATCGCCGCCGTACATACATCACCTGGCGCACTACCTGTACAACTCCAACTTATATCACTAGCCCCACTATTAAATGTTGTATTGGCTGGTATCGTCTCGGAGATAACGACGCCACTACTGTCTTGCGAGCCCGTATTGCTATAACTTAACGTATAGGTTAACGTCTTACTAGGAATCGCATTCAAGCCAGCATCACTCTTAACAATCTGCAAATCGGGGGCCGCATTCAACGGTGTCACTGTCGGGTCATCAGCCGGAGCTGTGTCAGGATCATTTGTATTAAAGGACGGGATACTGGTAGCCGTAACAGTACCTTGGTTGCTAACTGTCTCCACCCCAACGGGCACAGACGCATCCAAAAGAACTTCAAAACTAATTTGAACGGTCTGGTTGACCGGTATCGTCCCCACGGTAACAGCAACAGCCGTGTCACCACCATTATTGCCAGTTGTCACCACGCCTTGTGTCGTCCCCACTGACCCAACGACTAAACTACTGTAGGTACCAACCGTATCATTAAAGACAACGGCCGTTGCCTCCGTCTGCCCATAACTATAAATATTAATCGTGTACAATAACGTATCACCTGGCGATGCTTGCCCATCATTATCCGCATCAATCAATACTGAATCTCGCTTAGTGGCGGACAAAAGCGGAACCGCCATTACCGGCGTAATCGTCGGGTCATTACTCAACACCGTATTCGGATCATCCGTCACCACCATTGGCAACTCATTACTATTCACCTGCCCTTGGTTAGCCACCTGCATCACCCCACCAGGTAACGGATTTTGGATAAGCACATCAAATTCAATCACAACCGAACTCAAACCGGCAATCGTGCCTATATCAACGGACACACTACTATCCCCGTTCCCGTTCCCTACCAACACAGTGCCCACACCGGTCTGTACCGTCCCTGTAATCAAGGTCGTATTGGCATCAGGCATATCCGTAAACGTAACCCCTGTCGCCGCCCCATACCCATTGTTATTTATCTGAATGGTGTAGCGCAAACTATCTCCAGCTGATGGCTGACCACTCATGTCCGCATCATTAACCAACAAATAGCTCTTATTTGCCTGTAACGCTGGCGCACTGCTCACAAACGTAATTGTTTCATCACCGATGAGGGCTGTATCGGGATCATCACTACGCAAATGGGCCAACTCATCACTATTAACCACCGCCTGATTGGCCACTTGCGTAATACCAACTGGTAATGGATTGTTAATCATCACTTCAAAGATAATGGTGACTTGTCCGCCTCCTTCAATTGTCCCGATATTAACCCCAACCGCTGTATCCCCAATATTATTACCACTCGTCACCACACCTTGGCTACTCTGTGTCGTAAACAAGATTAAACTAGTATTGTTATCTGGCATATCAGTTAAGGTCACATTGCTCAAAGCGATTTGACCGGTATTGATAACAGTGATCTGGTAAAGTAGATGATCACCAGGGGAGGGGGAACCGTTGTTATCCACATCTTGCCACAGGCGATCTGTTTTGTAGATGGTGGCGGCAGGAACGGCCGTTACCGCCGTCACTGTCGGACTATTTGGCGTCGGCACATCAGGGTCATTGCTCAATACGGTCGGTAACTCATTACTCCTTACCACGGCTTGATTGCTCACTTGCGTCACACCTGCGGGCAAAGGACTGTTCACCGTCACCTGAAAACCTATATTAATCTGGCTACCAGCCGGAATCGTCCCCAACGTAATCCTAACTGTTGTGTCCCCTTTGTTGTTACCCGTTACAATCGTACCAGTTGCACTTTGGACCGTGCCTGTAATCAATGTCGTATTAACATCGGGTGTATCTGTAAAAACAACGCCAGTGGCAGCACTATTGCCCGTATTACGAATCTTAAGCTGATAAAGCAAAATATCGCCGGGCGAGGGTACGCCATCACTATCATTATCAACCCATAATAGATCCGTTTTATCCATTAATAAATGCGGTGCGGCCGTGACCGGTACAATGGTCGGATCACCTATAGGTGGCGTCGCTGGATCATCCGTGACCAAAGCTGGCAACTCATAACTGTTGACTATCCCTTGATTCACAATTTGCGTCACGCCTGTTGCCAATGGTGTCGTAATCAATACCTCAAAACTCACCACCGCTTGCGTTTGTGCTGGCAAACTCACTAAATCAACTTTTACTGTTGTATCACCACCTGTATTTCCCACCAAAACAGTGCCTTGACTCGTTTGTACGGTGCCCACCTGCAAACTGCTATTACTATCCGGTATATCTTGGAAAATCAATTGGGTCGCCGCCGTATTACCATTATTCAAAATGACAATCTGATACAGTAACGTATCACCGGGGGAGGGTACCCCATTAGCATCCGCATCATTAGCTAAGTTAGCCACCTTCGTCGCCACCAACAAGGGCGCGGCTGTAATTGGTGTCACCGTTGGATCAGATGGTAAGCTTGTATCAGGATCGTTGGTCACTAATGGTGGCAAAGTAGCGCTACTCACCACACCTTGGTTGGCAACTTGATTAACCGTCGCGGGCACCACTCCATCAATTGTGACGCGGAAGTTGATCGTAACTGTCCCCCCAGCCCCATTTAAGGTACCCACATTAACTCTTACAGCCGTATGCCCACCACTATTACCTAAAACAACACTGCCTTGCGATGTCGTCACCGAGCCCACCACTAAACTGGTATAGGTGCCTGGTGTGTCATCAAAAATAACACCATTAAGTAGTTGATTACCGACATTACGAATCGTAACCGTATAGCTCAAAACATCACCTGGGGATGGCACACCATTACCATCCACATCGGTGAATAAACTATCTGTCTTGCGCGCAATCAGTAATGGAGCCGCCGTAATAGGTGTAATCGTGGCATCATTGGCAATGCCTGTATCGGGGTCATCGGTGACAACAGGGGGCAATTCATTACTTGTTAATCGGCCTTGGTTCACAACTTGGGTCACCCCAGCCGGAACAACGGCATCAATTAACACATCAAAGGTTATTGTAGCACTACCAAGCGCGGCCACCGTGCCCACAGAAACTGCTACGGCCGTATCTCCACCACTATTGCCCGTCACCACACTACCTTGTGATGTCGTCACCGAACCCACCACTAAACTGGTATAGGTGCCTGGTGTATCATTAAACGTAACCCCTGTTGCATTAGCCGTCCCACTATTCACCAGCCCAACCGTATAACGCAACGTATCCCCAGGCGATGGGTACCCGTTAAAATCAGCATCAATTAACAAACTGTCTCGCTTTGTGATCGCTAAGTTAGGTGCCGAGACCACAATCACCGAGATAGGATTGCTCGGTGTTGTAAAACTCTGGCCCGATGTCGCCGCCGAGTAACTAACAGAAGCTTGGTTTGTAATCACCGTCCCATTGGCCAACGGCGTTGTTACTCGCACCCGAAAACGAATACTCGTTGTCCCACTCGAGGCCAATGAGCCCCCCACACTCCCGTTCGCCCCCGTCCCCAAACGAAATACAACCCGATTAGGCCCCGTCAAATATTCAGCCTGATCATTGGCCGCCGTGTCACTTTTTACCCCAGCGTTCGCCCCTGTTATCACTTCTAATGAGTTCGGGTCATAACTGGTATTGGCCGGAATATTATCTGTTAAAATGACATTTGACGCGCTATCCAAACCACTATTATTCAGCGTGATCGTATATTGCAATATATCATTCGGCTCAACTTGCCCCCCATTCAAATCTTGAACCGTTTTATTAATCTCCAATCGTGGTGCCTGAATATCCGTGACAAAAGAAATCATGCCTGGATAATACGCATCAGACGTCGTGTTAAATGTTAAGGTAGCACCTGTCGCCCCATTAGCTAAAAGCCCATTGATGCTTAACATATCAATATCCAAGGCCATTTGGTTAATGTGATCAGGATTCTTACTACTTACTCGGCTCCCAAAACTCGAAATCGTACTATTAAAAAAGTTGGTACTGGGGTTCAAACTATTGCTTAACAAGGTGCCATTCAAGCGAACATTATCACCCGTTAAACCCAGATCCCCTTCGTAAACCAACAAACCTAACTTCGCATTCACCGCCCCACTCAATGGTGTCAAAAAGCCAGATACAGCCACATTCACCGAGGGATCGGCCGAGGTCACATTGGCAAAACCATCAAAAACAGTTAAGTTGCGCAACGGTTGGGTAATATCTTGATAAACAATTACCAAATTCCATGCTGCATAACTATCTGTCCGCCCAGCACCCGCTACCGCTTGTACATTCGCCCCGAAATAAGTACCTTGCCCAGCAGCTTGAACCAAGCTGGTCACATTAGCAAACCCTTGATACCGCACTCGGCCACTCGGCGCCCCCAAAGTCGTCGTATCCACCTGTGTCGCCGTAACCGTTGTATAACTCCCCCCAGGTACCCGAAATCGCATCTGATTAATACTGGTGTTTGTACTCAAACTATCCCCACCCCAATACAAACCAGCCCAACTCACCGTCGCTCCCGCTGGCAAGGTTAAATCAGCCGAACTGGAGTTAAAGGTGGTCCCATCACCATCAATATCAACATAAACCATCTCATAGTTGTTATTGTTTAACACCCCCCCCGTCCCTACCCCGTTAATCGCGTTTTGGCAGCTACTAATGCCCGTATTACAGGTCGATAACTTATTGCCAATCAAGATAATATCACCACTATCATTAGCACTGAATCGTACCGTATAGTTGCGAATAATAGCCGCTTCAGCGCTACTGGCCACTAAAAAAGATGCCAGCAGAAACAAACCAGCAAGATAAGAAAATAAGTATCGCCAATCTTTATGGTTTAACATATCTTATAAGTCGATCCTCTCAGGCTAAATGACCTGATAAAAATAAGACTCTGGCAAGTTTCGATTCAATAAAAATCAAGTCGAAACTTGCCAGAGCCCATCACTTTCAAATAAACTAACAGCATAGCATAGTTTGTTTGAAAATCAATATTTAACGCGGCTCTAATTCAACCCAAATACCATCTTTTGATCGTAATGTAAATTGGGCCACCAAGGTCGATGACCGTTCCGATGAAACAACACGGTATCGTCGTAACAGTTCAATCACCGTTAATCTCATTTCTAACTGGGCCAATGGCTCCCCAATACATTTACGCGGCCCAATTAAAAACGGAATAAACGCATTTTTATGGATCTCATCCCGCTCCCACCGCTCTGGGTCAAACTTCAACGGCTCTTGCCAATAATCAGGATGATGATGCAGGCCATAAATATTAATCAGGATTTGCATTTTTGCCGGTATCGGATGGCCATCAATCTCCGTTTCAACAATTGATTGGCGGGTAGTGGTGTAGGCTGAGGGGTAGCGACGGAGGGTTTCGTTGATAACGGCCGTTAAATAAGGCAACCCCATCACCATCTCCGCCGTCACCTCCTCGGCCGCCCACACCTCAGCCAACTCAGCACACAACCGCTCCTGAATCGCCGGGTCAGTTGCTAACTCATAAAACAACCAAGCCAACGCCACCGAACTTGTCTCATGCCCCGCATCCACAATCCCAAACAACTCATCCATCAACTCTTCCCGACTCAGCGCAAAACCAGTCTCATCATCTTGCGCCGCCAATAACAAGGTCAACAAATCAGATGGCCGCTCGTCAACCGCCATCTGTTGCCGCTCCGTAATCGCCTCCTCAAACAGCTCACGAATCGATTCCAATGACGCTTTAAAATGGTGGTTTGTAGCTGTTGGTACCCACAACGGAATTAAACGTTGTCCCACATTCATCGCCCGCTCGATAGTCCGTTTCGAGGCAAACTCAAACGCTTCATAAAGGTGTGGTTCATCTTTCAAAATATCACGTGATAGCATCGTATGCCCAATAATCGACATCGTCACATCCATCATCGCTTCTTCCATATCGATATCGACATGGGGCTCCCACTCGGCCGCTAACTGAGCCACCTTTTCCTGAATTAATCGCGTCCAATCAGCAATAATTTTGCGGTGAAAGGTCGGTTGCATCAAGCGGCGCCGTTTAAGCCAAGCATCATCATCACTGGTAAACAAATTATCATCAGAGATAAGCATATCACGGGCAATCGTCATAAAATAAGGCTCTTTACGATAATCACGCGCCCGTCTTTGCAACACTTCAGTCACCGTATCTGGCGTATTAACCACATAATAAGGCAGGTGGGCTAATCGAATGCGCACAATTGCTGGATATTCTAAGACCATTTGATGTAACATTTCTAACGGCCGTTCCCCAAAATCAGCCAAATCCCCCAATGGACTAAATTTATGCTTACGCTGTGGAATATCTGCCATCTTCTTTCTCCCTAATATCAAAACGGATCAATAAACCTATTATAAACAACTCACTTGCCACAATAGCTGTCCGATTTAAGTTTAGCTTAAACTCTCTTTAGTTACATTTAAACCAATCACAACCAGTTTACTATATAATACCTATAAGTTGTTTAACCTAAAGATTGCCCTTACAGGAGTATAAAATGATTATTATAACGGCTATCCTTCAATTTATTATAAGCTATTTATTGGCTTTTCTACTATTAGTTGGTATCGGTGTGGGTGATTTTGAGCTAATTGCACTACCAATAACTTGTATTATCGGTATCTGTCTAACACCTGCAATTATGGCCCAATTTACACCAACTGCCAAACCAACCCGTAACCATCTAATCGCCACCACCATTGGTGTCGCCTTAGGCACCGTCCCCATGATCGCCGCCAACTTCGGTCTTATTCCTGGTGGCATCGGTTTTCTCCCCTTCTTTCTGATACCGATTGCTGGCCTATTAGGGTATCATCTGCTGACCCCACGCCTGACCTAACATAGCTTATTTGTCAATCATACTTTTTTCTAAGGAGACTTGATCAGTCTCCTTTTTTCTTGTATCCTAAGCCATTGCTCCCTAGAACACATTGTAACCAAAGAATCTCAACAACTAAAACCATGACTATAAGGATACTATGATTATTGTAAAAAACCTTGTCAAACATTATCAAACCGACCAAGGTCTAATCAAAGCGGTTGATGATGTCTCTTTTACCTGTCCCGATGGCCAAATCACTGGCCTCCTCGGCCCCAACGGCGCCGGCAAAACCACCACCCTCCGCATGATCGCCGGCCTCATCACCCCCCAAAGCGGCACCGTCACCGTCGCCGGCCATGACGTTACCCAAGACCCCCAAGCGGTCCGCCACGCCCTCGGCGTCCAAGCGGATATGACCGGTATCTACCCTCGCCTCACCCCCCGCGAACAGTTTCGCTACTATGGTCGCTTCTATGGTCTCGAAGGGGCTGCGCTCGAAAAACGAATTGATACCATTATCGCCGAACTTAATATGGAAACATTGGCCGATCGTCGTGCCGAGGGATTTAGCCGTGGCCAACGCCAAAAAATTGTCATCGGCCGCGCCCTGATCCACGACCCTAAACATATTATTATGGATGAACCGACCAATGGGCTTGATGTGATGGCCGTGCGCAATACCCGCCAAACTATTCGCCAACTCCGTGACCAAGGACGTTGTCTCCTTTTCAGCACCCATTATATGGATGAAGCTCAGAAATTATGCGACCATGTCGCCATTATTAGTCATGGTCGTATTATTGCCGCCGGCTCGCCGGCCGAGCTCATCGCCCAAACCGGCCAAGCTGATCTCGAAGAAGCATTTGTTACGCTGGCGGAACAATATCAAGCCGCCACCCAATAAAAAGGAATTTGTTATGACTTGGTCCCACCTCTTAAATATCACCCAAAAAGAACTCATCGATACCATCCGTGACAAACGTGCCACGCGTCAAGCCCTGCTCGTCCCCATCGTCCTCGGCCTCATGTATGCCCTCATCAACCCCCTCCTCAGCTCCGTCTTCGAATCACGCGCCGAAGAAACCATCACCATCCCCGTCCAAGGCATCAACTACGCCGATGACACCCTCATCGCTATCTTTGACCGCTTCGGTATCACCCTCGAAGAGTATGATGGCGACGATATGGAAGCCGATATCGCCGCTGGTGATGAATCGGCTGGGCTCATCATCCCCCCAGCCTTCAGTGATACGGTCGCCAATGAAGAGCTAACCATTATCGCCATCCGCACCAACAGCACCGCCGGCGGCCCAATGAGTGGCAATCTTTCCATCAGCCGTCTCGAACTCGCCCTCAACGCCTACAACCAAACCATCACCACCCAACGATTGGAAGAACGACAGATCGACACCAGTGTCATCAATCCCGTCACCTTCGATGTCGCCGATCTCTCTAGCCCCGCCCAACGGGCCGGGGCCACGGCCGCCCTCTTCATCCCCATCCTCATCGCGGTCACCGCCGTTCAAGGGGGCATGTTTATCGCCATCGATGTCACCGCTGGCGAAAAAGAACGTGGTACCCTCGAAGCCCTTCTCGTCACCCCCAGCAGTGACACGGAAATCTTACTCGGCAAGCTGGCCGCGGTCTTCTTAGTCACTCTCATCCCCAGCGCTCTCACCCTCCTCAGCTACTGGTTCGCCACCAACATCCTCCCCGATTCAATGACCAATGGCGCTCATCTCCCCTTTACCATCATCCTCACCGCCATTCTTGTCACCCTCCCCATGATTCTCTTCGCCAATATCTTGGTCATGATTATCAGTATCCGCACCAAAGCGTTCAAAGATGCCCAATCCGCCCTCACCCCGGCCATGTTTGGTATCATGTTTGTCGCTATGGCCGCCGCCTTTGTGCCCCCAACCAACAGCGCTCTCTACTTTATCCCCGTCTACGGCACCTCGGCCCTCGTCAGTACCCTCGCCGTCGGCAACGGCATACCCTTAGACCTAACCCTCTACAGCATCATCGGTACCCTTGTCGCCGTCACCATCTTGTTTGTTGTTGCCCTACAACTATTTAATCGGGAACGGCTCCTATATAGTTAAACAACGACCACATCGCCACGTTAGGTGTTACTAATAGGTATGTTCTTCGCATAGACCTTAATAAATTGATGTTAACTAAACTACAAAAAAATTGTAAACGAGATTACATAATTTTTGTAGTCTAGTTACCTGTGAGCAGAGTACTATTCTGTTACAATAATTGCATACTTATAGAATATTAGGTAACGGATCTTCTTCTGTAATTATATGTAAAAAAGCCACCAATCGGTGGCTTTTTTACTTTCTCTCTTCGTTGACTCTTATCCCTCTCTATAGCATAATATGAGTAACAAATCAGCTCATTCAATAAAGTACAGGAAAAGCGCCGCTATGAAACCATTACCTATTCTACTTGTCGAAGATAATGAACGTTTGCGCCCCGCTATGCAACAGGGGCTCATCAATACCGGTCAAATCGAGGTCTTACACGCCTGTAGTACCGGCGAAGATGCCATTACTTTTTGGCTAGAAACAGAAGTTTCCCCCGCCGCCACCCTCATGGACGTCCAACTGGCTGGTGCTTTAAATGGTATCGAAGCGGCGGTCGCCATCCGACGTGAATTTCCGCGTAGTCCCGTTGTTTTCTACTCTATCCAAGATGATGATGCTTATTATCGTGACTTTCGTCGCTCCGGTATCCTCAGCCATTACGCCTACGTCCGCAAATCCAACTATCTCCTCCCCGAAATGATCGTTCCCCTGCTTCGTGATGCCGTTGCCGGCCGTAGTTTCATCGACTCCGATATCGAATCACGGGTTCAAGAGGTGCGTCATAAAGATGAACAATCTCCCCTTGACCTTCTTGAACCGAATGAGCGTGAAGTGGCCAAGATGTTAGGCGCGGGCATGAGCAATCAACAAATTGCCTCCCGTATGGGTTTTCGCGATAAACGAACCATTAGCCGCATTAATGGCCAAATCTATACCGCTTGGGGGCTTAATCAAACCGCCACCGATGAAAAAATGGCCCGCTCACGCGCTGTCCTTATCGTCCAGTCAGGCCGTTTACTGCAATGGGATAAAGAGGGGCGTCCCCACACTTTAGACGAATGGGGCAATTGGCATCCATGGAACTGGGATAATGAGTAACAATCTCTTTTTAAATTGGGGATTGCTGGCTGTTTCACTTTTTAATACCATTATTTTACTCTGGTTAGGCTTGACTGTTTTGCTTAATTCTGACCGTCGCGCATGGGGCATTTGGCTCGGCGGTTTGGGCCTGCTACTAGGCGCCGCTTTTTTTGTGAGTCACTCAGTAATATTAAGTTATGGTCCTATTTTGTACCTCGATTTAGAACGTCGGTTCTGGTTGTATGTGGCTGTTATCCCCGCCATCGTTCTCCCCTTTAGCTGGTACATTATGATCTTATGGTACGCTGGCTATTGGAATGAAGAAGAGACCGATTTGTCTACGCGGCACCATTACTGGTTGCGCTTAACTGTGGCCATCTTCTCCGCCGGTCTCTTCGCCCTCCTTACGCTCGCCTCCACCATCCCGTGGTTCGACCCCCTCCGTTTCGTCCTCCAATTTAATGTTTTCAACATCCCCTTCGTCGCTATCGGCTACTTTTGGTATATCGTCCTTTGCACCACCTTATCGGTTGACGTTCTGCGTCGCCCTGGCCCTTCCCATCGTGTCATGGGCCGCTTAGCCCGTCGTCGCGCTCGGCCCTGGCTCACCGCCGCCTCCATCTTCCTCCTCCTCGTTAGCCTCCTCGTTGGCCTCGGCCTCATGCTCCTCATCCTCATCACCCCCTCCGATAACGCCGAAACCGTCTACAACCTCACCCCTGAAGCATTTTTTGTCGCCGCTATCTTCGATCTAACCATCTCCACCCTCATCGGTGTCGCCGTCCTCCTCCTCGGCCGTGCCATCGTCGCCTACGAAGTGTTCACCGGCAAAACCCTCCCCCGCCGTGGTCTCATCCGCCACTGGTATGTCACCATCATCTTCGCCTTTATCTATAGCACCCTCATCGGGGGCACCCTTACCAGCGATGTCCAACCCATTTATAGTCTCTTACTCACCGCTTTACTCATCGCCATCCTCTACGCCCTCTTTAGTTGGCGCTCCTTCGTTGACCGTGAACGGTTTATGGATAATCTGCGCCCGTTTCTGATGAGTCAGCGCGTCTATGAACAGCTACTTGTCCCCGCCGCCACCCCCACCGAAATGGATTTGGTCACCCCTTTTCGGGCCCTTTGTCATGATGTTTTAGGCGCTCAATTGGGCTATTTAACCGCCGTTGGCCCACTCGCTCCGCTTGTTGAAAAACCATTATCCTACCCCCACGGCATTATCCAACAGCTCCCCCCGCTAAGTCCTATCGCCACCCAATTTCGCACCCCCGAAACCAATATCATCTCTGTCCCCCCCGAAACATACAATGGCGCTCATTGGGCTGTTCCTTTATGGAGCGAACGAGGGCTAATCGGGCTTTTCTTTTTAGGTGATAAATGGGATGGGGCCGTCTATACGCAAGAAGAGATCGATATCGCTCGCCTTACTGGTGAACGTATTATCGACACCCAAGCCAGTGCCGAAATGGCCCGCCGCCTCATGCTTTTGCAACGGGAACGGCTAGCCGCTAGTCAAATCGCCGACCAACGCACGCGCCGTACACTGCATGATGACATCTTGCCCTTGGTTCATACCGCTATGCTCGCTTTATCGGGTCTTGATAAGGCGGCACCCGCCATCGATCTACTAAGTGACGCCCACCATCAAATCTCTGACTTGCTCCGCGCCATGCCCACCACCTCTTTGCCCCAAATCGATCGCTTAGGCTTAATCGGTGCCTTGCGTAAAATCGTTTCTAATGAACTTGAACACGCTTTTGATGGTGTCCACTGGGAATTGTCGGCTAATGTCGAATCACATTATCATGAACTGCCTTCGTTAACGGCCGAAGTGATCTTTTACGCCGCCCGTGAAGCGTTACGCAATGCGGCCCGTCATGGCCGCGATGAAACGTCTAAGCAACCGCTCCTCATCACCATTCACGGCACCCCCCAACAACTTATCATCGAAGACAACGGCCAAGGTATTCACCCACACACGAGCCGGCAAGAACCGAAAGAACCGATCAAGCATGGTGGCAGTGGTCAAGGGCTTTCGCTACACAGCACGATGATGGCTGTTGTGGGGGGCACGCTAGCTATTGAAAGCATACCCCAACAATATACCCGGGTAATTCTCACCCTCCCCGAATCATTTTGATGCTTGCTCATCCCGTTTACGCCAATAACGCAACACACCATCAACCGACATCGGCAAGGGATTGGCCGTCTCATACTGGTCATACTGCTCGGCCGTCATGCCCGCCGCCTCCGCTCGCTCCCGCGACCAAGTTAAAAAGGCGTCAACAATCTCATCCCGCGTCAGCCCTTGTTGCTGAAGGTTGTGGATGAAGGTGGTAACGGCCGTTAACCGCTCCCGTAACTCATTTAACTGCCCCTGCACATCATCCCGCTTCCCAAAATGGGTCAAATAAAGTGTATTCAACCCCAATCCCTCAATCTTAGCCACCGTGTTTTGCCAAACCTCTAAATTAAATTCAGGTGGTGGCGCTGGTAAATCAACCAGCTCTGACCCCGGCAAACAAATCCCCGCCGCATCACCGGTAAAACCAACATCCCCTAACTGATAAACAAAATGATGGTATGCATGACCAGGCGTATCGTGAGCCACAAATTGTAAATCACCAACCGTCACCACATCACCATCGTTTAAAGCAACCACCTTATCTTCTGGTGCCGGATATAATGTCCCCCATAACCGATCCATATCATCCCCATAAATACGTGTCGCACTACGAACCAATCGGCTAGGGTCAATCAGATGGGGAGCACCCACTTCATGTACATAGACGGTTGCCCCTTGTTGTGCCCACCACCCCGCCGCGCCAGCATGGTCAAAATGAATATGCGTAACCAAAACATCTTTAATATCAGCCGGTGTTAAGCCATGTTGGGCTAATCCGGCCGTTAACTGGGGTAATGTTGAGGCTGGGCCAGTTTCAATTAAGGCTAAGCCACGCTCTCCTTGAACTAGATAAGCCGCTATCGCTTGTGGGACTCCCTGAAAGTTCAAATCGATGGTATGAATCATATGCTGTTTTCCTTCTTATCTATAAACCGATAAAATCAATAGTTATATTGTAATCGTGAGTAAAGGAAAAGGCGAAATGTGGTTTAGCCGTTTATTTATCTCCTTATTTAAAGAAGCCACTCAAGAATGGTTGGCCGATAACGCATCTAACTGGGCGGCAGCAATCGCTTATTACACGTTGATTGCTCTAGCCCCGTTATTATTGATAGTTGTTCATGTTGCCGGTTTGTTACTACAAACAGAACAAGTGCAAACGTTTATTATTGATGAAATCACACTTCTTCTGGGCGCTGATGTGGGGCAAATGATTACTGACGCGGTCGAGCAGGTTGAATTTAATACAACTGATTGGCAAAAAGCAGTCGTGGGGGGTATTGTGATTTTTGTCGGGGCAACGGCCGTTTTCGCTGCCCTTCAAAATGCCCTCAATAACATCTGGCGTGTGCCTGATCCGCCCACAGGCATCATCGTTTTCATCAAAAATCGCATTATCGCCTTTCTGTTAGTGTTAAGTTTAGGTCTATTGCTTATCTTATTTGTCATTCTCGATACGATTTTAGACCTATTTGGGGAACTGATTCGCCATTTTGGCTTATGGCAGTTACAAGAGACCATTGTGGGTGAATGGTTCTTATCATTACTAATTTTTAGCCTGCTCTTTGCCATCTTATACAAAGTGATTCCCGATGTAAAATTATATTGGCATGATGTTATTTTTGGGGGTATTTCAACGGCCCTGATGTTTAGTCTAGGGCAGTTTGGCATCTTGTGGTATTTTAGCACAGTGGCCGTGGGCTCAATTTTTGGGGCAGCTGGTACGGTTGTTGTCTTGCTTGTTTGGGTCTATTATTCAGCCCAGATTTTTCTCTTTGGGGCTGAGTTAACCAAGGTTTATGCCCGACGACGAGAAAAGCGGCGTATACGTTTGGCTCATGAAGAGCTAGCTAGAAAAGCAGATAATGTGGATTGACACCTACATAACCAATAGAAATAGTTATTATTATCCCTAGAACGGGTCTAAAAAAGTGCCACCTGTTTTTAAAGAGCGTGCCACACGGTGCGTCGCCGTTGTTGACGACGGCTACACCAGTAATGTTGTTGTTCTGGTGCTTGTTGTTGGTGACGAACGGCCGTTTTGGCTTGATAATGATACCGTGAACCCTCAGGTAACGTATTAACCAACATCTCACCGTTCCCCGTTATCCCTTGCATAAACAGGTCTGTAAGTGTCCGATTAATATGTTTCTGACGGCCACGATTCGTGCCTTGATGTGGTCCGTTATATGAATTAGGTAGTTGCCAAGCAATATACGCTTGCCCCGCTGGCCCCCACTTTCCCTCATGATCTTGCCAGATAAACATCGCCCGCCCATGCTCCCAACCGAGCTCTTCCACCCGCTCTTCATTAACTGGGGGCCCGATGACGATATTCTCTTCCCGTTTGATGCCGACTAACTGTTCATACGCGCGCTGGCTTTGTGCGCTCAGACCAGTTAACTCCGTTAATGTTTCCCGTGCAATCGGCCCCGCCGTCCCTTTCGCGCCACGGCTACTGTGGAAGCTAGCGTAAAAGTGGGCGCGCACCAGTTGTAACTTTTGCCACAGAATTTCGGTTGGTAAAGCGATCGGTTGCCCCGTTAACTTTTCCACATGGCAAGCTAAGGCCACTTTGCTGGGGGCGCGGAGCCATAAACGGCCGTTATTCCGTACCCAAAAAATCCCTTCTCCTTGACGGAGTAGCTGTCGCCAGCGCCGTCCTCCACAAATCCGATAAGCGCTTTTCTTATCCGTTAACTTTTGTTTGAACTGTTTGAGAGGGAGCCAACCACGGCCATGATGGTCAAATAGCCGGCCTAGAAGCCAAATGCGGCCGAGGGATTCTTGATTTTGTCGTAGCCAAGCTAAGGCCAAAGAGGGATAGAGTCGTATATGACTGGCTAGGGTAGGGGGGGCAGCGGGGGGGATATCTGTCGTAACCACCTGCGGTTCTGGTTGCGCCAATACCTGTTGTTGCCGTTCAGCCTGTGCTGGTTCCGATGAAACTTCACGGGCACGTAACCAGTGGGTAACACGGTCGCTCTCCCAACCAAGGTGGGGGGGCAACGCCTGCAACGGAGCGGGGGCCGAGGCCGAGGGCTCAACGGGTAGGGGGTCTGATTGAGTTGTCTGTTGTTGGCGACGAGCCGCGCTTTCAGCTTGCAAGCGTAATAAACGCGCTTGCGCTGCCTGCAAGGCGGTCGAAACCGTCGATTTTGTTGTTCCCATGGCTTACCCATGGGCAAAAAGCAAATCAATTTAACTTAACCATTGACAGATACTGGTAAGCTGTGATATGCTTCTTACCACACGCAATGAGCTACACAGGGACACAAAGTCCCCCTCCCCAACTAAGGGGCTCAATACAATTGTTTAGCCGCAAATTGCTTTGAGATGTAGCTTTTTTGATACTCTTTAGCGAAGGCCAAGTGTGACAGCGCTTGGCCTTTTGCTATTCTCTTACCCTCAACTCATTCTTGAAATAGAATAGCCAGAATTAAAAGTAAGTCCGTACACATCGATTGATAATGTTGGTTTTTTCTTATGGATCTTGTTTAATGATCACCTAAATGGTATGATCAATTATATATTGATCATTACCACTACTATTACCAATTTCAAGACAGTCTATCAGAATTAGATTGCCCTGTCAACAAATCTATATGCTATAGATTTGAAAAAAGAGCGACTTTTATAGAGAATATCACCATAAATCGATGATCATACGCCCTTTTTTGGCTATTTTGGTCAAAATAGAACATTTTTGCGAGCGGGATTTATGTGTTATATTTGAGAAACAATGATGAAAATGTGCATAACAGCAGTTGGTTTCATATAATTGGTAGAGAAGTAATTAGTAGAGAAGCAACAAACATTATTCACCACCACAAGTTGAGCGAACTATGAGCAATGATATTTATCCAGAATTGGAATTAGAACAATTTAGTCGTCCTGATTGGGATCGCTTGGGTGTTGTTGTCGCCCCTTTTAGTATTGAAGCTGATCCACGCTTTATGTATTTATCAACTGAGACGCGACGTGCTTTATCCAAAGTGAGCTATATGGTAGAGGCGGGGCAGGGGGCTTCGATTGTTGTGGGCGAAGTGGGGACCGGTAAGACGACGTTGGCTTCTTGGTTTCACAGTCGCTATGCACGGCGGCCTGATTTTGTTTGTGCCAAGGTTGATGAGCCACCTAAACGGAGTGGGTTATTATTATTGCGTCGGATTGCGGCCGAGTTTGGCTTACGCACACGACGCGCTACCGAGGATCAGCTAAACGAGTTTCGCTCTTTTTTGGTAGAAAAAAGTGATGATAATATCTTGCCTCTTATTATTATTGATGAGGCCCATGAATTAGAAGTAGAGCAATTTGTTGAATTGCGGCGTTTGCTTAACTTCCGTGACCCCCGTGGCGGCAAAGCGTATCAATTAATCTTATTGGGTCGCCCCGAGCTTGATATCAACCTGCGTAATGTCCCTGATTTCAATGATCGGGTGGCAACACGCTCGTCATTAGATCCCTTGACCCCTGATGATACCAAAGCTTTGATTGAGTATCGTCTACATGCGGCTGGGCGCGATATGCGTCAGCCACCCATATTTAATGAAGATGCTATTATTCCTATATGGAAGGCAACGCGTGGGTATCCCCGTCGCATTTGTATTCTAGCCCTTCATTTATGTTTAGAGTTATTGGTGCAAAACAAGCCACAGGTGACCAGTGATTTTGTGGATCAATTTTTGGAAGAGCACCATAGTTATCGGCAATTAAACGAATGAGTAATAAAAAAACTGACAAAAACGCCAAAGATCGCTCTGTAAAAGATAGTACAATGGCCGCTTTGATGCGGGATAAGCCACGCCGTGGCCGTCCGAAGCATGCAGTGAGTCGCCAAAGTGTCTATGTTGCTCTTTGTCCACAAGACAAAAAACAGATGAGTCGCCTTGGTAAATCATTGCCTGGTGATATGAGCCGGGCTGATGTGCCTGATTTAGCCGTAACCTTATTGACAATTCGTTTAGAATCAGTGCGCCGTGCTGTTTCTGGTCGGAATCGAGAAATTCCTGAAGGGATCACCGATCTAGAATCTTTTCGTCTATTATGGGACTTGCCCTTATCAGATGAAGGTTGTGAACCCAGTTGGACTTCTGTTCGTTTATCTCCGCAACAAGGGATTGAGTTAGGCCGAGCCCATGGTACATTAAACGCACTATTTGGTTCTACACGAAGTGATGTCTTTGCTTTAGCCTTGTCATTGCTGGTACAATTTATTGATACGCAACCAATTAATCCCGCTTGTGAAACAATGGAAGAGATGCGAAATTGGCTTATTAGCAATTATTTGTGAGTAGCTCACAATTAATTGCAGGGAATAGGGGAGGGAATGCGAAATATAGACCCTTTTTATGCTTTTTATATAGTATAGCTACTCATTTATCCCCTTTTTATTTCGTGTATTCGATCGAGACTGTTTCTTTATAATTGGTAAATAGGCACATAAATAACATTTAATCTGATTGATTTCAAGTTTGGGGGTTGACAATAGCAATCGATGTGTTATAATTTTTATCCGCTTTGCAAAAAAGCGGTTAACAAAGTGAAGAGTAATCAAATTTCAGGAAACAAATTCTAGCAAATTTTGAAATTGCTCTTGACACCGAATTTTGTTTGTAGTAGAATAGTAATTCGGTAGCCAACATATAGTGTCGTCACAAGAATAAGTGAAACACAATTAAAAGTGAAAAAGACAAAGTCCGCGATGAGGACATCGGGGGCTATTTTTTTCGCTCGTTGGCGAGCACCTTAACAGATGAAAAGTAATAAGAACCTATAAGTAAGAATAGTAAACTTGGGCTCCAATCAATTCTGTATGAAAGACTCTGAAAAAGAGTTTGAATATAAATACGGAGAGTTTGATCCTGGCTCAGGATGAACGCTAGCGGCGTGCCTAATGCATGCAAGTCGAACGAGAACCTTGGATTCGTCTGAGGTGAAAGTGGCGAACGGGTGAGTAACACGTTGGTGACCTGCCTTAGAGAGGGGGACAACCATTGGAAACGATGGCTAATACCGCATATGTCAACTCGGTTAGAGAGAGTTGACGAAAGGGAGAAATCCGCTCTAAGAGGGGCCAGCGTCCCATCAGCTAGTTGGTAGGGTAAAGGCCTACCAAGGCAAAGACGGGTAGGGGGCGTGAGAGCGTGACCCCCCACACTGGTACTGATACACGGACCAGATACCTACGGGTAGCAGCAGCAAGGAATATTGCACAATGGGCGCAAGCCTGATGCAGCAACGCCGCGTGAAGGATGAAGGCTTTCGGGTTGTAAACTTCTTTTCTGGGAGAAGAGAAAGGACGGTATCCCAGGAATAAGGTCCGGCTAACTACGTGCCAGCAGCCGCGGTAAAACGTAGGGACCAAGCGTTATCCGGATTTACTGGGCGTAAAGAGCGTGTAGGCGGTTCTTTAAGTCTGACGTGAAAGCTCCCGGCTCAACTGGGAGAGGTCGTTGGAAACTGAAGAACTTGAGGATGGTAGAGGAAAGTGGAATTCCCGGTGTAGTGGTGAAATGCGTAGATATCGGGAGGAACACCAGTGGCGAAAGCGGCTTTCTGGGCCATACCTGACGCTGAGACGCGAAAGCTAGGGGAGAGAACGGGATTAGAAACCCCGGTATTCCTAGCCGTAAACGATGTCAACTAAGTGTAGGAGGTGTCAAAACCTTCTGTACTGAAGCAAACGCGGTAAGTTGACCGCCTGGGGACTACGGCCGCAAGGCTAAAACTCAAAGGAATTGACGGGGGCCCGCACAAGCAGCGGAGCGTGTGGTTTAATTCGAGGATACGCGAAGAACCTTACCTGGGTTTGACATATAAGTGGTAGTGAACTGAAAAGGGAACGACCCTTCGGGGAGCTTATACAGGTGCTGCATGGTTGTCGTCAGCTCGTGCCGTGAGGTGTTCGGTTAAGTCCGCAAACGAGCGCAACCCCTATCGTTAGTTACAAGTGTCTAGCGAGACTGCCCGAGGCAATCGGGAGGAAGGTGGGGATGATGTCAAATCAGCATGGCCTTTATATCCAGGGCTACACACACGCTACAATGGCCGGCACAATGGGTCGCTAAGCCGCGAGGTGGAGCCAATCTCGAAAGCGCGTCTCAGTTCGGATTACAGGCTGCAACTCGCCTGTATGAAGTCGGAGTTGCTAGTAACCGTGTATCAGCACGGCACGGTGAATACGTTCCCGGGCCTTGTACACACCGCCCGTCACGTCATGGGAGTTGATTACGCCTGAAGTCGGGAAGCTAACCGCAAGGGGGCTACCGCCGAAGGCAGGATTGATGACTGGGACGAAGTCGTAACAAGGTAGCTGTAGCGGAAGCTGCGGCTGGATCACCTCCTTTCTAAGAGCATGTGAAGATAGGCAACTATCTCACAAGCAAAAGAGGATACGAAGTCGAGTATGGAAGCAATCGCGATTGGGAGAGCGTGATCCCGGATACCTGAAAAGCTCATTAATTTGTCTGACTTACTACTTTGCTGTTAAGCACACTCGAATTGAGAATTGATTTCGTGTTTTTACAATGTTATCATCAGGGTCGGTAGCTCAGCTGGTTAGAGCGCGCGCCTGATAAGCGCGAGGTCGCAAGTTCAAGTCTTGCTCGACCCACACTTAACAATTTCATGGGGACATAGCTCAATTGGGAGAGCGACGCCCTTGCACGGCGTAGGTTGCAGGTTCGAGCCCTGTTGTCTCCACAAACCGGATTTAAACCGGTCATTGACATCTAATCTTCTTATAAGTTAGAATGTCTAAACCATGAAGAAAAGTAAGAGGTTTCATTTGGCGAACGAGTTAGAAGGTCTCAGAATTGCATAGCAGTTAATCGCAATCAGAGCGCGTTTGTTAGATGAGGCTCGGCAAGATTGTCGGGCTTTTTTTATGGGGAAGTGCAGTTTACCAGGTGAGAGAATACAAGATCAATCGGTGTGTATCAGCGTAAGCTGGTGTTCAGCGATGGGTGGTGTATTTATTAACCGCTCAGGTCTATCGCAAGATAGACGTGCAGCTTAACAGATGAATAATCAAAATACCAATGCGAAAAATAAAAGAAGTATCGAGATAGTACGCGATACGACTTCAATTTCAAAGGTTTCTGAGAAGAAATAAAAGAAATAAACGTGATAAAACGAGAGCGAGAGTGTCAGCATCTCCGTATCACCCGCTGGTTTAAGAAGCGAAAAAGGGCACATGGTGGATGCCTTGGCGTCAAATGCCGAAGAAAGACGTGATACACTGCGAAAAGCTACGATGAGGTGTGTATAACCGCAAGAGTCGTAGATATCTGAATGGGGAAACCCGTCGGGGGTTACACCCCGTCATCTCTATTTATAGAGAAGGGAACCCGGGGAACTGAAACATCTAAGTACCCGGAGGAAAAGAGAAGATTCGGCGAGTAGTGGCGAGCGAAAGCCGATCAGCCCCCCTCACAAACAGCAGAAGCAGAATGATCTGGGAAGGTCAACCGAAGAAGGTGAGAGTCCTGTATGCATGAGCTAAAGAGGGTTTACGAGTAGCACGGAGCACGCTAATTCTGTGTGAAGATAGGCAGACCACTGTCTAAGGCTAAATACATTTGACGACCGATAGCGCAAAAGTACCGTGAGGGAAAGGTGAAAAGAACCCCGGCGAGGGGAGTGAAAAGAACCTGAAACCGTGTGCTTACAACCGGTCGGAGGGGTTTCGTACCCTGACGGCGTGCCTTTAGGAGAATGAGCCAGCGAGTCAATGCATGTGGCAAGCTTAAGACAGAGACAGTCGAAGGCGGAGCGAAAGCGAGTCTGAAAAGGGCGTTGAGTGGCATGTATTGGACACGAAACCGTGTGAGCTAACCATGGGCAGGCTGAAAGTGCGGTAACACGCACGGGAGGGCCGAACCCACTTATGTTGCAAAATGAGGGGATGACTTGTGGTTAGAGGTGAAATGCCAAACGAACACGGAGATAGCTTGTTCTCCCTGAAATAGCTTTAGGGCTAGCGTTGCGTGATGAGTGCTGGAGGTAGAGCACTGACTGGGCTAAGGGGCGTATAGCTTACTGAACCCAATCAAACTCCGAATACCAGCATATTTAGCGCGGCAGTTGGACGGTGTGAGATGAGTTTCATCGTCGAGAGGGAAACAGCCCAGACCCACCGCTAAGGTCCCAAAATCTATGCTAAGTGGAAAATGATGTGATTGTGTAGAGACAGCCAGGAGGTTGGCTTAGAAGCAGCCATCCTTTAAAGAGTGCGTAACAGCTCACTGGTCAAACGCAGTTGCGCAGATAATGTAACGGGGCTCAAGCATAGTACCGAAGCGCGGGATTCGAAAGAATAGTAAGGGAGCGTTCCATAGGCGGAGAAGGTAGACTGTAAGGTCTATTGGAGCGTATGGAAGTGCGAATGCTGGTATGAGTAGCGAGAAATATGTGAGAACCATATTCGCCGAAAATCTAAGGTTTCCGACGGAAGGTCAGTCCGCGTCGGGTTAGTCGGACCTAAGGTGAGGCCGGAAGGCGTAATCGATGGACATCAGGTTAATATTCCTGAACTGGTAGTGTGTTGGATGTATCGGCTGAACAAAGGTGAAGCACTGAGTGGATTGTGCGTAGCTGGCGGGAGGTCCAAGAAAAGCTGCATCTGTAAATGCTATTAACCGTACCGCAAACCGACACAGGTAGACGGGTTGAGAATACTAAGGCGAACGGGAGAACCTCTGCTAAGGAATTAGGCAAAAATGTCCCGTAACTTCGGGAGAAGGGACGCCCCCTGAAAGGGGGGCCGCAGTGAAAAGGCTCTGCCGACTGTTTACCAAAAACACAGGTCTCTGCGAAGCCGCAAGGCGACGTATAGGGGCTGAAGCCTGCCCAGTGCCGGAAGGTTAAGGAGACGTGTGCAAGCACTGAACTGAAGCCCCGGTGAACGGCGGCCGTAACTATAACGGTCCTAAGGTAGCGAAATTCCTTGTCGGGTAAGTTCCGACCCGCACGAAAGGCTTAACGAGTGGAGCACTGTCTCAGCAGGGGACCCGGCGAAATTGAAGTGTGCGTAAAAATGCGTACTACCCGCAGCAGGACAAAAAGACCCCGTGGAGCTTTACTGTAGCCTGTCATTGCGTTTGGGTGTTGCTTGTGTAGGATAGCTGGGAGACTGAGAAGCGTGGCCGCCAGGTTGCGTGGAGTCACCGTTGAAATACCAGCCCTGCAACGCTTAGGCCCTAACCTGCACTTTCACAGAGTGAGGGACAGTGACTGATGGGCAGTTTGACTGGGGCGGTCGCCTCCGAAAGAGTAACGGAGGCGCCCAAAGGTTGGCTCAGATGGAATGGAAACCCATCGCAGAGTGTAAAGGCAAAAGCCAGCTTGACTGCAAGACATACATGTCGAGCAGAGACGAAAGTCGGGCTTAGTGATCCTACGGCGCTGAGTGGAAAGGCCGTAGCTTACCGGATAAAAGCTACCCCGGGGATAACAGGCTAGTCTTGTCCAAGAGTTCACATCGACGACAAGGCTCGGCACCTCGATGTCGGCTCATCGCATCCTGGGGCTGGATCAGGTCCCAAGGGTTGGGCTGTTCGCCCATTAAAGCGGTACGTGAGCTGGGTTCAGACCGTCGTGAGACAGGTCGGTCTCTATCCGCTGTGGGC
>DATHYN010000119.1:0-3446 GCA_035459145.1 Anaerolineae bacterium | reverse complement strand
TGTTAAGCCGTTTAAATATAATAACTCAAAATAATTATTCTCTAAGCAATTAAAGAAGGTATATTATGTTCTCACATCGTAAGCTATGGGTTTTAATAAGCATTATCCTCCTAAATTTGATTTTATGGGTTACCTTCTCAGAAGTTATCGCTAGAGAGCATAAAAATATCATCACTAAAAACAAGAGTTCTGTCAATTTTGTCAACACCCTCCCCACGGCCACCGATGGTAACTACGGCACCCTAAAAAACACCACCCTCAGCGGCAATGTCATCACTGAAGACACCGGCTATGGCCTTGATTATGATCTAGACGGCGATCCTCTATCTATTTACACCTATACATTACCACTAACCGGTACCCTCGATTTGCGCCCTTCCGGTGCCTTCACTTACACGCCCCCTGCGGATTAGTCGGGTATTGTGACTCATACCTACACCATCAGCGATCAGCTCTATATCATAATAGGTAGCGGGGATTTTGGTACAAATGCGTTTGATACCTTTGGTGCTGAAGATAGTACCATCGCTGTGGGCGATATCGACAACGATAATGATTTGGATGTCGTTACTGCTAATTATTTCGGCGATGCCCAAGAAGTTTGGCTCAATGATGGCAGTGGTAACTTTGGGAACAGCCCCTTTGATTCCTTTGGCGCTGGCAATAGCTTAGCTATCGCTTTAGGTCATCTTAACAATGACAATTTCCTCGATGTCGTTATCGCCAATGACAGTGGGGAAGCCCAAGAAGTTTGGCTCAATGATGGTAGTGGTAACTTTGGGGTCGCCCCCTTTGATACTTTTGGCGCTGGCGATAGCAGTTCAATTGCCCTCGGCGATCTCGATAATGATAATGACCTTGATGTCGTTGTTGCCAATGATTCCGGGGCATCGCAGGAGGTCTGGCTCAATGATGGCAGTGGTAACTTTGGGGCCGCCCCCTTTGATACTTTTGGCGCTGGCAATAGTTTAGCTATCGCTTTAGGCCATCTTGACAATGATAATTTCCTCGATATTGTTGTCGCCAATGACAGTGGGGAAGCCCAAGAAGTTTGGCTCAATGATGGTACCGGAGCATTTGGGGCCGCCCCCTTTGACACCTTTGGCGCTGGCGACAGCACCTCAGTCGCTTTAGGTGATGTTGATAATGATAGTGACCTTGATATCGTTGTTGCCAATGATTTAGGGGCATCGCAGGAGGTCTGGCTCAATGATGGCACCGGAACCTTTGGGGCCACCCCCTTTGATACCTTTGGCGCTGGCGATAGCAGTTCAATTGCCCTCGGCGATCTCGATAATGATAATGACCTTGATGTCGTTGTCGCCAACAACCTCGATCAAGCCCAAGAAGTTTGGCTAAATGACGGCACCGGGGATTTTGGTATCACCGCTTTCGACACCTTTGGCGCTGGCTTTAGCGCATCAATCGCCCTCGGCGATATCAACAATGACGATATCCTTGATGCGATTATCGGCAATAATGCTAACCAAGCCCAAGAAGTCTGGCTAAACCAAGCTACATTTGCTCCTTCAGTTAGTAATATAGCTATGATTACTATCACTGTTAATGCCCTGCCTATCGCTACCAATGGTGACTACACAACGCCAGAAGATATCCCTATTCTAGGCAATATCATCACTGAAGATACTGGTTATGGGATAGATAGTGATGAAGATGGTCATTCAATAGCTATTTATGACCATACCCTACCGGCAGTAGGCATACTTGATTTACGTCCTGATGGCACCTTTACCTACACACCACCCATGAATTGGTCTGGCGTACTCAATTATACTTACACACTCACTGATGGGATTTTAACCAATGATGGCCAAAGAGACTTTGGCCAAACCCCCTATCATGCTTTTGGTATTAGTAGTAATACTACCGTCAAATTAGGCGATCTTGATGGTGACAATGACCTCGACCTTGTTGTTGCTAATGACAGTGGCCAAGCCGAACAAGTATGGTTAAATGATGGTACTGGAAATTTTGGCTCAGCTCCCTTTGACACTTTTGGCAGTGGCTACAGCTATTCAATCGACTTAGGCGATCTTGATGGTGATAATGACCTTGATGTTGTTGTCGCTAATAACTTTGGTCAGGCCCAAACAGTTTGGTTAAATGATGGCACGGGTAACTTTGGCTCAGCCCCCTTTGATACTTTTGGTGCTGGCAATAGCACAGAAATCGTCTTAGGCGATCTTGATGGCGATAATGACCTTGATGTCGTTATTGCTAATCGAACAAACCAAGCCCAAGAAGTTTGGCTCAATGATGGCACGGGGAATTTTGGCTCAGCCCCTTATCATACTTTTGGTGTCAACAGTAGTAGTTCGCTAGCCCTAGGTGATCTTGATGGCGATAATGACCTTGACGCGGTTATTGCCAATTATGATGGCACTCAAACAGTTTGGTTAAATGATGGTACTGGGAATTTTGGTACCAGCGCTCTGGATATTTTTGGGTCTGGTGAAAGTTGGGACGTCGTTTTAGGCGATGTCAATGGTGATAATATCCTTGATGCTGTTGTTGCCCGTGAAAACGGCCAAGCCCAACAAGTTTGGTTAAATGATGGCACGGGGAACTTTGGCTCAGCCCCCTTTGACACCTTTGGTGCTGGTAGCAGTCGTGCAATCGCTCTAGGCGATCTTGATGGTGATAATGACCTTGATGCTGTTGTCGCTAATACCAATGGGGAACCCCAAGAAGTTTGGCTCAATGATGGCACGGGTAACTTTGGCCCAACTGCCTTGGATATATTTGGGGCTAACGACAGCTATTCAATCGCTCTTAGCGATGTCAATAATGACAACCATCTTGATATTATCATTGCCAATTCCAATGCTGAAAAAGAAGTTTGGCTCAACCAAGTCCCATTTTATGACTCAGTCAGTAATTTGGCTACAATCACCCTCACTGTCACCCCCGTCAATGACATTCCTGTGGCTACCGATGGTACCTACACGATACTACAAAACAATTTGGCCACGGGTAATGTCATCACCGAAAACACCGGCTATGGTGTCGATACGGATGTGGAAGGGGATCCTTTAACTATTGATAGCTACACATTACCGACCACAGGTGCCTTAGATTTACGTCTTGATGGCACCTTTACATATACACCACCCCTCAATTGGTCGGGCATAATAACTTACACATACAGTATCACCGATGGGAGTATGCTTAATATAAACAACCCCAATTTGAGCGCCATTCCCTCGGCCGATAACACCGCCACCATCACCCTCACCATCCAAGCTATCCCCATCGCCACCGACGGCCAATACACCGCTCTCGAAGCAGCAATTCGAAAATTGCTGAGGGAAAACAGGGAATCGGCTAAAAGGGGAAAGAAGGGGCAGAAAAAAGGGGTAGAAAATAGGCCGATGAAACGAAATTCGTGTTATCGGTGGTTTAAACAGGGTCGGAATAACAAAAAC
>DATHYN010000118.1:0-5581 GCA_035459145.1 Anaerolineae bacterium | reverse complement strand
GCCTCCGCCTCAAGTGACAACAGCGTCATCATCTGGGACGCCGACTCCGGCGTCCACGCTCTCACCCTCTCCGGCCACTCGGACTCTGTTTACAGCGTCTCATGGTCGCCCGATGGCACCCAACTCGCCTCCGCCTCAAGTGACAACAGCGTCATCATCTGGGACGCCGACTCCGGCGTCCACGCTCTCACCCTCTCCGGCCACTCGGACTATGTAAACAGCGTCTCATGGTCGCCCGATGGCTCTCAACTCGCCTCCGCCTCAAGAGACAACAGCGTCATCATCTGGGACGCCGACTCCGGCAAGCCCAACCTCACCCTCAACGGCCACTCGGCCCCTGTCAACAGCGTCTCATGGTCCCCCGATGGCTCTCAAATCGCCTCCGCCTCAAGCGACAACAGCGTCATCATCTGGGACGCCACCACTGGCAAGCCCGCCCTCACCCTCTCCGGCCACTCGGCCCCTGTCAACAGCGTCTCATGGTCGCCCGATGGCTCTCAACTCGCCTCCGCCTCAGGAGATCTTTTCTCAAGCGACAACAGCATCATCATCTGGCCATACCCTTCTTTACCCCTTCTTTCTCAAATCAATTGTGAACTAGCTACCCGAAACCTGTCTTGGCAGGAATGGCAAGAACATTTACCGCACACACCCTATCATCAAACATGTGAACAATGGGCTATCCCCCCCGCGGCCATCGGTAAATAGCCATTCGATTTAGAACGCAAACCTTACCACTCTCGTCAACAATAAAATCGAGAAGCCACCCCCACCACCACATCAACCACCACCCCCACCAGCTTAATTCATGATCCAACCCAAGTGAGACACTACCCCCTCTTCTCACCCCACCCACCCACACCTACACCCCGCTCAACACTGTCATTCCTGCACAACTGCTATCCGCTTTTCTTATGTCAACCACCCCATCTACACCCCCTTCAGGGCTGTCATCCCTGCGCCGCTACTATCCGTTTTTCTTCTGTCAACCACCATTTACAGCCCCTTCAGGGCTGTCATCCCTGCGCCGATACTATCCCTTTTTCTTCTGTCAACAACCATTTACAGCCCCTTCAGGGCTGTCATCCTCGCGAAAGCGGGGATCCACGCCTAAAATCACCTTCATTACGGCTTCGTTCTCCGCAAATCCTACCTGCCCAACAAAAACGGACACCATCGGCACCGGCCGGGAACCACGCCTAACGCCACCTTCATTACATCTCCGTTCTCCGCAAATCCTATCCCTCTTAGCAAAAACGGACACCATCAGCTTACGCCGGAATCCACGCCCTCCCTCCCCCTCCAACCACAGCCCCTCTCTCCATCCCCCCCACCCCAAACCCGTTTCGACCGAAGTTTTGGCCCCTACCCCACCCCCCTCCCTCATCAAATGCCAAAACGTAGCGGAGAAACCCCCGCGCCATCCCCACTCCCCATCACCACCACACCACTTAAACTCATTCGCCCATTCCCCCATTCGCGGTTCCCCTCACCCCTCCAACCAATAACACCGCACAAACACCTCCCGAAACGCCGGATCATCACTCGCCAACATCCTCCGCAAATCCGCCACCCGCTCCTCCCGCCCATAGGCCACATCCCGAATACAATGCGCAATCTGCACCACCGCCGCCTCCTCCCCCCGCGTCACCGCCGCCAACGCCTCAAAATACGGCCCCTCCCCCACCACCTCATAAAACCCCAACACATACAAACTCGCATCCAACAACAACTGCCACCCCGCCTCATAAATCTCCCGCTCCCCCACCACCCCCGTCTCCCACGCCGTTAACGTCCTCTGCCACACCTCCGGCTTAAACATAACCAACCGCTCCGGCACATACGGCAAAAAGCTAACCCGCAGCACCTCTTGCCACTGCGCCCGTGGTGCCAAATCCCACCCCGCACTCAAAACATCTAACGTTGCTTGCAACAAATCTTCATCTGCCAATATAATATCAATCCAATGAGACACCACATGCGTCTGCTCACTTAAATGTGATCGCAAATCATCAACGCTAATAGTTCGCTTATTTTGCAGAGAACCTAAACCTAATTCCAGAGTCCGCTCCAGATCCAGAGCCAGAGCCAGAGCCTGAGCCCAATCCCGAGCCAGATCCAAAGCCCAATCCCGAACCCGAGCCAAATCCAGAGCCTGAGCCAAATCCCGCTCCAGAGCTCGAGCCCGATCCAGAGCCAGATCCAGATCCAGAACCCGAGCCCGAGCCAGAGCCAGATCCAGAGCCCGATCATGAACCCGATCCAGAGCCAGAGCCAGAGCCCAATCCCAATCCCGATTCAGTGCCCGATCCAGTGCCCGATCCAGTGCCAGAGTCAACCAAACAGCTATTTTTAGTTTTTGCTCATCATCTTGAATAAATAACCCTTCTATTAAGCCAAACAATTGGTAACTCAAAAAATGGGACAAAGGACTATATAATGAAACCATCCCCCCTAATCGTCCCAATAACCCATTGTATAAACGTTGCGCCTCCCCTCCCCCATCCCCCTCGGCCACCCCCTGTATAACCCGCCACACATTACCCACACTAAACTCAAACGAAACCGCATCAAGCGCATGCCCAAACTTCTCTTGCCGCTCAATAAACCCTTCCTTTGAAAACCCAGCCTGCAAATACTGCAGAACCATTTCCACCGGCGCAGCCATCTCCCCTTGCACCGTCGGCAAAGATAACCGCAACAACATAAACAAATACTTCTCTTGCCCATCATCCTCCCTTGCCACCTCACCCTCTATCGCCTCAAAAATAGCTTGATACCGCCCATCCCGCCGCAAACAGAGATCGAACTGATTCACAATCTGCTGCACCTGATCCAATGCCTCCACCCGTTGATAAACCTCAATCAACAACCGCATAATCTCTTCCGCTAACTCATCAGCCGCATCAATCCCATCTAACAACAATCCGCCTAATAACATCCCCTGCTGAAAAACAGCCCCCTCCGCCCCTTCCGCCGCCAACAACTTCTTCACTAAAACAGCTTGCCCACTCCCACTTTTATACTGCGCCACCAACAGACGCATAACCTCTAACCATACCGGCTCATACCAACGCTCATTAATCATCCCCCACACCGCTTCCACCCCGCCTAACTCCCCATACGTATGCAAATACGCCGCCGCCAAATACTCTTGAAAACTCAAATGGACAAAACTATATTGCCCCGCCCCCACCTCAATCAATAAGCCCGCCTTCTCCCGTACAAAATCTAAAAACTGATGCGCCACATCCTCAGGATCATCATCCTCAAACCGGTGTCCCGTTTCCTCCGCAATATGCTGACTCAAAAACGTATGTAACTCATCATAACCCACCACCATCTTCTGCTCATCATCCCCACTGATCTGACAATGCATCCAATAAGCGATCGCTTCCATCCGTCTCTGATTAAGCCGCTCCCGTTTATTCCGCCACCGCTTGGGCATCTCCTGCCGCGAACGCCACGCATGCCACGTATTCAACAACGTCTCCACACATTTCTGATACAACACCACCCGCTCATCAGGCAACACCGCATCAATCCGATGCACCAACGCAATAATCGTTAACAACAACGGATTCTCGGCCAAATTCCGAATCGCCCCATGGCGCTCCTCTTCTAACAAACGCATCAAATCAGCCACATGCTCCCGCCGCTCTCGCGCCACATCCAATCGCGCCCCATACCAATCTTCTACAAATTGCCGCATCCCCGCCAAATCCAATTTCGCCACCCGATGATGGGCAAACATCGTCTCATCTAACCGCAATGGATACGTATACCCCACAATCCGCGAACTCACAATCACCGTATTCCCCGGATATGTAATCGTCAATGATTGAATACTTTGACACACCTGCTCTTTTAAATCAGCTTGACCTAACTCATCCAACCCATCAAATAACAAAATCGCCTGCCCCGTCTCTAAAAAATATTCCAGAAAATCTAAATCGACCCGCTCCAAATTAAAATCAGCTTGCCAACTCGCTTGAATATAATCTAACAACGATAACGCTCTATCTTTGCTCAACGCTTGCCCATACCGCCGCAATACCACCAATATCGGCAACCGCTCCTCATCCCGTTCCCCCCCATACTTCACCTGCAACTTCTCCGACTGCCCCACCAACGACAAAAAGCGCAACAACGTCGATTTCCCCGACCCCGGATCCCCTAAAATCACATGCCGCCCACCACGCCGCAAAAAGGTCAACGGATTCGTGCGCGTCACCCCACCCTCATCATGCCCCGTCGCCGTTGGCACCGTCGCCAACGGAATATAAATCTGGTCCATCGGAATCCCCCGCGCCGCCTCCTCCTTATAAATCGACATCCCCACAAACTGAATCTTATCCTTAACCAATAAATTATCAATATAACGTCGTTTCGTATCTTGAATCGTTTGCCGCCGTTCAACACCCCCCGCTATCAATTCCGGATAATAATACAACCCCAACGCCGGCGTCTCCTTAAACAACCGCAACAACTGCCAATGCCCCCAATGAATCAGCTCCATTTGCGGCTTAAATTTCGCCTGCAACCCCCTAAACCAATCATAATCACTCATCTGCTGACCAACCGCGCTCATCGACAACTCATGCGGCGTAATCAAACATAACTGTTTAATCGTAATCCCCTCCCCCTTAGTCAACATACCCTCCACCAAATTCTCCACCTCTTGCCGCTCCCGCCGTCCCAGCGGTGATAAATAATAACGAACGATAAAACCAATATCCCCATACCGTTGATACGCCATATGGGAGCCAGCCAGCCCCTGACGACTACCCGCCCCCACCGGAAAATCGACCCGTTTCCCTTGCCGCCGCTGCCCATGATACTGCAACAAATCGACCAACTCATAAAACGCCCGCTCCCCCGCCTCCCCCGCCGGCAACAAACTATCCACCCTCGGCCAATCACGCTTCCCCTCTAATTGCTCTCCAATAATCGTCAACAACGCAATCTGCCGCTCCCGCTGCTGCTCCCCGCGCAACACCGCCAACGCCGTTAACTGCTCCCGCACCGCTGGCACCGCCAGTAACACCTCCCGCAACCGCTCCAAAAAATCGGCCGCCCCCCGCCGCAACCGCTCCCTCTGCCCTTCATAATGAACCCCCACCGCCGCTTCAAACGCCGTTAACAACTCCGGCACAAACGGCCGACTCGGCCGCTCATAAAACGCAATCAACGCCCCCCGCATCGCCGGCAAATCCGCCAAATCCACCTGCCGCACCGCATTCACCAACCCCCTATCCTCATACCCCTCCTCCCAACTCCGTTGCGCCTGCGCCACCACCCCCTCCCCCTCAATATCAAGCAAAAAAGCATTCGGATAATTCTCCCGAAAATCCGCCACCGCCTTCTCCCCCAACACCGTCCCCATATAATGCTCAAAAACAGACCAACTCAACTGTTTAAACTTCGTCATCAACCACACCACCTTTAACACCCCAAAACCGTAGACAAGATAAAACGATTATACAAGCCCCTCCACTTTCTACAAATCCTCCCCCTCCCCAACCCCCACCCACTCACGCACCACCAAAATCCCCTCCACCCCCGCCGCTTCCCCCTTCCG
>DATHYN010000117.1:0-11146 GCA_035459145.1 Anaerolineae bacterium | reverse complement strand
GGTTCGGGGGTGGGGGTGTTGGTGGGGAGGGTGTTGGTGGGCGAGGGTATTGGGGTGGGGGTGTTGATGGGGGTGGGGGTGATGGGCCGAGGGGTGGCGGTGGTTAATGGTGTAGGGGTGGCGGGGACATTAACTGGGAGTGGGGTGTGGGTTAATGTGGGAAGTGGGGTAGGCGTATTGGGGAGGGCGGCGATTGAGGTAGGGGACGGAGATGGTGATGGGGTGGTAGCGGGGGAGGTGCAGGCGGTGAGGAATAACCAGCAAAGCAGGGGGATAGTTTTGATAAGAGTATAGCTGTTATTAAGATTGAACATAGAGGCTGATGAGGATTAACGTCGCCGTCTCCGCCTACTTTTGGAGTCATCTTTTTTAGGTTCTGATTTTTTGAGGGTGGGTGGGTTATGTAGGCTATCTTGATAATAATCATCGAGAAGCATGGCGAGGAGTTGTTGACCGTCCTCATCTTGGGCGAGTTCAGTGACGAGGGGGATGAAACGTTGCATTCGTTCGATACGGAGTTTATCGCGGGTGCGCATTTTCGTTTCGAGGATAGCGGTGAGGCGTTGGCTGACGAGTTTGGCTGTATCCTCATCGGTAGGCATGGGGCGTTCTTCGAGCTTGATGTCGTATTGGCGGGCGATCTTTTGGAGGCGCATGAGTTCTTTGAAATCGACGAGGCAGATGGCTTCACCGCTGGCACCGGCGCGGCCGGTGCGGCCAGCGCGGTGGATGTAAATTTCATGGTCATCGGGGATATCGTATTGGAAGACGTGGGATAGTTCGGGGATGTCGATGCCGCGAGCGGCGACATCGGTGGCGACGAGGAAGCGTAATTCGCCAGCGCGAAGACGGCCCATGACACGCTCGCGGTCGTTTTGGGAAAGGTCAGAGCTAATGGGTTCAGCATCATAGCCAAAACGGCGTAAGACGGTAGCGATGTAATCGACGCGGGTGCGGGTGTTGCAGAAGATGATGGCGGCGTCGGGATTTTCTTGTTCGATAAGACGAACGAGACCACGGTCTTTGTCCATGGGAGGGACTTGGTAGTAGGCGTGGTTGGTGGTGAGGACGTGGACGTTATCGGTACTGAGGCTGAGGAGGTGCGGTTTGTTGAGGAAGTAGGTGGCGAGGCGAATGACGTTGGGGGGGAAGGTGGCGGAGAACATGCCGGTGTGCCGTGGGGCATCGGGGAGATAACTACGGACTTCGACCATGTCATCGAAGAAACCCATGGAGAGGAGGCGGTCGGCTTCATCGAAGAGAAGGGTGTGAATATGGTCGAGACGGAGGTTTTTGCGGAGGAGATGGTCGAGGACGCGGCCGGGGGTGCCGACGACGATATGAGCGCCCGCTTTCAATGCTTTCACTTGCGGGCGGTATTTGGTGCCACCATAGACGGCAAGCGTGCGGACAGCACTTTTAGCGACTAATGTTTCGGCTTCTTGGGCGACTTGGTTGGCTAGTTCGCGGGTGGGGGCGAGGATGAGGGCTTGGCATTCATTGAGAAGGGGGTTGATTTTTTCGAGGAGAGGGAGGAGAAAAGCCCCGGTTTTGCCGCTACCGGTTTGGGATTGAACCATAATATCTTTGTTGGCAAAGAAGTAAGGTATTGTTTGGGCTTGGACTTTGGTTAAACTGGGCCATTTCGCGTTAGCGGCGGCTGTTTTCATGTTTTCCGTTAAGTCATCGAGGGTGACGACAGGCAGATTTTCGTCAGGTGGTTGGAAATAAAGGTCGTTATTGGTCATAAGTTTGTGTTTTTCTCGTGTGGGGTCAGGGTTTATTGTTTCCAGATGGCGATTAGTTGTTCTTTAAGTTGTTCACGTTGATAGCGATAATCGCTACTATTAATAGTACCTGCTTCGAAACTATCGTCAAGTTCAGCGATGGCGTGAAGGATATCTTGGCGGGGGTCATGTTGGGGTAGATTGCGCCAGTAGTTGATGAGGAAGGCGGCTAGCACGATGGTGATAAAGAGGCTAATGCTGCCGATAGCGAGTTCGGTGTTGTTATCACGGATGAGGGCGGTACTGCCAGTGGAGGTGGTGCCAGATTGGGAGGGGACACGGATTTCATTGGGTTCGCCGCTGATGGCGAACTCAACGGTGGTGTTGGCGGAGAGGCTGGCTTGTTGGTACATGGTGGCGACGGATCCTTCGACTTCTTGGGTTATGGATTGGCCCCAAGAGGAGGTGGTCATGTCGACGGCGTTGTCCATGATGATGAGGTCAGCGTTATCGACATTGTAGAGCAGTTGATGTTGAACTGTTTGTTGGCCGTCGTAGGGGAGTTCGTAACGGACGAGGAGGAGTTGGCGACGTTCGCCGGGGTAGAGAGGGTTGGGGTCGGTCCATTGGGTGCCGTTATTGAAGAGGTCGTTGGCGGGGAAAAATTGGTCAAAGGAGGTAAAACTGCGTTGGAAGACAGGTTCGGAGGCGTTGGTGGGGATGTCGATGGTGACACCGACGGGGACGTTGCTATTGCCGATGAAGAGACGGTCGCTATCATTGCTAAATTGGTAGACTTCGCTGACGAGGATAACACCGTCGAAGAATTCGACGACGATTTGGAGGCGGTCGGCGCGGATGACGCTGGCGTCACGGATGGTATCGAAGGCGCTGATGTCGAGATTGAGGAGGGGGGCCTCGGCCGGGACGCGGCCGAATTGGCTATTGAAGGGGAGGTTATTGACGGTGGCTTGGGCGATGTAGGTGTAGTTGGGGTTGGCGTTGATGGTGAAGGTGTAACGGCCGTTGGCGGCAACCGTGGTGGTATAGGTATCGGCTAAATCGAAGCCATCGAAACCACGGAGGAGGACGGTGGCATCGGGGATTAATTGGCCCGATGTTTCATTGGTGACGAGGCCGGTGATGGTGGCATTTTCGATTGGTTTGTTGAGGGCGTCGACATCAAAGTAAGTGTAGTTGAAGCTACGAGCGTAAGCGACGACAGCGATGGTATCGGCTTCATTGAGGGTAAACTCATGTTCGGCGGGGGTGGGGAGGGCTTGGGCGACCTCTTGATTGGTGCGGCTGGACCAGTAGGCGGTGTTGGTTAAGTTGGCGGTGTCGAGGGTGGCGCCATCGGCACCATGACAAGAGGCGCAGCTATTTTGGTAGAGGGTGGCGCCGGTATCGAGGGTGGTGGGCGAGGTGCCGAGACTGAAGATGGTGGCGACAAGCTGCCAGCGTTGTTCTTCAGTGAGCGGGTTACTGGAAGCGGGGCCGAAGGGGGGCATCCCGTTTTCGATACGGCCATTGGTGATGGTAGCGAAGAGATCTTGGGGGCGGGCGTTATCGATGTAATCGGGGGCGTTAAAGGCGGCGGGGGGAGCGGGGAGATTGGCGGAGAGGGTACCATCACCGGCACCGAAGGGGCCGTGGCAGTTGGCACAGCGTTCGGTGAAGGTGGTGTAGCCGGTAGCGGCCGAGGGGGGTGTGGTTGGTTGTTGTTGGGGGGCGGCGTGGGTGGGGGTGATAAAGGCGAAGGGGAGTAGACAAAGGGCTAAGATGATGAATAGGTATTTATTATTGAATGATGTCATGCGTTTACTTTAGCTAAAGGGGAGCCACATTGGGCACAGAATTTATCGTCAGAAGTGGCTTGGCGGCCACATTGAGTACAGAAAGGGCCTGAGGTAGCTGGGGAAGGGGTAGGCGGTGTGGGGGTTGGAGGAGGTGTGACGGTTGGCGTGGGGATAGGTGGTGTGGGGGGTGTGGGGGTTGGAGGTGGTGTGGAGGGTGTGGGGATGGTTGGTGGGGCGGTGGCGCCACGTAGTTTGGCAATTTCCCGTTCGATGGCTTTATCGATTTTCGGGGGGCGTTGGCCGAGGGCGGCGAGTTCTTTTTCTGTGCGGGCAGCGAGGATAAGGTTTTGGGTTCGTTGTTGTTGGTAGGCGTCTTCGGCGATTTTGCCGGTTTCGTGGTCGAAGTCGAGGTTTTGAATGGTGGCGAGCAAACTTTCTTTGCGGGCCAGTAGCTCGGCACGGCGGGAGGGGTTGATGGGGGGGGGCATATCAGCGGGGATGAGGAAGGGGTAGCCGAGGTAGAGGACAACAAGAATGAGCAGGGCGAGGCCGAGGAGAATAGATCCGATAGTCATAAAATAGCTCTAATGTTTAGGTTATTGGGCGAGTAAGCGCTCAATGGTGCTGGTTAGTTCTCGTTCACCAACGGGGCCGATGGTGATATGGGCGATTTCGCCAGTTTTATCAATGTAGAAGGTTTCGGGGACGCCGGTGATGCGATAGGCGTGGGAGATTTGGCCGCGAAGGTCGAGGCCGTTGGGGTAGGTGATGTCGAACTGTTGCAGGTATTCGCGGGAATCTTTTTCGATGTCGACGTAGGCGACGCCGAGGAAGATGACATCATCGCCAGCTTGGTGGTATTGGCGCCAAGTGTTTTCGAGCAGTTCGGCTTCGTAGAGGCATTCGACACACCAAGAGGCCCAGAAATTAAGGACGACGACCTTGCCTTCGAAGTCGCTGAGGTTATTGGCGGACATATCTTGCCAGCCGTAACCGTCGAAGTAGACGAGTTCAAAGTCTGGGGCTTCGGCACCAGCGATGGGGCGACTGACGAATTCGTTGTTATAGACACCCCAAGCGAGGAGGAGGAGGACGGTGAGCATGGCGAGGCCGATGAGGCCGCGCCAGATGAGGCTGGCTTGGGAGGTGGCGGTGGCTTGGGGGGTATCAGTTAGGTTATTGGTATCGGAAAAGGAGGTAGAACTGTTCATTTTGTATCTCTTTCCTCAAGTTCTTGTTCGATAGAGGCTAGGTATTGGTTCATGTCGGGGTCATCGGTATTAACGGTAGGTTTGGTGGGAGTGGGGGTGGATGTGGCGGGGGTGGGAGCTTGGATTTTGCGGAGGTAGAAAGCGAAGATGAAGGCGGCGACGAGGATGGTGGCCCAAGGGAGGATCCAGATGATGAGGTCAAAGCCTTCGCGGGGGGGGGAGTTGAGGACGTGGTTGCCATAAGTGGCGGCGAAGTAAGCGGTTATCTCGTCTTTGTCTTGGCCTTGGCCGAGGCGGCGGCGAATTTCTTGGCGCCAATCGTTACAGGTTTCGGTGGGGCAGACGTCGAGCGGGGTGTTTTCGCAGGTGGGGCAGAAGAGGTCTTTGGCGACCTCATTGACCTCATTATCGGTGATTGGTTCTGATTGGGCGTAGCTGGTGAGAGGGATGAGGGCCAAGCAGAAGGTAAATAGAATGATTAAACGACGAAGCATACAGAATTTCCTCATTAAGCGGTAACGGTGACACGACGGCGGGTGGCGGTGGCGGCGACGACACGAGATTCACGGGGGTCGGGCCAGCCGGCGATGAAGGTGCCGATAGTCATCAGAATGCTGCCAAACCAGACCCAGTTAATGAGCGGGTTGAGGTAGATACGGAAAGTGGCAGCGTTCGCAGTGGTTTCTTCCCAGTAGACCATGAGGACATAGAAATCTTCGCTGATGGTGGTACGGAGGTCGGGGATGGTCATGGGTTGGCCGGTGCGGGTGTAGAGTTCGGTACGGGGGTAGATCGTTTTGACGAGTTCGCCACGGTCGAAGACATCGACAGTGGCTTCGGTGATGAGGAGGTCATCGGGGCCGGCGTATCGTTCGACACCCTTGAAGGTCATTTCGTAGCGGCCGAGGCTGGTGCTTTCGCCTTCGAAGAGGCGGATTTGGGTCGTTTCTTGGTAGATACGGGAGCCGATGACACCGAAAGCGATGAGGAGGACACCGAGATGGATGGCGTAGCCACCGTAGCGACGGCGGTTACGGCTGATGGTGGTATTGAGAGCGGTGAAGAAGGATTCACCTTTGGTGCGCATACGGGCGCGGGAGGCGACCCAAAATTCAGCGAGGGTAATGATGAGAGAGAAGGTGGTGACCCAGACGCCGATGAGGGCGGCCCATTGGCGCATACCGGCGCCGAAGAGGACGATGGTGATGATGGTGGCGCTGAGGAGGGGCCAAGCGATGGCGCGGCCGAGGCGTTGGATACTGGTTTTATAGTACATGGTGAGAGGGGCGATACCCATGAGGAAGATGAGAATGGCGAAGAGAGGGCCGGTGGCACGTTCATAGAAAGGTTGGGCGACGGTGGCTTGTTCACCGGTGATGAGTTCAGAGATGATGGGGTAGTTGGTGCCGAAGAAGGTGACGAAGAGGATACCGAGGATGACGAAGTTATTGGTGAGGAAGGCGGCTTCGCGGGAGAAGAAGGAGTTGAGTTGGTTGGCCGAGGCGAGATCGTTCCAGCGATAGAAGAGAGCGCCAAAAGAGATAATGCTCATCAGGGTGAGGAAGATAAAGAAGCGGGGGCCGATACCAGATTGGGCGAAGGCGTGGACGGAGGAGATGACACCACTACGAACGATAAAGGTGCCGTAAATCATGAGCAGGTAGGTGAGGATGATGAGGAACATATTCCATTGGCGGAACATGCCTCGTTTTTCTTGAATGATAACGGAGTGGAGGAAGGCGGTAGCGGCTAGCCAAGGCATGAAGGAGGCGTTTTCGACAGGGTCCCAGGCCCAGTAACCACCCCAGCCAAGGACATCGTAGGCCCAGCGGCCGCCGAGGATGAGGCCGACAGTGAGGAAGAGCCAGCCGACAAGGGTCCAGCGGCGGGTGAGGCGGAGCCAGCTATCGTCGATTTGGCCGGAGAGGAGGACGGCGAGAGCGAAAGAGAAGGGAATGACGAGACCGGTGAAGCCGAGATAGAGCATGGGGGGGTGGATAATCATGCCGGGGTGGCGGAGGAGGGGGTTGAGGCCGTTGCCATCGAGGGGGACGGGGTCGAGGCGGGCGAAGGGGTTTTCGACGCCGAGGGAGATGTAGAGGAAAAAGAGTTGGGTGATGGCGAGGGTGCCGGCGACATAAGGCATTAATTCAGGGCGGTCACGCCAATCACGGCTCATGGCGGCGGCGATAAAGGCGGCGAGAAGGAGGTTCCAAAAGAGGAGAGAGCCAGCTTGGCCGCCCCATAAAGCGGTGATTTTAAGATAGGTGGGCATTTCGATACTGCTAACGCGCCAGACGTAGTCAAGCGAGAAGTCACTGCGGAGGAGGGAGACGACGATGATGGCACAGGAGAGGAAGACGAGGGGGAAGATGATCCGAGTGGAGTTGCGTAAGCTATTGGCCCACATTTGGCGGGCTTTGGGTGATGGTTGCCCTAATAGTAAGTAAGTTGAAGTGACGACGGCATAAATAGCGGTCACAAAGGAGATTACAAGAGCGGCGTAGCCAAGATCGGCAAGCATTAGTCGGTCACCTCGGTATATTGGTGGGTTTCGGCGTCGTAGGCGCCTTTGGTGGCGCCATCAGGGTGGGTGCCACCGGTTTCAGTAGAAAGTTCTTCGTAGCGGGTGGGGCATTTGAGGAAGAGGCCGCCTTCATTGGCGAAAAATTGTCCGTCTTCCATGCGACCTTCAACGATGGCTTGGGCTTGGTGTTGGAGGAGGTCTGGTTTGGGTTCATTGAGGGCGATGATACGGATGCGTTGGTCGGGATAATTGACATCATCGACGATATCGAATTCGAGGCGAGAAGAGGTGGCGTCGATTTGGGTGTAGCTAATGGAGTCGCCTAAGACATAGCCGGAGATGCGCATATCACGGCCGACAGCTTTCTCTGGGGCGGCGTAATATTCACCAACAGTGGTAAAAAGTTGGGTGGTGCCTTGTAGGGCGTTGACGAGGAGGGCGCCGATGGCCACAAAGAGGAAAATTCCAGCGATGGCGAATTTAAGCCGATTGGTTTGGGGTTGGGCGAGGATATCAGCCTTAGGATTTGTATTTGTCCAAGAAACATCAGCCATGAGTTTACTCCTTTAACGATAAACAGGTCGTTTAATACAAGAATAGCAAAAAGGTTAGCGAGTCGTTGATATTGATTACAGTGTGATTTTTAAGCCAAAAGTAACGATGTAGGGGGCTTGGCATGTGTGTTTAATGGGTATGATATGTTGTGGCCAGCGCCCGTTTGTGAACTTTGTAGCAAACTATATTATAACATAAATCTGTGGGGAGTAGATTTTTTTGTCATAGGTTTAGGGGGGCGAATGTCATGTTTTGGGGAAATGTTAATAATCGGAGATTATTCTTCTTCCCATTCGAGGTAGGCGGCTTCGGCGTCATTGGCGAATTCTTCTTCGATTTGTTGGAGGAGTTCACGGGCGTGGTCGGCGTATGGTTGGGGGACGGAGACATAGCCGGTGCCCATGCCCCCGACGAGGAGGCCGAAGGCTTGGCCGGCGCTTTGTTGCCAGGCGTGGGCGGGGATGCCTTCGGCTTGGAGGCGGCCGGCGATCATTTGGGCGGGGGTGAGGCCGAGGGTATTGGTGACGACTTCCCATTTGGTTTCTTTGTCGTCTCCGCCGCCGAAGCCGGCGGCGGAAAGGGGGAGGTCAATATTTGAGGGGGGCATAACGGTTTCTCCTGTTAGATTTCGTTCGGTTGATATTAATTTAGTAGTAATGATACCATTGAAATGGGATTTTGGGGTGATCTGTTTTTGTGGGAGGGTGGTGTGTTTTGCTAGAGAGGTGGGTTGGTTTGAGGAGGTTTGGTGGATTTGACGCGGATTTTGGGGATTGGACAGATTTTTTGGTGTTGGTGAAGTGAGGGGGATGTTGGTGGTGGTTTGAGAGTATGTTTTTGGCGGGGGGGGATGGTATACTTGTGGTTATGTCTATTTTTACGTTTCATTTAGCAAAGAGTGGTTTTCTGTCGACGGTTAAGGCGGTGTGGCGGCCGCCGACGGCGGCTAGGGTGGCGGGGTTGGAGCAGGCCGAGTGTATGATGATGATGAAGTTGGGGTCGCCGATTTTGTCGCCGTCACGGATGCAGCTTAATCGGTTGGCGATGTTTGCCAAGTGGGAGAGTGAGAGCGCTATTGATGATTTTTTGTCTAATACAGAAGTTGGGGGTGTCTTGAATGAGGGGTGGCATGTGCGGCTTGAGTTTTTGCGTCGTTGGGGGCATATTACGGAGTTTGATGGGTTGCCGGAGGTGGTGGAGGAGCTGGATCCGGCGGCGCCGGTGGTGGCGGTGACGTTGGCGCGGATGAAGTTGCCGCAGGTGCCGCGGTTTATTCGGTGGGGGTGGCCGGTGGAGGGGTTGGTGCGTGATCATCCGGGGACGACATTGGCGTTGGCGGCGATTCGGTTGCCGCGGACGGTGTCGACTTTTTCGGTGTGGCGGTCGCAACAGGAGATGATTGATATGGTGCGGGGGCATAGTAGTCGTGATATGGTGCCGGAGCCGAAGCGTCATGTGGTGGCGATGGGGGAGCGGCGGCGGAAGGATTTTCATTTTGAGTTTACAACGTTGCGGTTTAGGGCGATTGGGGAGTATGGGGAGTGGGAAGGGAGGCGGGGGATTGTGCCGAGTGGATAGAGGGGGGGAGATTTGGTGGGTTTGACGCGGATTTTGGGGATTTTGGGGATTGGTGAGGTGAGGGAGGTGTTGGTTGGGGGAGGTTTGGTGGATTTTGGGGATTTTGGGGATTGGACGGATTTTTTGTTGTTGGTGAAGGGAGGATGTTTGTTCGGGGGGGGGATCTTCCGAGTGTGAATTATCGGGCTAAGTGGGGCATCCTCTTGAAGAGAGTGTTGTTTGTTGGAGCAGGGTTATGTGGAGAGTGGTTTAGGCGTTGTTGGAGGAGATGTTGAGGGTGTTCCCGCCCGAGCGTGAACGCATCGGGCTCAATGGGGCGCCCCCTCGAAGGGGGCTTGAAGGGTGATTGGGCGGGTTAGGGGGCAATGATAGTTTAAGGGGATTGGAAGGTGTCGATGATGGAATGCATGAGTAGGCTGATCAGAGAGAGGATGATGAGGAGCATGATGATGTCGATGGTTTGGGCCGAGGGGGGCATGGTTACGGTTAGGAGGCCGAGGTGTTCGGCCGAGAATAGGGCGATTAGTACGGCAGAGGTGAGGGCGGCGAATAGTTTTATGCCGAATTTGCCGAGGAGGGCGCCGGCGAGGATGATGATGAGGAAGTAGCCGCCGATAACGGTGTCGCGAATGCCATGGAAGGCGCTGCTGGAGATGGTGATGAGGGTGAAGAGCATGGTTAAGGTGAGCCAGCTGGCGGTTTTTAACCGGCCTTTGTTTAGTAATTGTTTGCTGGTTAAGAGGACGGTCATGGCGATTGCATTGAGGGTGTAATCGATCCATTGGCCGCCTAAGAAGATGAGGATGAGGGTGAAGAGCAGAATGAGGCTGATCATGCCGAGTAAGATGTTATTCAGCAATTGGCTGGTTTTGTTTTGAGAGGGGTCGGTGAGTGTGGGTGGGGCTAGGAACTGTTTGAGTGTGGTTAACATGGTGGGTAATATAACAAAGATGGGGGGATTTGTCATTAGGAGGTTGTAATTGGGAGAAGCTGGGAGGGTTTATTGTGATTGTGTGTTGGTGGGTGGTTGTGTAGAGAGATGTTTGGGCGTTGTTGGAGAAGGTGTTGAGGGTGTTTCCGCCCGAGCGTGAACGCATCGGGCTCAATGGGACGCCCCCTCGAAGGGGGCTTGGGGTTGATTTGGGCATGAAATGTTGAAAAATGGGGAGGCTAATTCATCAACGCCAGATTCAATATATTTGTCTAAGACAAATTCGAGAAAGGCTTCTTGTTCGGGTATTAACTGGTCAAAGATGAGTTACAATGCATTACAAAAGTGATGTTGGCTAATAGATCTTTTCGCCGGCGTGGATGGGGATGGTGAGCCAGTTTTCTTTGGGGGGGAGGGGGCAGCTGTAGTTGTCGTTGTAAGCACAATAGGGATTGTAGCAGTGGTTAAAGTCGATTTCGATTTGGTCGTCGTTGAGGGGGCGGAGGCCGGGGCGGTGGTTGTCGAGGTAGCGGCCGGCGCCGTAGGTTTCGGAGCCGGAGGTGGCGTCGCGGAAGGGGAGGAAGAAGTCGCGGCCGTGGGGGTCGGTGTAGATGATGAGGGAGGCTTGTTGGTTGTTGTGGGTGAAGGTGGCGGTGGCCCAGCGGCGGTATTCGACGGCGGCGCCGGTGCTGGTTTGCATGGCGATGAGGGGGTCGTCTTCGGGGAAGAAGTCGAGGGTGGCGGCGAGGATGTAGGTAGGGTCGGGGTCGTAGTAGTTGAGGCTGGTGAAGTTTTGGCGTTGGGCGGGGGTGAGGGGG
>DATHYN010000116.1:0-43320 GCA_035459145.1 Anaerolineae bacterium | reverse complement strand
ATTTACAGGTAGAGGATCGGCCTAATTCGGAGGCGTTGTTGGGGGTGAAGCGGGCAGTGGAACAGTTGGCGGGGAGAGAGATGGGGTGGTGGGAGGGGTATGATGCTTAAGGGGGGCGTATTATAGATGGCAGACATCCTTGGGTAAAGCGTGTTACAATAGGGGCTTATGAATAATGATTATCGGGCATGGATACGACGAATGGGGCGACAAACGGTGGCGTTGGTTATCGTTTTGTTGACGTTGGTTATGGTATGGGAAGGGGTTAAGTGGGTCGGGGGTGATCCATGGTTTGCGGATAGTAATCCGTGGGGGATTGAGCATAACCCGCCGTTTCGGTTTAAGTTTGCGTCGAATTTGAATTTGCCGCATGTGTGGGATATTGCGGCGGCGTTTGGTAAGGCGTCGCGCCGGAATGGGCCACCTTTGTATGAAATTTTGTGGTATGCATCATTATTTACTTTTCGGGAAGCGGTGACTGGATTTGTGTTGGGGGGGGTATTAGGGTTTGGGTTGGGGGTGGTTTTTGTTCATTCGCAATTGTTGGAGCGGAGTTTGATGCCGTATATTGTGGCGTCGCAGACGATACCGATTTTGGCGATTGCGCCGATGGTGATTATTTGGTTGCAGGCGGGATGGGTGTCGGTGGCGGTGATTTCAGCGTATTTGACCTTTTTTCCGGTGACGATTAATACGTTGCGCGGGTTGCGGTCACCGGATCCGATGGCGTTGGAGTTGATGCGGTCATATGCGGCATCGCCGTGGGCGATTTTGTGGAAGTTGCGGTTGCCAGCGGCATTGCCACAGATATTCACGGCGTTAAAGATTTCGGCGACGGCGAGCGTGGTGGGGGCGATTATTGGGGAGTTACCATCGGGGATTCGGGATGGATTGGGTGGGGCGATATTGAATTTTAATTCGTATTATATTTCGGGGCCGGAGCGGTTGTGGGCGACGATTTTGGCGAGTGCGGGGGTAGGGATTGTGTTTTATTTGTTGGTGGTGGGGGTTGAGTGGTGGGTGTTGCGGAATCGGGCTGGAGAGGTGAGTGCGTGATGACAGTATGTGATGGATTGAGTTATGTATAATGAATACGGGTGTTATGTATGGATGAAGCGATTGTAGCGGTTAAGGGTGTGAATAAAGTGTTTGAGGGCCGAGGGGGGCAGAGGACGGTGGCTCTGCAAGATATTAATTTAAGGATTGCACCGGGTGAGTTTGTGTCAATTATTGGGCCATCGGGGTGTGGTAAATCGACGTTGTTGCGGGTAGTGGGTGATTTGGTGGAGCCGACGGAGGGGGAGGTGATGGTGGCGGGAAAAAGTGCGCGGGCGGCGCGGTTGGCACAGGCGTATGGGATTGCATTTCAAGCGCCGGTTTTGTATGAGTGGCGGACGATTTTGAAAAATATTCAGTTGCCGATGGAGTTGCGAGGGTTTAGTAAGGAAGAGAAGGAGAGCCGAGCGCGGGAGATGTTGGCGTTGGTGGAGTTAGCGGATTTTGGGGGACATTATCCGTGGCAATTATCGGGGGGGATGCAGCAGCGGGCGGCGATTGCGCGGGCGTTGGCGATGCGGCCGTCGTTGTTGTTAATGGATGAGCCGTTTGGAGCGTTGGATGAGATGACGCGGGAGCGGATGAATTTGGCGTTGCAGGCGATTTGGCAGAAGACGGAGACGACGGTCATTTTTATTACGCATAGTATTGCGGAGGCGGTTTTTTTGTCGACACGGGTGGTGGTGATGTCGGCGCGGCCGGGGCAGATTATGGAAGAGATTGGGATTGATTTGCCGTTGCCGCGGGATGAGCGAACGCATCAGTTGCCCCGCTTTTTTGAGTTGTTGAACGAGGTACGGAGTTCGTTGCGGCGGGCCGAGGGGGTGCATGATGGGGCGTGAGCCGATTGGGGCTCCGCCGCCAGGGGCGGCGGAGGATGTGACGGGTGTTGATAGTGTGGCGGGGGTGGTGGATGAGACGGTGGGGGGTGGCCGAGGGCGGCGCTGGTTAGAGGAGTATTTGCCGGCTATTATCTTGTTTGTGGTGGGGTTGGGGGGGTGGGAGATGATAGTACGTTTGTTGGATATTCAAGCGTTTTTGTTGCCAGCGCCAACTGTTATCGGAACCGCCTTTGTGGAGAATTTTGATCGGTTGATGCATGTGGGATGGTTTACGACGAAAGAGGCGTTGGGTGGGTTTGTGATTGGTTGTGGATTGGGGATTGGGGTCGCGTTGGCGACGGCACGGTGGACGGCGGTGAGCGAGACGTTGATGCCGTTTGCGGTGGCGGCTAATTCGGTGCCGATTATCGCCTTTGCGCCGATTTTGAACAATTGGTTTGGGGTGGATAATCCGTTATCGAAGATGGTGATTGTGGCCGTGATTATCTTTTTTCCGATGATGATTAATACGGTGCGGGGGTTGACGTTGGTGGATGCGGCGGCATTGGAGTTGATGCGGTCGTATGCGGCGAGTGAGTGGCAGATATTGCGTCATTTGCGCTGGCCGAATGCGTTGCCATATATGTTTAATGCGTTTAAGGTAGCGGCGACGTTGAGTATGATTGGGGCGGTGGTGAGTGAATATTTTGGGGGGAATCGGTCGGCGTTGGGGATTTTTATTACGCAGGAGGCGGCACAGTTTCGGTTTGCGAATGCGTGGGCGGGGATTTTGGTAGCGTGTGTGGTGGGAGTGACGTTTTATGTGGTGATTTTGTTGGTGGAGCGGGTGGCATTGCCGTGGCATGTGTCGGTGCGGGAGAAATAAACAGGTGGGTTGTAGCAGAAATAATCTCAAATCAGAGAGAAGGTACGGTGGTTTTGAGATGTAATTTGTTTTGATAAAATAGCTGGTGTAAGTTTTTATCGAAGATGTTTTTAGGAGAAAAAAAATGAAATTGTGGAAATTGTTGCTGCTTATGGTGGTTATGAGTTTGATGGTGGCTTGTGGGGGTGGTGAGGAGTCGGGTACGGGGGATGATGGTGGCGGGGATACGGCCGAGGAACTAACGCCGGTGCGGGTGCAATTGCAATGGGTGACGCAAGCACAGTTTGCTGGTTATTATGCAGCTTTGGAGGAAGGTTTTTATGAAGATGTGGGGTTAGATGTAACGATTTTGGAAGGGGCGGTGGAGATTGTGCCGCAGCAGGTGGTGGCGGCTGGGGAGGCTGAATTTGGGGTAGCGTGGGTGCCAAAGATGTTGGCCTCGCGGGAGCAGGGAGTTGATTTGGTCAATATTGCCCAGATTTTTCAACGGAGTGGGACGTTACAGGTGTCGTGGGCGGATTCTGGTTTAGACAGTCCTGATGATTGGGCGGGCAAACGTGTGGGGACGTGGGGGTTTGGGAATGAGTGGGAAGTGTATGCGGCGTTGCGGCAGGCGGGGATTGATCCCGATGACCCCAATCAGGTGACGATTGTGCAACAGCCATTTGATATGTCGTTGTTATTAAATCGTGAGATTGATGCGGCGCAGGCAGAGATTTACAATGAGTATGCACAGTTGTTGGAAGCGACGAATCCAGAAACGGGTGAGTTGTATCAGCCAGAAGATTTTATTGTGGTTGATTATAATGATGTGGGTACAGCGATGTTGCAGGATCATCTGTTTGCGCGGGCAGAGTGGTTAGCGGAAGAGGGGAATGAGGAGATTGCGGTCAAGTTTTTAGAGGCGACGTTCCGTGGTTGGATTTTTTGTCGTGATAATCCTGATGCGTGTGTTGATATTGTGTTAGATAATGGGTCAACGTTGGGTGAGGGGCATATGAATTGGCAGATGAATGAGATTAATGCGTTGATTTGGCCGTCGCCGCAAGGGATTGGGGTGATGGATGAGGAGTTGTATCAGCAGACGGTTGATATTAGTGTTGATTTTGGGGTGATTGAAAACCGGCCGGGAGATGATGCGTATCGGACTGATTTAGCGGAGCAGGCGTTGGCGAATTTGTCTGATTTAGATACGACGGGGGAAGGGTTTACGAAGCGGGAAGTGGAAATTACACCTGGGGGTGAGTAGAGGGTGATGTGGGGGGGGAGCTGTTATTGATAGAAAAGGGTATCGAGCCATTCGCGGATTTCGATGGGGCGGAGGTATTGGCCGAGGTAGTGGTTGTTGAGCCATAGTTCGAAGTGGAGGTGGGCGTCGGCGGTGGGGCTTTCGAGGCTGGCGGGAGAGCCGGAGTTGCCGACGGTGCCGACTTGTTGGCCGCGGGTGACGCGGGCACCAACGGTGATGCCAGGGGTGATGGCGGCGAGATGATTGTAGTAAGAGATGAGGCCGTTGTCATGTTCAATCCAGACCTGACGGCCGCGGTAGAAGTCGAGGGCATCGGCGGTGGTGTAGCCGAGTTCAAGAGCTTGGGCACGTTGGGCGGCGAATTGGGCCGGTGTGGGGGGGGTATAGTCGGTGAGGGCACGGATGACAGTGCCATCGGCGACGGCACGGACGGGGGTATTGCGTTGCCAGTAGAAATCGACGCCGCCGTGGATGCCGAGGCGATAGTGGCGTGGGGCGCCGGGCATATGATTTTCACGTTGGCCGATGGCGGAGCCGCCGATGGGGCTGAGGAGGGGAGGGATAGAGGCAAGCAAGGTGGGATTATGGGGGCGGAAGGTGGTATCGGGGGGGCCGGGGATAGTGGTGTCGGTTTGGTTTTGGCCGTAGAAGAAGAGTTTGTCGGTGGTGGCGAGGATGAGTTGGGTGTCATCGGGGGTGACCCAGAGGGCGGTGATGGGGGTGCGGTGGCGGAATTGGCGGATTTCTTGGAGACGGCCGAGGCGGTCGAGAATTTGGAGACGGTTACCGGCGTGGTCAAGAATGTAGACGGCGTTGTCACTAACGGCGAGGGCGCGTGGTTGGTGAATGGGGTGGTTGGGGCGGAAGGCACGGAGCTCGGCCCCATCACGATACAAGCGAATCATACCAGCGGGGCTATCATTGGCGCGACTGAGGACAAAGACGTCGCCGCCGGCGGCGGCGATATCGACCGCACGCTCCTCGGCCGTCAACCAAAGCTGTTGCTCATTGCTATTGTAACGAACGATATATTTATAACTTGTTTCTAGCAAGAAACGGTGGGTGGGGTTGTTGCTAAGGGCGACATAGTAGTGGGAGGAGCGGTCGCTGATGGGGCGGTCGTAGCGGTCGATTTGCCATTGGCCGGTGGCGAGGTTGAGATGGTAAATGTCACCGGCGCGGTCGAGGACGTAGAGGTCGCCCCATTGGCGGCCGAGGTCGAGCGGTTCGAGCACACGGACATTGTCGATGATTGAGCCGGGGTTGAGTAAGGTTTGAGGGGTGGTAGGGGTGGTGAGGTTGAGGGCGAGGACACGGCCACCATCGATCATGTAGAGGGTGTTGGCGGCATCATTGGGGAGGATGGCGAGGGGATGGGGGAAGGTGCCGGCGGGGTATTGCCAAGTGGCGGTATTGGTGTCATCGAGCCAGGTGTGGGTGGCGGGAACGGCCGTTGTCGTCAAAATAGTGTTTAATTGGGTTAATGTTGTTGTTAGCGCTTGGAGATGGCGAGCGGGATCGGTATCGGAACGGCTACGAATGGTGACGGTGGTGAGACCATCGCCGGCGAGTTGATCGACAAAGTAGCCGTTGGCGTCGCGTAAGGGAGCGACCGGATATTGATAAATGGGGCTGATGGTTTGGGCGAGAGCGTCAATGGTGCTGTATTGACGGCAGGTATCAACGACAAGTTGGTTGAGGATGGTATCGTTTTCGTAAAAAAGGACGAGTTGGGCATCTTGGCTAAATTGGAGGAGGGCTTGAGCTTCCGGAGCGCTGTAGGGGTGGAGTCCGTTTTGATTATTGTCACTGGCGAGCCAATTATTGCCGGGGCAATCGTCTTGGTGGGCGTAGGCGTTGTGCATGAGTTGGACGCCATTGGGTTTGGTTGGTGTTTGGTGGACGCGGCCATCGGGGTTCCAGGTGGGAATGAACCAGATAGTGGTGTGGTTGGGGATGAGGTTGGGGTTGGTTTCGAGATGGTTGTAGAGGGTGTTGATGGTGGTGGGGCTGGAGTCGGTGCCGGAGGCACCGCCGACGAGGATGATTTTGATATGGTGGATGGGATTGCCGGGGGCGCTGAGGCGGCGGGCGGTGATGGGTTGGCCTTGGGCCGAGGTGCCGATGGTGAGTTGTTGGGGAAAGGGGGTGGGAGAAGGGAGTGGTGTGGGGGGGGCATTGGTGGTGGGGATAGGTGTGGGGGGGATGGGGGTACTGGCTTCGAGTTGGATGGTGGGTTGGGGTGGGAGAAGGATATTGCGGGTGGAGGCTAAAGTGGGAGTGGGTAGTGTGTTACTGGGCGTGGAAGTAGGGATAGGGGTGGGGGTGGGCTGGGTGTTACAAGCGGTTAGGAGCAAAAGAAATAATAAAAGTGATTGGTATGTTTGTTTTATGAGGGGCATAACTGCCTATTATACCAAGTGAGGGGCGCGGTGATCAAATTGTTTGGCACGTAAACGAGAAAGATAAGCCTACAGTATTGTGTCGGTCTGTTTTAAGAATATGGAATTGTGATTGTGCGTAGGAGGAAAGTGAAGAGCGTGTGATTTGTTGAAAATAGAGAGGAAATGGAGGTCATTTTAAGAGTGGCCTGCCTACGCAGGTATGACAGCCCTAAGGAGGGCTGTCATTTGCCTTACGAATCTAAACTTTAGCTATTACGGGTAGCGACATCAAAGATAACGGCGGCGGCGAGGATGATACCACGAACGATGTATTGGTAGGAGATATCGATACTCATCAGATTCATGCCGCTGGTGAGGGAGGCCATGACGAGGGCACCGATGAGGGCGCCAGTGACTTTGCCGACGCCGCCGGCGGCGGAGACACCGCCGACGAAGGCGGCGGCGATGGCGTCAAGCTCGAAGAGGGTGCCGGCGGTGGTGGTGGCGGATTGGAGGCGGGAAGCGAAGAGGATACCAGAGAGGGCGGCGAGCATACCCATTTGGGCAAAGACGATGTAGGTGATTTTTTTGACATTGATACCACTTAATTCGGCGGCTTCGGGATTGCCGCCAACGGCGTAGATGTGGCGGCCGAGGACGGTGCGATTGGTGATGAAATGGTAGATACCAACGACAAGAAGCATGATGACGACGGTCCAAGACATGCCATTATAGCCAGATAAAACCCAAGTCATGCCACCCATAATGAGGGAGACAAAGATAAGCTTTAGAGCAAAGATTTCATTGGATAAGACCTCGAAATTGTAGGCTTGTTTGGTGCGACGCCCTTTAATTTCGTTGAAAATGTAGAAGATGATGGCTAAGATACCGACGATTAAAGTGAGTTTATGGGTTTCGGGGAGAAAGCTGACGGGTAGATCGGGGATGTAGCCATTGCCGATGGCGTTAAAGGCGTCGTTGGCGATGATGATGGTACCAGTTCGTTGGGTGACAACGAGGATGGCGCCGCGGTAGATGAGAAAGCCGGCGAGGGTGGCGACAAAGGCGGGGATGCGCATTTGGGCGACGAGGAAGCCGGGGATGAGGCCGAGTAGGGCGCCGAGGAGAAGGATGACAGGGATGACGACGAAAACGGGCCATTCCCAGGAAGCCATGGCAATCGCGGCTAAGGCCCCCATAAAACCGGCTAAAAAGCCAACTGAGAGGTCGATATGGCGGATGACGATAATTAAAGTCATGCCAATACCAAGAACAGCGATATAACCGGATTGGTTGAGCAGATTGCTGATATTACGGGATGAGATAAAAATACCGTCGGTTAGAATGGCGAAAGCGGTCCAGATGACGAAAAGGGCGATAAACATCCCATATTCGCGGATATTTTCTTGTAAAACTCGTTGTAAATCTTTGATATTCATCTTTTTCTCTCTCTAATTTCTAGTTGCTAGATGCATAATGCGTTCTTGCGTGGCTTCTTCGATAGGTAATTCGCCAGTAATTTCGCCGGCGGAAACGATATAGATACGGTCACTCATGCCTAATACTTCGGGAAGTTCCGATGAGATCATGATAATACTTAGCCCTTGTTCGACGAGCTGATTCATGATGGTGTAAATCTCAAATTTGGCACCGACATCGATGCCGCGTGTTGGTTCATCTAATATAAGAATATCTGGTTTAACAAAAAGCCATTTGGCCAAAGATACTTTTTGTTGATTGCCCCCACTTAAATGACCAACGGTTTGGTCGATATTAGGGGTTTTGATATTGAGAGAATCTTTATATTTGTTGGCGACATTGACTTCTTGGTTTTCATCAATGACGGTTTGATGAGCTAGCTCATTGAGATTGGCCAAGCTGATATTTTGGCGTACATCTTGGGTTAAGATAAGCCCATTTTTTTTGCGATCTTCGGAGACGTAGGCGATGCCGGCACGGATGGCGTCGTGGGGATGGTTGAACTTTTTGGGTTCGCCATTTAAGCGAATTTGGCCATCGACAAGGGTGTAATTTTCGGGATTGCCAAAGATGCTGAGGGCTAATTCGGTGCGTCCGGAGCCCATAAGGCCAGCAAAGCCGATGATTTCACCTTTTTTAAGATTAAAGGAGACATTTTTGAGAATGTTACGGCCACGGGTACGGTCAAAGACGGTCCAATTATCGACTTCGAGAACGACTTCAGTAGAACGTTGGTGGTCACGTTTGGGATAGATGTTGTCGATGGCGCGGCCAACCATATTTTTGATGATAATTTGTTCAGAGAGTTCTTCGGTGTGAGCGTCGATGGTGCAGATAGTTTGGCCGTCACGAATGACGGTGACGGTATCGGCAACGCTCATCACTTCTTTTAGTTTGTGAGTAATCATGATGCAGGTGACCCCTTGTTGACGCAGGGCACGGAGGAGGTCAAGGAGGTTGTCGACATCATCTTCGTTGAGGGCGGAGGTTGGTTCGTCGAGGATGAGGAGTTGGACATCTTTGCTGAGTGCTTTGGCGATTTCCACGAGTTGTTGTTTGCCGACGCCTAACGTTTTGACTTGCACAGCGGGATTAACGTCTAGGTTAACTTTTTTGAGCATGGCTGTGCTTTGCTTAATGGTTTCGTTCCAGTTAATGAGGGGGCCGTTGCTGATTTCGTGGCCGAGGAAGATGTTTTCGTAAACGCTCATATCGGGGATGAGGGCTAATTCTTGGTAGATGATGCTGATACCGACGTTTTCACTGTCGCGGATATTGCGGAACTGTTGGGTTTCGCCATTGAAGATGATATCGCCATCGTATTGGCCGTGGGGATAGACACCACTAAGAATTTTCATTAGAGTTGACTTGCCCGCCCCATTTTCACCGACGAGGCAATGGATTTCGCCACGTTTGACGGCGAAGCTGACATTATCGAGCGCTTTGACACCAGGAAATTCTTTGGTGATATTTTTCATCTCGAGGATAGGGGTGTTGTTCATGATTTACTCCGGTGGGTTGATAGTTTCTGTCATTTACTAAGCAGATGCTTGTTTCATGAGAGGGGGAGTGGCTCGCCGAGGGCGAGCCACTCTTACGAAAGTAGAGGCAAATCGCTAACGTTTTGCCTCTCTTAAGTTAATTCTACTCTAAGCCGGTGAATTCAGAGGCGTCGTAGTAGCCGGAGTTGATCAGGACCTCTTCGACGTTGGCGCGGTCAACGGTGACCACAGGGGATTGAATTGCAGGAACGTCAATGGCGCCGTTATTGTAGCTGCCTTGGGCGGCTGGAGTGGTGCCTTGGAGGAGAGCGATGGCGGCAGCGATAGCGTCATCAACGAGGGTGCGAACATCTTTGAAGACGGTCATTGATTGGGTGCCATCGATGATGTATTGGACGGATGCTTTTTCAGCATCTTGGCCGGTGACATAGAAGTTGGTGACATCGGTGTCAGCAGCGAAGGTATCGGCGATAGCGCGGGCGGTACCGTCGTTAGGGGCGAGGATGAAGACTTCGCCTTTGTCGTCAGCGGTGGTGGCGGTCAAGTTGGCCTCGGCCAAGTTTTTGGCAGTGCTGAAATCCCAGTTGGTGGTGATTTGGCCGATGATTTGGGCGTATTGGTCGCGGGTTAAGTCGGCGTTATCTTGGAGAGCGACCGCTTCATCTGAATTTTTGATGACAAAGGTGCCATCGGCGATTTTAGGTTGGAGGACAGACCAAGCGCCTTCGAAGAAGATGAAAGCGTTGTTGTCGGAGGCGGCGCCGGCGTAGAGGTAGAGAGGATTGCCAGTGCCGGTGGCGTTATCGACGAGATATTGGGCTTGTTGGGCACCAACAGCGAGACTGTCGAAGGTTACATAGTAATTGACAGCATCGGTATCGCGGATAAGGCGGTCGTAGGAGATGACGCTGACGCCAGCTTCTTGGGCGGCGTTGGCGGCGGCGGCGGCGGCGGTACCATCATGGGGAGTCATGATGATGACTTGGACCCCTTTGGTGATTAAATCTTCGACATTGGAACGTTCTTTAGCGGAATCACCTTGGCTGAAGAAGATTTCGACTTCATAGCCAGCGGCTTCTAACGCTTCACGGAAACGGGCTTCGTCTTGAACCCAGCGTGGTTCGTCTTTGGTGGGGAGGATGATACCAACTTTACCACCGACTTCGCTGGCATCAACGGCTTCGGCGACGCCAGTGAATTCAGAGGCATCGTAGTAACCGGAGTTGATGAGGACGGATTGGACGTTGGCGGCATCGACGGTGACCACAGCAGATTGGATAGCGGGGACGTCAACGGCACCGTTGTTGTAGCTACCTTGAGCGGTTGGTTCTTCCCCTTCGAGGAGGGCGATAGCGGCGGCGATGGCGTCATCGACGAGGGTACGGACATCTTTGAAGACGGTCATCGATTGTTGGCCGTCGATGATGTATTGGACGGAGGCTTTTTCAGCGTCTTGGCCGGTGACGGCGTAGCTGGTGACATCGCCATCGGAGGCGAAGGTATCGGCGATAGCGCGGGCGGTACCGTCGTTAGGGGCGAGGATGAAGACGTCGCCTTTGTCCTCGGCAGTGGCCGAGGTCAAGTTGGCTTCAGCTAAGTTTTTAGCGGTATTGAAATCCCAGTTGGTGGTGATTTGGCCGATGATTTGGGCGTATTGGTCGCGGGTTAAGTCGGCACTATCTTGGAGAGCGACCGCTTCGTCAGAGTTTTTGATGACAAAGGTGCCATCAGCGATTTTAGGTTGGAGGACGGACCAAGCACCTTCAAAGAAGATGAAGGCGTTGTTGTCGGAGGCAGCGCCGGCGTAGAGGTAGAGGGGGTTGCCAGTACCGGTGGCGTTATCGACGAGGTATTGGGCTTGTTGGGCACCAACAGCGAGACTGTCGAAGGTTACGTAGTAATCGACGGCCTCGGTATCGCGGATAAGGCGGTCGTAGGAGATGACGCTAACGCCCGCTTCGTGCGCTGCTTCAGCGGCGGCGGCGGCGGCGGAGCCATCATGGGGGGTGATAATAATAACTTGGACCCCTTTGGTGATTAAATCTTCGACATTGGAACGTTCTTTGGCAGAATCGCCTTGGCTGAAGAGGATTTCGACTTCGTAACCAGCTTCATCGAGTGCTTCGCGGAAACGGGTTTCGTCTTGAACCCAGCGGGGCTCGTCTTTGGTTGGCAAGACGATACCGACTTTGCCGCTGGCGGCGGGGGCATCGCCACCATCATCGGTAGCGCCGTCATCGCCACCGGAGCAACCGATGAGAGCGACGAGCATAAATAAAGCAAAAAATAGATTTAGTAATCGTTTGTGCATGTTCATTCTTCTCCTAAAAAGTATGAGGAAATATGGAAATAGTAGCGTTTTTAGTTATAAGCTCAGGTTCTACAATTGATTGAGAAGATGAGTTGTTGATATAAACGCTAATTAGTGGGCATCAATTTGGATATATTGCCCATATTTAGTTGTGCAAACTATACTACTATTAAAGCGCAAAGGGGTAAGGGTGTGTACCCTGAGTGCCCCTGAATGAGGTGAGGGTTTTCCCTAAAACTTGTAAGGGAAAACCCTGAATAATGGTTGTTTGGGGGTGGATTTGGCGAAATAATGGTTGGTTTTTAGTGGATCACCCCTTATTTTGGGCTATGTGGTGGCTTTATGTCTGTCTGCTTTTGTGTATAATGGCAAGATGAAAGTAACACGTATTTTGTTAGCGGATGATCATGCGCTGATCCGGTTAGGGATTCGGACGATATTAGACGGGCAGACCCATTTACAGATTGTGGGGGAGTTGGAAGATGGGCGGAGTTTGTTGGCTGAGATTGAGCGGTTACAGCCTGATTTGTTGTTGTTAGATGTGACGATGCCCCATTTTGAGCCGATTAAAGCGATTCAGCAGATTCGGGCTTTGTACCCGGATATTTTGATTTTGGTGGTCAGTGCATATGATGATGATGTTTATGTGCAGGGGTTATTGCGAGCGGGTGTCAATGGGTATCATTTAAAGGATAATTCATTGAATGAGTTAACGATGGCGGTTGATTGGGTGTTGAAGGGGAAGCGGTGGATATCGAGTTCTTTGGTGGATAAATTGTTACAGCCGGTGGATAAAGTAGCGGCTGATTTACCTAAGTTATCGAGTCGGCAGATTGAGATATTGAGTTTGTTGGCGAAGGGGTTAGATAATCGGGCGATGGCGGCGCATCTGGGGTTGAGTGTGAAGACGATTGAGACCCATTTGACGCGGTTGTATCGGCGATTGAAGGTGCAGAGTCGGTTAGAGGCGGTGAATTTTGTGCATGAGCATCCGGAGTTGATTGCGGTGGGGGTGGATGTGGCCGAGGTGGGCGAGATGAAGCTGGTGGGGCGGGAGATGACGACGATTTTGGTTGTAGATGATAATCAGCGGTATCGGCAGCAGTTGCGACGGATGATTGGGCGGGTGTATCCGCAGGCGGATATTTATGAAGCGGGGAATACGGAGGATGCGGTTCATTTAGTGGGGAAGTTGGCGCCCCAAATTGCGTTTGTGGATGTGGTCTTAGGTGATGAAGATGGTATTCGGTGTACGCGACAGATTAAGGGGCGGTTATTTGATTGTCGGGTGATTTTGATGAGTGCTTATCCTGACCGGGAGTTTCATCGGCGGGGGTTGGCGGCGGGGGCGAATGCATTTTTGGATAAAAAAGATTTAGATTCGGCGACATTGTATCAAATTGTAGCTGATGCGGTAGGATGAGTGATATGTTGTTGCAGGCGAAAGGATTGCGTAAGCGATTTGGGAGTAATGAGGCGTTAAAAGGGGTGACTTTGGGTATAGGAGGTGGGGAAGTGGTGGGGTTAGTGGGGCGGCGTGGGGCGGGTAAGACGTTATTGACGCAAGTTTTAGCTGGGTTGCAGACGGCAGATGAAGGGGAGTTGTGGTTGGGGGGTAAGTTGTTGCGGTGGCCATTTATAGGGAAGCGGGAGGGGATTAATTTGATTCATCCGGGGCCGATGTTGGCGGAGCAGTTTGATATTGTGACCAATATTTTTTTGGGGCATGAGATGAAGGTGATGGTGGGAGGTTGGTCGACGGGATTATTGGATTGGCGGCGGATGGAACGGCGAGGGCGGGAGATCTTGGTGGAGTTGGATGTGGATTTTCCGTCGTTAGGTGAGCGGGTGGGGAATTTATCGGGGGAGGAGCGGCAATTAATTGCGTTGGCGCAGGCGATGGCGACGGAGGCGAGGGTGCAGATTGTGGATGATCCGACGGAGTTGTTGACGTCGCCGTATCAGACGAAGTTGTTATCATTGATTGGGCGGTGGAAAGCTGAGGGGCGGGGGGTGTTGTTTAGTAGTGAGAATTTGGATCATTTGTTTGCGGTGACGGATCGGATTGTGGTGTTGGCCGAGGGAGAGGTGTTATTAAATTTGCCGAGCGATCAGACGAATCGGGAAGAGATTGTGGCGGCGTTGGTGGGGAATCGGGAACAGCAACAACGGACGCCGGTGATTTGGGCGCTAGACAGTTATTATGAAGCTAAGCGACAGGCGGAGAATTTGGAGCAGAATCAGCAGTTGTTAGAGCGTGATTTGGTGGTGCGGGAGACGATGAATGAGCAGTTATTGGCGCAGTTGGCGAAGCAGGTGGAGGCGTTGAATCAGGCTAATGTGGCGTTGCAGGATGCGCAGAGGCGGTTATTGACGGAGCGAGAGTTAGAGCGGAAGCATTTGGCGCGGGAGTTGCATGATGAGACGATTCAGGATTTATTGAGTTTGAATTATCAGTTGGAGGAGGTGGAGAGTTTGGCGGAGGGGAATGGGACGTTGGTGGCCGAGGTAGATGATATACGGCATCATATACGGGAATTGGTGTCGAATGTGCGCGGGATTTGTAGTGATTTACGGCCGCCGACGATTGATAGTTTAGGGTTGGGGGCGGCGTTACAATCGTATGTCCATAGTTGGCAAGAGCGGACGGGTATCGACGTTGTTTTGGAGTTGAGTGATGATTTAGGCCGTTTACCGGAAGCGATTGAGTTATCAATGTTTCGGATTGTGCAGGAGGGGTTGAGCAATGTATGGAAACATTCGGAAGGGACGAGAGTGACGGTGGCGTTAACCCATATTTCACCACGATTGTTGCAGATTATGATTGAAGATAATGGGATTGGGTTAGGGGATGATTTTGATTTGGTGGGATTGAGTCGTTCGGGGCATTATGGGTTATTAGGGATTAGTGAGCGGGTGGCGTTATTGGGGGGGAAGTTGCGGTTTCAGAATCAAGATGGTGGGGGATTGATGGTGATAGCGGAAATCCCGCATCCACGGGCGATGCGGGATGAGTGGTAGCGGGCTATTCGGTGAAATTGATTTCACGATGGGTGCCATCGCAGAGAGGTTTGTTGGCTGATTGGCCACAGCGACAAAGGGTAACGCGGTTACGGGTTTCAAAAGGTTTACCATCGGCACGGATGAGGGGGATGTTGCCAGTGATCCAGAGTGAGCCAGCGTATTCACCTTCTTGGGTGACGGCGATGGCAACGGGATAGTCAGGCTCGATATTGTCGCTATCGGGGGTAAGGGAGTACGTGTAGGCACCGGAGGGGCAGCGTTCGACCATGGCGATGACTTGGGCGCGGACTTGGGAGTCGTCGGTGTTGTCGATCATTTTGGGGATGCTAGTGAAGCGGTTACCACAGAAGCCGGACTCCATACAGGCGGCATGGTCACGTTTGACGGTGATGCCATGGCCGCCGTAAACTTCTTGGCGATCGGCATAGCTATTGGTGTCAGCGGTTTCGGTCCCATCGAAATCGACGCGGGCGTGGGTACCGTCACAGAAAGGTTTGGTGCTTGATTGGCCACAGCGGCAGAGGGCGTAGGTGCCATCGGTGGGGATGATATCGGTTTTATGCCAGGTAAGAGGTTCGCCATGTTCGGAGATGATTTGTGCTTTGCGGACGAGGGGGATGTCGCCGTAGACGATATAGGGGCCGTCGGGGCGGACGATGATGCGGCGGCGGGGTTTGGCTTGGGTGTTGGGGGCGGGGACGTAGTCGAAGCTGGGGCCGAGGACGGTGTCATCTTGGCCAGAGGGCATATTCATGAGACGAATAGCTTCATATTTAATTTCATACATTTCGCCGATAGCGACAGAGAGTTGTTCTGTTTCGCCATTAAAGGCCCGTTCGAGGAGGCGGAGAATATGGCTATAGGTTTGGTTGAATTGGTCCATAGCGACGCGTTCGATGGTGCCTTCGGCATAGTCGGTGGCACGTGGGTTGGGGACAACGTTGTAGATGGCGTCCCAATCGATATTAAAGGCGGGGCCGGTGGGGCCGGATTGGGGGGTGTCTCCTTTTTGGTAGGCGCGCCCTTGTTTGATTTCGTTAAAGCGATAGTAGTGGGCAACTTCTTCGCGTTCGGGGTGGAACATGTTGCGGTCGCCATCCCAGATTTCGACATGGTCGTGCCCTTCGCCTTGTTCGATAATTTCTTCGAGGGCGGCCATGGCCGAGGCGAGGTTAGTGACGGCGATAACGTGGCCACTGCCGCCGTAATAGGCGGTATCAGGGCCAATTTGGTAGGCGGGGTCACCGGTAAAAACATTTTCTTCGCCTAGTTTGGTGCAGAGATACTGTAGGGCCTCTTCAATGGCTTCATAGAATTGACCAATGGTTTCAAAATTGTCATCTTCGGGGAGGGCATCATGGGCTTCTGGTTTTTCGATTTGCATGAAGACATCGATCGCTTCAGGCGATAGTTTAAGGAGGGGAACTTTGAAGGCTTTGTTGCTGTGAGGGAGATAAGCGGGATATTGAGCGATAAAGCCCTCATAGTCGAGTTTGGGGTGACCACCAATAGCGTTGAGTACATTAGCGGCGAGAACCATGTGGAGCATTTCTTCAATGAAGACACTTTCGACGACTTCTCTAGCTTCTATGTTAGTGCCTGCTTTAATAGAGTAGAGCGCGGTTAGATAAGGGGGTATGGTGGCATGTTCTAGTTGAATAGCCCATTGTAGATGTTCACGTAAGCTTTCAATCGTTGTAATTGGCATGATAATACTCCAAACATAACATAATTAGAGCTTTCAGGTTTCATCAGATTTTTAGGTTAGGTCTTGAAAATCGAATGAGAGGGCCTAAAGCGAGGTTTTTCATACAAATTGATGGGGTCATTATGGCATATTTTGTTGATTTGGCAACTTTATTTGGTACGCTCGGCCACCGCTGTCATTTGCAATCCGCCACGAATACCTTGTTGCACAGTGATGCGGCAAAAGTGAGGTTGTAAGGCTGCAAACAGGTCGTTGGCGATGGTATTGGCTAACCCTTCGCCAAAAATTGGTTCATCACGAAATGTCCACAAATAAAGTTTGAGACTTTTGCTTTCAACGCAAAGCTGATCCGGTTCATATTCGATAGTGACCGTATTGAAATCTGGTTGATTGGTGACAGGGCAGTAGCTGGTGACTTCATCGGTGGTGAAGGTGACGAGGGTGACGTGAGGGGGGGCGGGGAAAGATTCTAAATCTTTATTAGGTTGGGATAGGGGTTGGCCGAGGTGTTTAAAGTTGTAAGACATGTTTTATCTCCGTTGTTTTTTTAGAAGTACTGATGTAGAGGATATTGTTTCGTGACCCAGTTTGTTGGGGTTCGTGTGATCGACGGCAGTACTGATGTAGATATTGAGACCTGAAGGGTCTTGGCGGGGTAATTTATATCGGTGAGGGGTAATTTGTCAAGAGAGGGCGTATGAAGTGTGGGATGAGTGTAGCACGCTTTGGTCAAACCATGGTGCTGTTTGGGTGGTTGTAGTTGAGTAAAAAGGGGTGTTATTAAGTGGGTGCCGATTGAAATTATCGATTTGTGGCGATTTTTCGCGCAAAATATGATTTTCGTGTTACAATACGAGAATGAATATTGTAATGCAATCATCAGCATGCAGGAGTGTAAGATGCGTGAAATCAAATTTGACATAACCAAAGCAGAAGAAGGAGCGGCATTTACCGTTCATGTGACTGCTGGCGCTAGTGAAAAAGCGGTAACCAGTATTGATGGTGAGGGAACGGTGCATATTAATTTGACGACACCGACCGCCGATGGTGAAGCGAATGATATTTTATTGCGCTTTTTGGCCGAGAAGTTAGAAGTACCTTTTGACGCTGTGGAAGTAGCGGCAGGTAAAAGTGGTCATGAAAAAATGATCGTGGTGATTGGTGCTTCACCGGCGGCCGTGGATGAGCGTTTACGGCGGTAGGTTTGGTGGAATGATGGCTGGTTGTGGCGATAATTAGCAGAGTAACAGAATTGTCTGGCTATGTCGTTTCAAATAAGACAAAGTAGGGCTGTTTTTATCAGGCCTTGGTTGTTGATAAAGTAGTCATCAGTGTCAAATTAGTTTTACAATCGTAATGTGGCAAGTTATGAGTAACTTGTTTGTTATGGTTGCCTATAAATAATGATATCGGTATGAGATTTAAAAGGCAATGAGGAAGATGAGTTGTTTTGTTCAATTTATCACAAATAGTTGACATTTTAAATTGATTTTGATAGTATGGAATCGTTGATTGATTCATGTTAAAAGTAAATAATCAATCAGATTAAAAACAAAAAAATATACATTCTTATCTAGAGAGGTGGAGGGATCGGCCCGATGAAGCCTCAGCAACCGCCAAAACAGTTTTGTTTTGGAAACGGTGCTAAATCCGACAGATATATTGATTCTGGAAGATGAGTAGCGTATCACAGTGATAATTCAAGCGCCGCTTCTTTTTCGAGAAGTGGCGTTTTTTTGTTGTAGAAGCTACTCCCAATAGTAGATATTCATTTTGAATTTTGGGAGAAAGGATAATGACAAGTTTCGTGATTAATAATCGAGAAGAGGCTGAGGTGAAAGAGGCCGAGGCAGATGATCAGCGGGGAAAGTTGGTGTTGGGGGTGGGGACACGGTCAGTTCATGCGGAGTTGGGGGAGCGACAAGCGAATGAAGGGTATGGTTTAGTTGGGTCTGTGGTGCAGACAGCAACGTATACGTTTGAGAGCACAGCTGATTTATGTGCGTACATGGAGGCGAAGATGTGGGGTGGCGCGGGGGGGCGTGTTGAGTATGCGCGGTATGGGAATCCAACGGTGCAACGGGTGGAGAAGCGGATTGCGCATTTAGAGGAGGGAGAGGCGGCGCTATTGTTTCCTTCAGGCATGACGGCGATTACCAATATTTTGTTATCGATTTTGCCGACAAATAGCCATGTGATTTATACGGATGATTGTTATAGCAAGACACGTGATTTTTGCCGGAACTATTTGCGTCGTTTGGGGATTGAGAGCACACAGGTATCGATGGGAGATTATGAGGCGTTAGCGGGAGCGATTCAGGCAAATACGCGGGTTATTATTAGTGAGAGTCCGACTAATCCATATTTGCGGGTGGCGGATTTAGAGCGGATAGCGGCGATTGGGCGGGAGCATAGTCGGATTAAGACGATTATTGATGCGACGTTTGCGACGCCGATTAATCAACGGCCGTTAACCCTCGGCATCGACCTAGTCGTCCATAGCGCCACCAAATATTTAAGCGGGCACAATGATATTTTGGCCGGTGTTGTGGTGGGCGAAGCGGGCTTGATCCATGCGTTGCGACGGAGCCAAGGGGTATTGGGAGGTGTTTTAGACCCTCATGCGGCATTTTTATTGGAGCGGGGGTTGAAGACGTTGGCGTTGCGGGTGAAACAGCAGAATCGGTCGGCGCAGTTGATTGCTGAGTATTTGGAGCGGCATCCGAAGATTGAGCGGGTGTGGTATCCGGGGTTGGCGTCCCATCCTGATTATGAAGTGGCGCGGGCGCAGATGGAAGGGTATGGGGGGGTGGTGAGTTTTGAGGTGGGGGCGGCCGAGGGGGAAGATAAGTTAACAACGGCGGGTCGGTTAATTGATAATGTTCAAATTCCGTATATTGCCGCGAGTTTGGGTGGGGTTGAAAGTTTGATTGAGCAACCGGCATTGATGTCGTATTATGATTTGTCGACGGAAGAGCGATTAGAGATTGGCATTCGTGACAATTTGGTGCGGTTAGCGGTGGGGATTGAAGAGACAGATGATTTGCTAGCTGATTTAGAGCAAGCATTGGCGCAGTTATAGTTGAATTAGGAGAGATGAGACGTGGTACATGTGATGAAATTTGGGGGGACATCGGTGGTGACAGGTGAGGCTTTGGCGCAGGTGGGGCGGATTGTGAAGCGGTGGCTGGTGGGGGAACGGCCGTTAGTGGTGGTGGTATCCGCTTTAGGTACGCGGCCAATTAAAGTGACTGATTGGTTATTACGTGGTTTACAAGCGGCGGCAGTGGGAGAGTTAGCGCAGGCGGCTGAAGCGAAAGCGTATCTGGAAGCGGTTCATCTGGATTTGATTACGAATGTGTTTGGGGAGACAGCGGAGCAGGCGGAATTGGCCGAGCAGATAACTATCGGCTTAAAAGCGTACGACAGGTTATGTGAGGCGGTGGCGGTGCGGGGGCAGATTTCGGCGACGATTGAGGCGGAATGCTTGAGTTTAGGGGAGCGGTGGAGTGCGCCGATTGTGGCGGCCTATTTGCGGACGCAGGGGATTAAGGCGGAAGCGGTGATGGGAACGGAGTTGGTGGTGACATCGGAGGATGTGTTGGCGGCGACGCCGGATAAGGCGTTGACGCGGGAGCGGGTGGCGGCGCGGTTGGGGCCGTTGTTGGCCGAGGGGGTTGTGCCGGTGGTGACGGGATTTATTGGGGAGACGGTGAGGGGTGAGGTGGCGTTGTTGGGCCGAGGGGGGTCTGATTATAGTGCGGCTATTTTGGGGGAAGCGTTGGCGGCGACTGAGGTTTGCATTTGGACGGATGTGCCGGGGGTGATGACGGCCGATCCACGGCGGGTGGCGGTGGCGCAGCCCATTCAGTCGTTATCGTTTGGAGAGGTGACGACGTTGGCGTTAGCGGGGGCCAAGGTGTTGCATCCGGAGACGATGCGGCCGTGTTGGCAGGCGAACATTCCGTTGCGGATTAAGGATACGTTTGCGCCGGAGCGGACGGGGACGTTGATTGTGAACGATGTGGCTGATGATCGTCGGTGGCGGGCGGTGACATCTTATCGGGGAGGGGCTGAGCAGGCGGTGGTGACGTTGGTGGGGGCGGGGCAGGGTAAGGAGGCAGCGGCAGTCGCGGCAGCATGGCAGACGTTGAGTGAGGCGGGTGTGACGGTGTTGGCGCAGGAAGCGCGGACTGATACGGTGCAGGCGGTGGTGCCGGTGTGGGATGAAGACCGGGCTTTGTGGGCGTGGCATGATTTGGTTGTGTAATTTTAGTTAGGAGCAGAGAATGTTAATTTTGACAGCAGAGATTTTGGCTCAGATTCAAGCGGATGGTGTGGCTAGTTATCCATATGAAGGGTGTGGTTTATTGTTAGGGGAGATGGTGGGGGAGGAGAATGTGGTTAAGGGGATTTTGTCGGTACCGAATCGGTGGCCGGTGGAAGAGGAGAAGCGGGAGCGGTTTTTGATTGTGCCGGAGGATATGTTGGCGGCGGAGTTTAAAGCGATGGAAGCGGGGTGGGATATTATCGGGGTGTATCATAGTCATCCTGATTGTGCGCCGGTGGCGTCGCCACGTGATGTAGAGTGGGCGGCGTGGGTGGGGTATTCGTATTTGATTACGGAGGTTGGTGAGGGGGTGGCGAAAGCAAGTCGGTCTTGGCAGTTGTTGCCGAGTCGGGACGGGTTTGTGGAAGAAGAGGTGGTGGTGAGGGGGGTGGAGGAGGTGGCTGGAGAGTTAAGGAAGTGATGGGTTTAATTTGTTTTGCTTAGAACAAAGCATCATTATTAGTTATTTTAGAAGTGGATACCTGCCTAGGCAGGTATGACAGCCCTTGACAGGGCTGTTAATAATTGAGAAGGAGATTATAAGTTTATGGCTAAGATTCGTATTCCAACCCCGTTGCGGTCGTATGTGGATGGGGAGAGTGTGGTCAAGATTAGTGGCGAGACGGTGGGGGCGGCGTTGGTTGATTTAACGACGCAATATCCCAATTTGAAACAGCATTTATATGATGGTGATAAGTTACGTAGTTTTGTGAATATTTATTTGAATCAAGAGGATATTCGTTATTTGGATAATGAAGAGACGGCGGTGAGTGAGGGGGATACGTTGATTATTGTGCCGTCGATTGCGGGTGGTAAGGGGGATGTGGAGTTGGAGAAGGAGGAGATTCATCGGTATAGTCGGCATTTGATTTTGCCGAGTGTGGGGCTAGAGGGACAGAAGAAGTTGAAAGGGGCGAGTGTGTTGTTGATTGGGGCGGGTGGTTTGGGCTCGCCGTTGGCGATGTATTTGGCGGCGGCAGGGATAGGTCGTATCGGGCTGGTGGATTATGATGTGGTTGATGAGACGAACTTACAGCGTCAAGTGATTCATGGGACGAAGGATGTAGGGCGGCCGAAATTAGAGAGTGCGAAGGCACGGATTTTGGATATTAATCCGCATGTGGAGGTGGACACGTATGAAGTGCCGTTGACGTCGCAGAATGCGTTGGAGATTTTTGAGCCGTATGATGTGGTGATTGATGGGACGGATAATTTTCCGACGCGGTATTTAACCAATGATGCTTGTGTTTTGTTGGGGAAACCGAATGTGTATGGGAGTATTTTTCGGTTTGAGGGGCAGGTGTCGGTGTTTTATGCGGCGGAGGGGCCGTGTTATCGCTGTTTGTTTCCGGAGCCACCACCGCCGGGATTGGTGCCGAGTTGTGCTGAGGGTGGGGTGTTAGGGATTTTGCCGGGGACGATTGGGACGTTGCAAGCGACGGAGGCGATTAAGCTGATTTTAGGGATTGGTGAGCCGATGATTGGGCGGTTGTTGTTGTATGATGCGTTGGCGATGAGTTTTGATACGTTGAAATTGCGTAAGAATCCGAACTGTGTGATTTGTAGTGATAAGGCGACGATTACGGAATTGATTGATTATGAGCAGTTTTGCGGGATGCCGGCGCATGATCGGAGTGAGTTTTCGGCGGTGGCGAGTGAGGAAGTCCCGGTAGCGGGGATTACGCCACTTGAGCTGAAAGCGCGATTGGATGGGGGTGATGGGGTGGCGATTTTGGATGTACGTGAGCCGAGGGAGTGGGAGATTGTCAATTTGGCGCACATTGGGGCACGGTTGATTCCGAAAGGGGATGTGTTGGCGCGGATTGATGAGTTGGATGCGGGGCAAGAGTTGGTGGTACATTGTCGGAGTGGGGTGCGGAGTGCGGATGTGATTCGGGAATTGCAGGGGAAAGGTTTCCACAAGTTGCTGAATTTGACGGGGGGAATTAATCGGTGGGCGTTGGAGGTGGAGACGGAGTTGCCGACTTATTAATGGTTGGTGGGGGGGGCGACCAGCCGCCGCCGCCGGGGGTTTCCAAGCGGAGGGTTGAGTTGGCGGGGAGGAGCTGGGTTGTTTTGGCTGGTAGTGGTTGGGGAGGGGCATTATCGGGGGGGATAAGGGTGTTGTGACCGAGGGCGCCGGGGGAGGCGGGGCCGAGGGCGTAGGGGGGGGAGATGCGTCGTTCTGTGGTGAGGGTAATTTGGACGGGGGTGAGAAATTGGATTTGGCGGATGAGGCCATCGCCACCATTGTGTTGCCCACGGCCGCCAGAGCCGTGACGCAAGGCATATTCAGTGATGCGGAGGGGGAAGGCGTATTCCATTGCTTCGATGGGGGTGTTGCGGGTGTTGCTCATATGGCTGTGGAGGCCATGGCCGCCGTGCCCTTGGGGGCCGGCGCCGATACCACCACCGATTGTTTCGTAATAGGCGAAGGGGGGGTGTTTGTCACCGGGGAGATTGCCAAAGGTTAAGTTGTTCATGGTACCTTGGCTGGCGGCGGGGATGAGGTGGGGGAGGGCTTGGCCGAGGGCGCGGAAGACGACATCGACGATGCGTTGGGAGGTTTCGACGTTGCCAGCGGCGACGGCATGGGGAGGATGGGGGTTGAGGAGCGAGCCTGGTTCGATGATGGTGGTGAGGGGAGCGAAGGCGCCTTGGTTCATGGGGAGTTCAGCGCCGGTGAGGGCGAGGGCGACGGCGCGGAGGCAGTAGGCGACGGCTGATTCGACGATGGCGGGGACGGCGTTGAGGTTGCCGCGAACGGCGGGGGCGGTGCCGGTGAAGTCGGCGGTGAGGTGGTGGTCAGCGATGGTGAGGGTGAGGTGGATGGGGACGGGTTGGGAGGAATGGCCATCGTTATCGAGGTGGTCTTGGGCGGTGAAACGGCCGTTCGGCATCTGCTCAATGGCGGCCCGAGTCAGTTTTTCGGCGTAAGCGATGAGGGCGTGGGCGTGGGCTAGCGTATCGGCGGTGCCGTAGCGGTTGAGAATGTGAAGGAGACGGCGTTCGCCGGTGGTGTGAGCGGCGAGTTGGGCGGCGAGATCGCCGGCGCGTTCATCGGGGGTGCGAACGTTACGCAAGATGAGTTGCCAGACAGCTTCGTTGCGTTGGCCGGCGGTGATAAGTTTGATGGGGGGGATGATGATGCCTTCTTGGAATAGTTCGGAGGAGAGGGGCATGGAGCCGGGGGACATGCCGCCGACATCGGCGTGGTGGGCGCGGCTAGCGACAAAAAAGAGTGGGGTTTCAGCGGTCGTGGTGGGGAAGACGGGAGAGACGAGGGTGATATCAGGGAGGTGGTTGCCACCATGGTAGGGGTCATTGAGGATGACGACATCGCCAGCGGCGAAGGGGGCACATTGGTTGAGAGCGGCGTGGACGGAGGCGGGCATGGCGCCGAGGTGGACGGGCATGTGGGCGGCTTGGGCGAGCATGGCGCCATCGGCGAGGAAGAGGGCGCAGCTAAAGTCGAGCCGTTCTTTGATATTGGGGCTGTAGCCGGTGCGGCCGAGGGTGACGCCCATCTCTTCGGCGACGGAGGCGAAGAGGTGGTGGAAGATGGCAATGGTGGCGGGGGTGGGAGATGACATCGGGTTAGCTGGTGAAGACGGGGAGGTTGCCGAGGGCGATGACGTGGGACCAGTCGGCGTCACCTTCGGTGAAGACGGCGGTGATGGCGTGGATATTGCCTTGGGCGGCGTTAATAACAGCTTCCATTCCTTTGAGGGTGCTACCGGTACTGACAACGTCATCGACGAGGATGACTTTTTTACCTTTGACGAGGGGGATATCTTTTTCATCGAGGTGGAGGGTTTGGGGTTTGCCGGTGGTGATGGAGACGGTTTCGGCGTTGATGGTATCGCCCATGTATGGTTTATGGCTTTTGCGGAGGACGACGTAAGGGAGGCCGAGGAGGGCGGACATTTCGTAGGCGAGGGTGATGCTTTTGGCTTCGGGGGTGACGAGGACGTCGCCGCCGAGGGGGGCGACTTTTTCGGCGAGGGCGGCGGCGGCGGCTTTGGTGACGTAGGTGTCGCCGAGGAGGTTAAAGATAGCGATGGTAACACCGGGGGCTACTTCGAAGAGGGGGAGGTGGCGTTCGAGGCCAGCGACGGTGACGGTATGGGTGGGACGTGTTGTCATAAGTGGTACTCCTTGGTAATGGATAGGTTGTCAACTTAGTAGATTTTAAGCGTGACAGGGAGATTTTAGCATTAAAAAGAGAGGGTATTTTACATGATTTTTATTGGTGGTGGTAGGTTATTGTGGTTTGATAGGGAGGGTGAAGGTGAAGGTGGTGCCTTCGCCGTAGCGGCTTTCGAACCAGATGACGCCGTCTTGGAGTTCGACGAGTTGGCGGGTGATGTGGAGGCCGAGGCCAGTGCCGCTGATGCCACCGGTGGTACTGGAGCGGAAGAATTGTTGGAAAATTTGGGTTTGTTCATCATCAGGGATACCCATGCCGGTATCACGGACAGCGATTTCGACGCTGGGGGGCATGGAATAGTAGTTTGTGTCAGCAGTGATGGTGATTTGACCTTCGTTGGGGGTATATTTGTAGGCGTTGCTGATGAGATTGGTAAGAATTTGGATGAGGCGGGCACGATCAGCGAGAACGAGGGGTAAGTCATCGGGGATTTCGAGATTGAGTTCTTGTTGTTTATCTTTGATTTGTTGTTCGAGGGGGAGGATTGTGTCTTTTAAGGTGTCAGGGAGTGAGAGGGTGGTAATGGTGAGGTTGAGTTGTCCGGTTTCGATACGAGAGATATCGCTGAGGTCAGAGATAATGAGTTGCATACGTTCAGCGTTGTTATAAATGATTTGCAGGAATTTTTTTTGAGGGTCGGAAACGGGGCCCATAGCGTTTTTGGCGAGGAGATCGGTGTAGCCGATAATGGAGGTGATGGGATTTTTGAGTTCGTGGGAGACGATGGAGACGAAACTGCTTTTGGCTTTATTGGCCTCTTCGGCCGCTTCTTTGGCGCGGGAGAGTTCGAGTTCAGCTTGTTTGCGGGGGGTGATATCTTCGCCGGCGCCGTAGAGGTAATGGGTATCGGCGGTGACTTGATATCGGCCGTAGTGGCGTAACCAGCGCGTTTCGCCATCTTTGGTCATGATGCGAAATTCAGCGGTATGAGCGTCGTCGGTCATGAGACGTGTTTGGTAGGCGGTAACGGCCGTTTGGTCGGAGGGATGGACGATGGCCCAGATGGAGCCGAGGGCTTCGATTTCGGCTAAAGTATAGCCGGTGATGCGGGTAAAGGCATCGGTGAGCCAACCGATTGTTTGCTCGCCGGTTTCGGGGTTAATGAGGAGGGCATAGGCATAATCGGAAGTGAGTTCGGAGATAGTACGATAGCGAAGCTCATTAGCTTGTAGTTGTTCATTAAAGGCGACGAGGGGATTGAAAAGTTGTTTATTGAGGATGTTGTAGGCGAAGAAAAGGTTACTGATAGCGGCGGAGGAGATGCCGAGGGGGTATTTTGATAAAGCGGGGATGATGGAGGTGAAGACGCCAGCGGTGACGATGGTAACACCCCAGTATAGGTCGTAGCGACGACTGTTTTTGGAGGTGTAGATGAGGAGGTAGGAGCCTAAATAGAAAAGGTAGGCGATGATGAAAGTGATTAGGCCGGTGATTTTTATTTCGTAAATAAGATAGCCATCGGTGGCTAAGCTTACATTATCATAGAGTACGCCTTGAAGGAGGAGGGGGATGGCAATAACATAGAAGAGAAGACCAGCGGCTAAAGCGTATTGGGGCCATTTTTGGGGCCATAGTTCAAGATAATAAGAGACAAGGGCAAAGAGAAAAACACCACTGAAACCGATCCAAGAGGCGATACTATAAAGCATGTAAGTGGGATCGACACCGATAATACCAGATAAGTAGGCGAGAAAGACGGAAACTCCCCAAAAGACGACGGAGCCCATGTAGATGGCCATTAATTGGTTTTCACGTTGGCGGGGCGCTTGCCAGAGGACAAGGAGAAGCATAGACAGTGAGATAACGCTACTGGCGGGGCTGACGATCAGGGCTATGAGGGATAAGATTGGTATGCCAAATATCATAACGAACTGGCGGTGTGTTTAAAGAGGGATTTCAAAGCCAAAGGTACTACCATGACCTTCGGTACTGTTGACCCAAACTTTACCCTCATGGGCTTGGATCACGAATTTGACGAGAGTGAGGCCGAGGCCGAGGCCTTCTTGCCCGCGACGAAGGGGATCGGCCATTTGACTAAAGCCGTCCCAGAGAGAGTCCATTTTTTCTTCGGGGATACCAACGCCGGTATCTTTGACCTCGAAAGTAAACATATCATCTTGGGGCCAGCAACGAATTTGAATAACGCCACCATTATCGGTGAATTTAATCGCATTATGGACCAGATGGTGAATGGCATCCATGAGCCGTTCCTTATCAGCCTCAACATCTTCGATTTGAGGTGAAAGTTGCACGAACAGTTCGACTTGTTTGGTTTTGGCTAATGGTTTCAATGGTTTGAGGACTTCTTCGAGAACGGGAGCGAATTGGAACCAAGTTAGGTTGAGTTCCCCTTGTTTGCGGATAAAGGCGGCAAAAGTGACCAAGCCATCGATCATTTTGCGTGCATTTTGAACATGTTTGGTCAGTTGATTAAGTTCTTCTTTTTGTTCGGGGATGAGTTGTTCGGTGCCATATTTCTCTAAGATTTGGACGGAGAAAGCGATATGGGAGAAGGGGGTACGGAGTTCGTGGGTAATAACACCGATGAAGTCTGATTTAAGTTGGTCCATTTCTTGTAGTTTGCGGGTGACGACTTCGAGTTCGGCGTTAGCGGTTTCGACTTCATGGGCATGGCGGCGCAGGTCAGCAACGAGGCGGGCGTTTTGGAGGGCAACGGCCGTTTGGTCGGCTAACGTACTGAGTACTTCGAGGTCATTGTCATAGTAGCGGTCGCCGGAGACTTTGGGGCCGAGGGCCATGAGGCCGACCCATTCATCGGCGGCGTGAATGGGGACATAGACTTCGATGCCGAGGGCCGAGAGCCAATGGTGTTCTTCACTGCCAATTGCTTCTTGGAACTGTGATTGCATATCGATATCAAAGTGGGTCAGAGGGCGCCGTTCGCTGCTGAGATATTGGGCGACAGGGCTATATTCGGGCAGGATGCCGAGTTCGAGGGGGTATTGGGTATAGCCTTGCATACTTTTCCAACTATAAGCGCCACGGCCAACGAGGTCGCTTTCAATGTAATCAACGAGATAAATGGTGCCATGGCGTACTTCCATGCCTTTGCTGATTAGTTGGATAGCTAAGGATTCCAAATCATCCATATCAACGATATTACTAATATGAACACTATACTCACGGACAATAGCGCCGGCATCATATGTGCTGGCGGCGGTCAAACGTTGTACATTAAGGTGGATGAAATCAGCAAGACGTTGGAAAACAAGAACAAGGATGATAGCGGTGATCGTACCAGCCATCATTGTTTCAAAGCTACTAGGGGGGGTATTGGTGATTTGTAACCATAAATAGGTATTTAGGTAAGTAGTGCCTATGAATAGTAGGCCAGTAACAACGGCAATTAAAAATATGGTTAGAACTTGGCGGCTTATTTGACGCAGATCATAAAGATCATGGACAAGCATGGCGTAGGTGATGAGGAGAGTAATGAGGAGGTGGAAGAGGGTGCCGAGAAAAAGCTGGTTAAAAAAGATAAATGTACCAGCTAAGAGGGTGATGCCAATGATGAGGGCCCAGTAGGCGAGACGATTGCGATGTAGAGGGCGTTGGCTTGTTGCTTGATAAGCGTAGTAGGTGATGACAGCGGAACTGGTCAGTTGAAGTAGCCAAGCGATGTAGGCAAACAGAAGAGCAACACCATCTTTGGTGATAGCGAGTGAGCCCTCTTGGCCGAGCCAAATGGCGGGTATAGGGGTGAAATCGGGGTAGAGGATGGCAAAAACGAGCAAAAGGAAACCACTAGCAATACCCCAGTAAATGCTTAGCAGTTGGCGCTGTAAAAAAGAGCGACTAAGCAGAACAAAGATAATAGTTAGCCCAATCGTGCCTAAGATAGCGATGAGTTGATGATTGGCATTTAAAGGGAAATTGGGCCAGAGAAATATTGTTTGGGTGATTGCCCAGCCGGTGGCACAGAGCAGATAAAGGGATAGAGAGCGGCTAACACGTTGAACAAATGCTTGGCGAAGGAAAGAGAGGGTGGCTAAACTACCATAGATGAGCGTTAGAAAGAGCCATAGCCAGTGTAAACCAGGTGTTATGGCTGTTTGAACGATGGTATTGAGTTGGGGAAGTGAAAAAAATATCATGCAGGTACTTTGTTCAATATATTGAGATACAGCCATTTAATAAACGCATTAGCCTCTATTGTCCTAGTTTATGCCATTAAAAGCAAGTTAAAAACAGATTCATTCAGCGAACAGTTGGGCGTGTGTTAGTAGTGTATTGGTATTGGCTTTGAGGGTGCAGGTATGGCGGGCATTGTGTTGACCGTGGCCGAGGGCGGTGAGGGGGTCATGGCCATGTAAGCAGTAGCTGGTGAGAAAGCCAACGGCGAGGCCATCACCAGCACCATTGGTATCAATGATGGGAGGGCCGGTTTGGATAGCGGGGAGGTGGTGTATGTTATTGGGTGTTGCTAGAATGGCGCCGTCGGCGCCACGGCCGACAATGATAAGCCGATCTGGTTTATCTTGTCGGTACAGGTTAATGAGAGGGAGAGGGTCAGGATGATTGGCGGCGGAGAAGAAGAGGATATCGGCATATTGGATGAAATCTTGTCGGTAGGGATCGTAGGGGTCAACGATATCTTGGAGGTCGCAGGCGATGGTGGCCGAGGGGTTGATGGTGCGTATGTGAGGCAAGAGATATCGTGCCCAATTAGGAAGGTGGCAATGGATGAGTTGGCTTGAAGCGAACAGGGGGCGGCAGAGGTCTAGCGGCATGGTGAGGGACATGTGACTTTTGCCATCATAGAAGTTTTTGCGTTGGCCATCGGTGGTCATAATATTGATACTGCGGCTAGTACCAGCGGGGTCAGTGAGGAGGGCGGCGGTATTGATATTATCTTGATGAAGGGTGTGGCGTATAAACTGGCCATGATGGTCGTCGCCTACATGGCCGATGAAGGCGGTGGGGTGGCCGAGTTGGGCATAGCCACGGGCAGTAAACCCACCAGCTTGACCAATATAATCGATATTTTCGGTGAAATTGCCCTCAACGGTGAAGTCGATCGTATCTGTATGGAGGTATACGTTGGTGTCGATGCCGATATTGCCAATGACTGTGACTTGGGGAGATGGCGACATACTTTTATTGTCCTTATCTTGCTTTATTTGTTCGAAATTGGGCGATGAGATTACGGCCAAATAGTTGGGCGATATTGGGGTGGAGACGAGTGAGCCACCAGATAAGGCGACCATATAGCGGGAAATTAATGATATTTTGGTTACGGGCAACACCACGAAGGATGATATTGACAGCTTTATCGGTGGCTACTGGTTTGACCGGGAGTTGGCCTAAGATGTCATGGTTCTCAATGCCGATGACAAGAGAGTTTTCATAGATGCTTGATTGAATAAAGGCGGGGCAAACGACAGAGACTTTAACACCTAGCGGGGCGGCTTCGACGCGTAGTGTGGTAGATAAGCCAACGACGGCGTGTTTGGTGGCGCTATAGGGGGTATTAGCTGGAAAGGGGGTTAAACCAGCGAGGGAGGCGATATTAACAATGTGACCACTTTTTTGGCGAATCATATGTGGGTAGGCCAGATGACAGCCATGAATTACACCAAGAAGATTAACATTGAGGACATGGTGCCAATGATCGAGGGTGAGATTTTGCATTTCACCGGCAATGGTTATGCCAGCATTGTTAAAGAGATAATCGAGACGGCCGTGGGTGTCAATGGTTTGTTGGATAACGGTCTGGAATGCTTGTGGGTCAGTTACATCGAGCGGGTAGGGGGTGGCTCGGCCATTCGGCAGGGCATTGATTGCATCAGCCGTTGCTTGAAGCCGGGGGGCATCAATATCGGTGATAATAACATGCGCCCCACGGCGTGCTAATTCTTGACTGAGTCCTTGGCCAATACCGGCAGCCGCTCCCGTGATAAGCGCTATTTTTTGGTGAAATAATGACATGAATCTCTCCTTAGATTATTGAGTATGTTGCCAACAGTTAATTGTCAATCTGGTTGGTTTATATGTCAAGTTGTTGATTTTTACGATTTAAGGCTATAATGATATTGTAGTGACACTTATTGTTATGATAGCAAGAGAGGTGATTAGATGGTTATGCGTATTCGTTGGTTGGTCATTTGTTTGATATTGAGCTTTGGGGTGGTAGCGTGCGGTGGGGGCGGAGGGTCTACTGAACCAGATGGTGTTTTGCCCACAGTTGATTCACCGCGGGCAACGCCGTTGCCCACAGAAACCCCAGAGGTATCAATTCCGCCGACATGGACACCTCAACCAACGGTTGAATCGCCTCCAACATCATTGCCTAATAGTAATGGCGGGAATACGGGCGGATCGAATAGTGGTGGGACGCAACGCACGCATACAGTAGCGGCGGGAGATACATTGGGGGAGATTGCTACGGCTTATAATGTAACATTAGATGCATTAATAGCGGCCAACCCGCAAATTGGTGATATTAATACAATAGAAGTGGGTGATGTGATTAATATTCCTTAGGGCTTGAGTGGGGAGAAGGAAATAAAAAAAGCGCCTCAATTTAATCGAGGCGCTTTTTGCTTAGTTATAATTTGGTTATGGCATTAAATCGCGGGCAAAGCGTCCGCCATTTCAAGTTCTTCATCATCGTCACGTGGTTCAGAGGTGAGGGTGATGACTTGGCCGGATTCAGCGCTTTCATCTTCTTCTAAGTCGACGACAATTTTGTCACCACTTTGGAAGCGTCCGGAAAGAACGGCATCTGACAAGCGGTCCTCGATTTCAGTTTGGATGAGGCGACGTAAGGGGCGGGCACCAAATTCAGGGTCATACCCTTCTGTACCGAGCCATTTTTTGGCATCTTCGGACGCTGTAATGTAGTAGCCATATTCATCAAGACGGACATTTAATTCTGCCAAGATAATATCGACGATTTGGATAATGTCTTCTTGGCGAAGTTGGCGGAAGACAACGATGCTATCGACCCGATTGATAAATTCAGGCCGGAAAGCGCGTTTGAGCTGTTCCATCAAGCTTTTGCGCATATCGCGGTAGGCGTTTTCATTGGAGAGGGCTTCATCTTGTTTGAAAGAGAAGCCGAGATTAGGCCCATGCTTAATGGTTTCGGCACCGACATTAGAGGTCATAATGATAATGGCGTTGCGGAAATCGACTTTATTCCCTTTGGCATCGGACAAATGGCCTTCTTCCATAATTTGGAGGAGGATATTAAATGCTTCGGGGTGTGCTTTTTCGATTTCATCGAAGACAACGATGGAGTAGGGGCGACGACGAATGGCTTCCGTGAGTTGTCCAGCATCTTCGTAGCCAACATAGCCTGGAGGAGAACCAACCAAGCGGGAGACGCTGTGCCGTTCCATGAATTCAGACATATCAAGTTGGACGAGGGCATCTTCGGTACCGAAGAGGAAGCGGGCTAACACTTTGGTCAATTCGCTTTTGCCAACGCCAGTGGGGCCGAGGAAGATGAAGGAGCCGATAGGCCGTTTCGGGTCTTTCATGCCGGCGCGAGCGCGGCGAACCGCTTTGGAGATAGTTTGGATAGCTTCATCTTGGCCAATGATATATTGGTGCAGTTCGTTTTCCATATTGAGAAGACGAATTGATTCTTCTTCGGTGAATTGGAGAACAGGGATGCCGGTCCACATCGAGAGGACTTCAGCGATATCTTCAGGGAGAACGCTGAGGCCATCACCGGTGTGGCTATCATTGATGCGCCATTGGTCTAGTTGGCGTTGGAGTGATTCTTCGCGGTCGCGAAGTTCATCAGCCAACTCATTTTTGTTATCATCTTCAGCGCGGAGACGTTCCTCACGGAGACCGCGAAGTTCATCACGAGCGGCGCGGATATCAGCGATTTGAGGGGCGCGATACATCCGGACGCGGGAGGCGCTTTCATCGATTAAGTCAATTGCTTTATCGGGGAGGAAGCGTTCGGTGACGTAACGGGTGGAGAGTTTAACGGCCGTTTCAATCGCTTCTTCACTAATCTTGAGGTTATGATGTTGTTCATAAGCCCCTTTGATACCTTGCAAAATTTGGACAGTTTCTTCTGGGGAAGGTTCATCCACCCGTACCGGTTGGAAGCGGCGTTCGAGAGCGGCATCGCTTTCGATATGTTTGCGGTATTCTTCAAGGGTTGTGGCGCCGATACATTGCAATTCACCACGAGCCAAAGAAGGTTTGAGGATATTGGCGGCATCAACCGAGCTACCGGCCGAGCCAGCCCCAACCAGCATATGGACTTCATCGATGAAGAGGATGGCGTCACTAGATTTTAATTCTTCGATAACCCGTTTGAGGCGTTCTTCAAATTGGCCACGGTACATGGTACCAGCAACGAGGCTACCGACATCAAGTTGAAGGACCCGTTTGTTGTGCAAAATTTCAGGCACTTTACCAGCCACAATTCGTTGGGCTAAGCCTTCAACAATGGCTGTTTTACCGACGCCGGGTTCACCGACGAGGGCAGGGTTATTTTTGGTGCGACGGGCCAATATTTGGATAACCCGTTCAATTTCTGTTTGGCGACCAATGACTGGATCTAACTTTTCTTCTTCAGCCAAAGCGGTGAGGTCGGTCGCCAGTTGGTCGACCATGGGGGTTTTGCTTTTTTCGGTAGAAGATGTGCGCCGGCGGCTTTTTTTGCTTTCAGTGACAGTGCTGGGACTTTCTTTAAGCATTTGGCGTGTTTGGTTCCGAATTTGGTCGGGGCTAACGCCGAATTTCTTCAAGACATCGATAGCGACGCCATCTGTTTGCCGAGCTAGGCCTAGCAAGAGATGTTCTGTGCTAACATAATGTTGTCCCATATGACGTGCTTCATCAAACGCATATTCGATTAAGCGTTTTGTCGTTGGTGCTAATTCTATTTTCGTAAAAGGTGTATTGACCCCTTTACCCCCAGCCAGACGTTCAATCATGGCTTGAACGCGCTCGATTTCGAGGCCGAGTTCGCGCAGAACACGACCAGCAACGCCTCCATCTTCGCTCAGGAGACCTACTAATACATGTTCACTACCCACATAACTGTGGTTTAATCTTTTTGCTTCTTCTTGGGCTAGACTTAAGACGCGACGTGCCCTTTGTGTGAGGCGTTCCCAGTTTTTCGAGTTCACAACGAATCCCCTCAATTGTTAATTCATACGATCCTTGAGTAGAGCGTATAGCAGTTTTATGAAACAAATAGACATTGGTTGATTGTCTTCATTGAAACCAACATCTAGGTTTATTGTACAATGGTGAGTTGTTCTTGTAAAGATTTTCAAAAACAACTCACCATTGTCTTATAGTTTATTTTATTAATTGATTGGGGTTGATGTATTGATAAGTACAGAGCCAATCACGAACATACCTTATTGTACGTTAATTCATGTCGCGTGCCCAAGCAATAGGTAATAAGTCTTAGCTTATTCTTCTTCCATATTGGCAAGCGCTAAATCAACATCCATAAACTTGTCTGAGGAGACTTGTTTAATACTTAAGCCGATTTGGCGTTGTTTGGGGTCGACACGAATGATACGTGTTACAACCGTATCACCTTTTTTGACAACTTCACGCGGGTGTTTGACATGTTGAGCGGAAAGTTCAGAGATGTGAATAAGCCCTTCGAGGCCGTATTCATCACCTAGGCTAGCGAAAGCGCCATAGTTGGTTAATTTGGTGATGGTTACTTCCACTAATTGACCAACGGTATAGGTGTCATTGATGATAGACCAAGGGTCGTTTTCGAGCCGTTTCATACTGAGAGCGACACGTTGACGGTCTTGATCGATATTAAGGACATAGACTTCAACTTCATCACCGATAGCAACTAGGTCAGTTGGTTTGGTGATACGTTTCCAACTAAGTTCTGATAAGTGGACCAACCCTTCAAGGCCACCGATATCGACGAAAGCGCCGAAATCAGCGATATTGACAACACGGCCGGTGCGGACTTCACCTTCTTGTAACTCGTCCATAAGACGTTCACGTTGTGCAGCACGAACTTCTCGCGCCGCGGCCCGTTCAGAGATAATTAAACGATTACGACGACGATCAACTTCAATTACTTTGGCGGTGATTTTTTCACCGACAATATCTTTCAAGAAAGCTTCATTGTTATCTTTTTGCAACCGACGCATATTGCTAAGTTGCGAAGTAGGAATGAAGCCACGCAGATAGCCTACTTTTACGAGTAAGCCACCACGATTATGGCCAATCACTTTGCCTTCATACACATCTTGGCTATCGAGTAAAGCTTGGGCCATTTCCCAATCTTTTTCTTCAGCAGCGCGGGTGTACGAGAGTACGATGTTGCCATCACGATCTTCAGGATTCACGACAAAGACTGGGACCTCAGTTCCTTCGGTCAAGTCAGCGCGTGTGTCCTCATCTAAGTTATCTAATTCACGGCCATAAATGATACCTTCTGATTTGGCGTTGATATCCACCAAGATAGCATTTTGACGATTTTCGACAACCGTACCAATAATAATATCCCCGGCAACGGGAATACCTAAATTAAAATCCCCAGCAAGGAGGAAGTCCATCGGATGCGAAGCATCTGTCTGTTGAGTTAAGTTTTCGTTGGTCATTAAAGTTCAATATACCTCTTCTTTTTTATTCCTTGCCGAGGCAAGGTATCTAATTATACTCTAAATTGCCCCAACAAGGCAAGATTTAGTCATCAACAGGCATATTGCTCAGTCAAAAATAGATGATATTGTTTGGTTGTTAAGGTAATTATTGTTATTACTAACAATGATTCTTTTATTATACTGGATATATATTAAAAAAAGGTTATATTGGGCTTTCGTTTTCCTAACCGTTTGGGGAGGTGTGGGGATTAAATGAGTTAGGTGGTGGTGGGTTTGGTGCGGCGCGAACGGCCGTTATCATTGTCAACGGGAACGGGTTGGGGTTGTGGGGTTTGTTGGCGTCGTTGCCATAAGAAGAAGAGGAGGGTGAGGCCGAGGGCGACAAAGCTGATTATGTAGATGGTATGGTTAAAATAGTTGTGGACGGATAGCCACCAGAGAGGAAAACGGAACATATCCATGGCTGAAAAGACCTCCTCATAGCCGGTATCGAGGACATACTTACCGGTGGCACCTTTTTCGTTCCAGATTAGGAGGAAGTAGGTACCGGTAGCGGGTAAATCGAGGTCGATAGATTGACGACCCCAGTAATTGGTTTGGGTAAAGGGTTCAAAAAAGTCTTCGGTGATTTGGCTGGGAGCGATGAGACCGCCGCTGAGGTCGACATATTCGCCAGGGGCGTGATGGCCGTCGATATTGGGGAGGGCATTGGTGGGGAGAGCGGGGAGTCCGGGGCCGGTGAGGGCCATGGTAACACCGTATGATTCGAGGCCAGCGATGGCGGGGATGTTGATGCCGGCGTGGAAGAAGTCGCCTTGTTGGGCGGTGAAGGAGTAGATGTCGACTTCGGCGCGGCTATCGAGCTCTTGGTAGAAGGCGAAGGAAGTGGTGATGTTTTCGAGTTGGTTGACGACACCTTCTTCACCAGTGGCGGGGCGGTGGGCGTTGGCCGAGGGGGTGGTAAGGAAGTGGAGAGCAAAAATAGTAAAAAGAGAGAAAATGAGTTTGGGGGTTAGTTGCTTCATTTGATCACCGTTTTGATTTATTGTTGTTCGAAAGGGATTTTATAAGAGACTCAGCGTAGCACGCTAGCCAAGGGGCTCCCGTGGCTTTTTTTGCGTGCTACGCTTATACGAGGCGCACCTATAATGTACCATAGTGGTGGTATTTTGTCAAGGTATTGAAAGGGTTTTGTTTATAAATCGGTGGTTTTTGTACTGGTTTTGTCGGTTTTTGGGCTGGGATTAGGTGGGTTTTTGTGGGTGGAGGTAGTGCGATTTAACAAATCGCACTACCTCCATAGGGGGGTTATTCGACGATTACGATGTCGGTGCTGGTGCGGCCGAAGATTTCGGGGCTGTACATCTCTTCAGCTTTGGCTGGGGGGACGATGAAGGTGCCGGGGGTGGTGGCACGGGTGACATAGCTGTAGCTGTAAGTGCCGTCCCAGAGGAGGGTGGTGAACGCCTCGGCCCGCTCATCGCGCATGTTTTGGTGTTGGTACCAGGTGCCCCACCACCACCAGCCGTAATTGTCACTCCGGCTAGGGTTGGCGGGTACGTCGCCACTAACGGCGAGGCTGGGGTTGATGATTTCGAGACCGGCAGGGAGGGGGTCGACGAGAGCGACGTGATACCGTCGGTTGCTGGTGACCATGTCTAATTGGACGCGAACGCGGGCGCCAGCACGGATGTGCCAGCGGCCATCTTCGTCTTGGTAGACATCATCGGGGTTGTCAACAGCTTCGTAGCGACGTTGGACGGTGAAGCCCATGTCGAGGGGGTCGAGGTTGAGGTCTGAGGGGGCGTAGCGGAGGCCGAGGCGGTAGTAAAGGCGGCCGTCACCCGCTTTGTCGATGATGATATCTTGGCTAGCGGGGCCAGCGGTGAGGAAGTTCATGGGGATGATGGTTTCGTGCCGTTCCGTGGTGCGGCCTTCATAGGTGTGTTGGGCGGCGTAGGTGTCACCGAGCCAGATGCGGGCAACAAAGTCGGGGGTTTGGGCTTCGAAGGTGTTGAAGTAGTTGTCCATGGCCAAGAGAATGAATGCATTTTCTTGGGTGTTGCCCCAACGGCCGCGGACGCGGTTGGCGAGCAGGCCATTGACGACTTTGGGTATCAGATCGCTATCTGGTTGGACGGTGATGAGGCTGTCGAGGATGAGGCCATCGGTGCGGCGGTCGGAGTGGAGCATGAGGTAGGCGTCGTCACCGTAGCTGGTGGTGAAGTTGGCGGCGTTGGCGGTTTCGACGGCGCGGTTGTTGAAGTGAAGGCCGATAGCGTCAGTCCGTTCGGTGTCATTGCTGGCTGAGAAGATGGGCCAGAGCCAAGCGAGGGTTTCGAGGGAGTGGTCATCGAGGCTGAGTTCGTCGTAGAGGCGGGCGGCTTTGGCCGTATCCGAATCGCCGTAGAGATGACGAACATGCACGGCATAGGCGCTAAGGGCTCGACGTGTGTTCTCACTGTACCAACTGGGGTAATGGTTTTCGATGTTGGCTAGGTAGCGGAGGGTTTGTTGGGTGACATTGTCGTTGAGGGTGAACCCTTTGGCTTGGGCTTCATAGAGAGCGTGAGCGACGTGAATGGAGTAGTAGGGGATTGATTCGTCGCCACGGCGCCAACTCGGCCAACCACCATCGAAGTTTTGCAAGCCTTCGAGATATTCGATGTCGCCTTGGACAAAGGTGGTTAGTGTGTCAGGGTCGGGGAGGCCGTCGGCTTCGAAAGCGGAGAGGACGTCACGCAAGCCAGCGATGGCGAGAAGACGGGAGGCGCTGTGGGAGGAGGAGCGATAAGGGTATTCATATAAGTAAAGGACGGCGTCGGTTAAGGCCTGGAGGGCGGTGGAGGAGGTTTGGATTTCGAGGCCACCGAATTGGGAGAAGACGTTGGTGGGGCGGTCGATTGGTTGGGCGATGGCACCGTTGTCGACGACGCCGTAGGTGGCGAACGCTTCGGTGGTGGCGGGGGTGTAGACGGGGAGGTCGATGGTGGCGGCGTCGGCGTAGTTGCCGGATGTGGCCGCGATTTGGAAGCGAGCGGTGCCGGCGCTGAGGGTGGTAGCGGGGAAGCGGAGTTCGACACGGTCATTGGCGGGGACGAGAATTTGTTGGCCGGCAACGGTACCGTCGTCTAAGCCGTCGACTAGGGAGACGGTGCTGGCGCGGACAACGACGTCGACGAGTAAATCAGCATCGGTCTGATTTTGGAGGAGGATAGGGAGTTGGAATTGGTCGCCGAAGTTGAGGAAGCGGGGGGCCGAGGGGCGAACCATGAGGGGGAGGCGAGCGGTGAGATTGGATTCGCCAGTGCCAAATTGGTTTTGATTGGCGACGGCGACAGCCATGATGCGATAACGGGTGAGGTTATCGGGGAGATCGACGTTAACGCGGGCGCGGCCGTCAGCGCCGGTGGTAACGGTGGGGGCAAAGATGGCGAGGGGGTCGAAGTTGGTGCGGACGCGGATGGGGGTGTTGGGGTCAACTGGTTCGCCTTCTACTTGACGGGCGGCTTCGCCAGCGATACTGGTAGGCATGGCCGTATCCATTTCGGCGGCGCCATCGGCGGCATAGGCCATACTTTCTTCGACAGCATCGTCATTGCTGGTTTGGAGGGTGCTTTTAAGCTCAGTATTGAGGGTTTCGGGGTTGCTGAGGAGGATGCTGGAACGGCCGTAAATGCTACTGATATCTGAACCTCGGTAGTTGTAGAAGAAAGAGACGGGGTCCGTCATTTGGTAGTTGGTGAGGGCGAGGACAGCTTCATCGACGACGACAAGGGCGATTTCAGCGTTGGAGACGGGGGCACCATTGTGATCGGTGATGAGGAGGTCGACGGCGGTGGAGGCGCCGGGCTCAAGACGGGCTTGGGCGGGGGCGACTTGGACGTCGAGGGTGCGTTGGTCGGTGCTGATGTCGAGATTGAGTTGGGCGGTGGCGAAGGCGGGGCGTGAGGGGGCATCGGGGAGGAGGTTGCCTTGGTCATCGGTGCGGGTGGCTTGGCCGGAGAGGTCGACTTTGACGTAAAGGTTAGGGATGTGTTCGGCGTTAATCGGAACGCGGAGGATGTGGCCGTCGGGGCCGACATCGAACCGTTCGGTGTAGAGGATGGGGCCGCGGCTGACGGTAAGTAGGCCGGAGGCGGGGCCGAAGGGGGATTGAACGAGGATTTCGGCGGTGTCACCGGGGGCATATTGTTCTTTGTCGGGGATGAGGGTGACGGCTTCTTGGGTGATTTGGCGTTGTGGTTGTTGTTGGCCGCCGGGGACCCAGCGGGTCATTTGGCTTTGGTGTTGGTTGCCGTTGTTATCGGTGGTGGTGGCGGTGATTTGGTAGGTACCGCCGTCGTCGGTGGTGAAGGTACAGAGGATGGGTTCGGTGGCCGAGGTTGTGGTGCAATCTTGGGTCGCGATGGTCACTTCTTCCCAGCCGTTGGCGGTGTATTGCCACTCACGCCGTTCAGCAAGGATGGTGATGGGTCGGCCAGCGACGGGTTGGCCATCGATATTGGTGACGATGGCGGCGATGTCCATTGGTTCGCCTTGGCGGACGAAGGCGCGTTCACTACGGAGGCCGATGTAGTAGTCAGCGGGGTGGACGAGGAGGCTGGTGCTGGCGGACCAAGCTTGGCGGTTGGTGTCCATGACGGTGGCGGTGGCGTTGATGTTAAAGGGTTGGGGTTTGGTGAGGTCATCGAAGTCGATTTGGAGGTAGTCAGCGCCGAGGGGGTCGGTGGTGCCGGAGAAGTTTTGGCAGGGGTTATTTTGGTCGCCGTAACCTTCTTCATAGTAGACGATGTCATCTTCGTAGTAGCGGCCGCCGCTATCGTAGCCATAGTTGAACCACCATGGGGTCCAAGTACCGAAAGTGAAGTCGGGCCAGTTGGGTGGGGAGTAGGTGCCGGGGGTGGCACAGACTTGCCACGAGACGTCGGCGTTGGGGAGAGCGCCGCCAGCGAAGTAGCTGGCTTCGACAGCGACGGTGGCGGGTGTGCCAATGAAGTGGGGGCCGGCGGATTCAACGCGGGCGGAGACGGAGAATTCGGGGCGGCGGAACTCTTGAATTTGGAAACCATGTTCGTGTTCACGCCAGCCAATATTATTTAAGACGCCGACAGGGGAGAAGTTGATATAAGCGTAGCCGAGATTGCTGTTCTCGGGGATAGTAAAGTTAAAATCGAAACCACCGAAGCTGTTGATATCGACTTGACCGCTGGTCATTTCGTTCCATTGGGGGTCGTAAATTTGGTATTGGATGGCGGTCATGCCGGTGGGTGGGGATTGAATGTCGTAGCTGGTGTTGTTATCGATGAGGCGGACCCAGCCTTTGATGTGGACGTCTTCACCGGGGCGATACATTTGGCGATCATCGAAGACATACCAGCGGAGGGCGTCATTTTGGGGGCGACTTTGCCAGTTGTTGGGTTCCCAGTGGTAGGTGCTGGCGGGGAGGATGGTGGTATCATTGCCTTGGGTGGCGATGAGCATCCCACCACGGCCAGCGTTGAGGTCGAAAGTGGCGAGACCTTGATTATCAGTGGTGACAGTTTGACCGTTGGGATAGAGGTTGAGGCTGAGGTTGGTGAGGGGGGTGCCGTCTTGGAGGTTGGTGGCCCAAGCGATTAGTTTGTCATTGTCATTGAAGGCATCGAGACCGATATTGGTTTTTTGGACCCAGAGTTGGACGACGGGATTGCGACGGCGTTGGCTATCGAGGAGGGCGGGTGGTTGGACGACGAGGACGATATGGTTGCTGTCGGCGAAGGCTTGGCTGAGGTCGATGGGGAGTTCGGTGAGGGCATCGGCTTCGCTGTCAATGTTAATGGTCTCATCGCTGATACGTTCGCCAGGAGGGGTGGCGGAATTGTTGCTGTAATAGTTGTCACGGTAGTGGAGGAAGTCGGGCCAATCGGAGGGGGAGACGCGATAGATTTCGACGTCTAGGCGGTCGTAGTTGATGGTGTAGATGGGGAGGCTGGGGTTGGGGGCGGAGGGGTCGAGGGTGACGAGGGGTTCGTTAGGGCCGGAGAGGGCGGAGGGGGCGGAACCGATGCGGAAGCGGAGTTCTTCGGTGTTGCCGAGGGTTTGGCCGAAGCTGTCTTGGAGGTCGGCGCTGAGGGTGACGAAGTAGGTGGTGCGGCCGCGGGTGGGGCCGTGGATTTCGATACGGGAGCCGTACATCTGGACGGTGGCGCCAGGAAGGGCCGGTTCGATGGTGATTTGGTCGGCGGTAAAGGTGTCACGATCTAGGGGGTTGTTGAATTGGATGAAGAGGGGGGTGAAGGGGGGGCAGTCGTCATCGTTGTACCAGCCGCAGGAGTGGTCGGTGACTTCGAGGGGGCTGTAGGTGGAGAAGGAGAAGGTTTGGGGTTGGGTGGTAGTGCGGGGGCCTTCGGCGGAGGGGGTGCCGGGGGCGAAGGTGGTGACGATGTTGGCCGAGGTGGGGAGTTGGGTGGTGGGACGGAAGATGAGCCAGTAGCCGTCGCGGCTGTTTTTGATGTAGGTGTGGATGGGGCTGTCGTCATCGAGATCGGTGGCGGAGAGGAGGGTGATGTCGACATCGCGGCCATCGGCGGTGAGGGTGGTGTTATTGAGGACGGCTTGGGGGTCGATTTGTTGGTCGAAGGCGGCGAAGAGGATGGGGTCAGTGGGTTGGACGGAGGTGGGGAAGTAGGTGGTGAGTTTGGGGGCGGGGGTGGCGAATTGCCAAGTGACGGTTTGGGCGAGGGCATCCCCGTTGGCCGAGGTGGTGCCGGCGGGGATGGTGGCGGTGAAATCGGTGGCCATGGGGAAGCGGACGCCAGATTGTTCGTCGAATTCGAAGGTGAGGGTTTGGGTGCCGAGCCAGCGCCAGACGCCGGGGAGGTTGGGGGTTAGTTGGACGGGAACGTCGGCGGCGGTGAGTTGGTCGAGGGTGCTGAGGGGGACCATGGGTTGGTTAAAAGTGACACTAAGGAAGGGGGCGAGGGGAATTTCGCCTTGGGGGGAGAAACGGAGAATTTCGAGGGGGCCATCGGTGACGGTGGGTTGGCGGTCGAGAGTGGGGCGGAGAGGGAAGGGTTGGGGGATGGTGAGGCCAGGTTGAGGGGGAGGGAGAGGGGCTTCGGGGATGCGGAAGTCGGTTTGGTCGTTGGGGTTGGTATCGAGATTGGGGAGGCGGGCGAGGAGGGTTTGGATTTGGTTAGCGGAGAGGGGAGTGCCGGCCGAGGGGGGGAGGATTTCGAAGGAGTCGGCGCTGGGTTTGCCTTGGCTGAGGCGGAAGGTGAGGTTGCCATCGGAGGTGATGATATTGGGTTGGGAGGTGGTGAGGCCGACGTTGTTGTTATTGTTGTTGACGATATTGGGGATGGTTTGGGTGCCGTCGCGGCTGTCGTAATAGCGGGACCAAGCGGCGTAAGCGGCGAGGGGGGTGATGATGAGCAGGATAAGGAAGGCGGTGAGGCGGGGGTGTTGGCGGGCAAAGTTGGTTAATTTGGACATTAAGAAAATCTCCTCGATAAACGAAAGTTGCGCAGGCAGTTTTCGGCGTAGGCTGGCTGTGCGGATTGTTGAGAACGGCCGTTTGCATTGTGGGGTGTGAGGGTGGCCTGTAGTTATAAGACGTTGGGGAGGGGGAATTTGTTCCATGAGAGGATGGTGAGAGAGGGGGGGAGGGGGCGGGAAGGGGCGGGAGGCCGAGGGGAGGAGATGGTAGGAGGGAGATGATGGGAGCGAGGCATCGTGCGAGAGAGGGTAAGAAGTTTTTAGGGAGGTAAGGCGCACAATGCCACGCCGGTACGAT
>DATHYN010000115.1:0-10350 GCA_035459145.1 Anaerolineae bacterium | reverse complement strand
TGCAAAGACTGACAGCCTGGGGGAAAAACAAGGTGATTCCAATTAAAGCAGATGAACATAGCTTAATCATTGAATTACATTTAGCTCAAGCGGATACATTTCACACAATATACAATCAAGAACCTACCTTAGCTGAAGTTGCTAGCAATCATATGATGAATTATATTGCCAAATGCTTCTATCCTACTTATCTTGAATTAAGTCATCAATTAGAAGCACGATTCAAGGCCAGTCAAGTTACTTATCGTCAATATCTTAGCCAAGAAAATGAACCTGAAGATGAAATTTCAAGTTTTTTAGATAACACATTAAATACATTAGAAGAAGTTAGAGAAGAGTATTCAGTTTTAATGTCACAGGTCGATTAGTTATGCCTTGATCTCGTTTTTTTAGTAAGAGGGGTAATTTTGACTTATTCGAAATCTATACAAAAATTTCAAGAAAAATACATTATTGCGAACAAACATGAAAAGACCATACTATTAGCGGCTCTTTGTTTTTATCTTACCCTAAGTACTCGTGAAGCACTTTTCGAAGCTCGTCAAAACAACCCAAATGCAATTGATGTTCTTGCGATATTGAATGAATTTGTCCATCGGGTCTCTTCACAAAATCTGTCTATATTAGACAATTCAGGACCGGCATATCCTAATGATACGTTTATAGAAATAATTTTTGGCGACGTTGAGAATCGTATAGTCCAAGAGGAGACAATTTGGGCAATGAATGAAGTAATAAAAAAACATTTGAATAAATGATTCGGCAACGGCAAGGATAGTAAGATGAGTTTTTTTGATAACCATGAGACCGAAAAAGAGTTTTTTTATCATATTGGTTATGCCATTCGCCCAATTTATGCTTCAATTAGGGCTTATCATCTTCATGGGCAAGAATTACTACTACCTCCAAGTGTACAACTGGCGGCTTTTGATGATATTTCTGTTCGCTTAATAGAAGACCTAGTAAATAATTTACCAAGGTTTAGACACAACATTGAATACAAATCAAAAGTTGTGCAAAAAGAAAGTTTAGTCCCCTTTTTAACTCGGCTTGAAAGCCTAGGCTATAAGCCAATAATAAATGACTTGTCATCATTATCACAAGATTCTATTGTGGTATGGAATATTGATGATAGAAATAAACCCAATCATAGTTATTTAGGTTACATCGGAAATGCTATAAAATTTATTCATCAAGGAACAAACATAGTCCCCATTTCATTTGAGGTCATAGGTGATGATTCAAATTTTGTTGAAATACAATTAAAACTGCAAATATCTTGCACTGGTTTTGAAATTTTCAATATTTCTGATCTGCCTGATTCGTTTTGGCAACTAACCTATCGCCAAGATGTGAATATATCAACAATATTGACGATCATGATGGATTTCTTAAATTTGCAAACAGTGACAACATGGGTAGAAAATAAAGTTATTCCTGTCAAGACAACAAAAGATGATTTAACAATTAAGATATATTTAGCCCGATCTGATGAGTTTCAAGCTAGGTATACGCAAACGCCTGCATTAGCTGAAGTTTCTAACACGCTAGTTACGGAATATGTTGTCAAACGTTTTTATCCCACCTATGTTGATTTAAGCCAGCAAATAGAAGCGCGACTTAGGACCAGTCGGATTGATTATCTTCAATATCTTCAGCAGGAAAATAAAACTGAAACTAATATTTTGGAAACTTTAGATGAGATGTTGACAACATTGAAGCAAGTTAGGCAAGAGTATTCTCAAATAATAGCTCAAATGAAATAAAACTATCTAGAAACAAATGGTCAAAAAAATTAAATTTGGAATTGAGGCTAATCTATACATCAAACAATACCTTACCCAAGGCAAAACATTATCAGCCTATATTTTGAATAACCAATTGCTTGAAAACGGCCAAGTCTGGACTTATCTACATTCTGCACCCGCCGATCTAACATGATAAATCAGCTACTTTAGATATTTCAATTATTGACATGAACTTTTTGTTGGACAAATAACTCCTGAAATGAAGCTTATCCAACGAATTCCAAAAAATTTACGCCACAGCCCCCCTAGCCCGCAACCCATAAATCCCACCACCCAAAACCATAAACTGCACCACCGGCATCACAAACGGTAACCATGGCATCCTAACCAAACCCACCCCACTAACAAATACCACACACCCAACCAATACCGGCAGCCCCAACACAACCAAAATCAACACATCCAACCTCGGCCGCAACACCCCCACCCCCTCACCCCACAACCAAACCAAAAACAACACCAACGTCGGCAACAACCGCACCCCCACCTGAACCAATACCTCCCCCGCCCCAACACTACTCTCTGCAATCCCATCCGCCACCGCCATACTCACCCCAGACATCGCCACCATCAGCCACACCAACACCACCTGCCCCACCCCCACCCCCACCAACGCCACCAACGTAAGCCACTTCAACATCATCACCCTCGGCCGCAACCTCTTTTCCATTTATAACCTCCTACAAAAGCTATCTCTCATCTTCATATACTACTATAATACCCCAAACACACTATTAACCTAAGTTTAACAATTCACAACTACCCTACCACCAAAAACACCAACCCTTATTCACAAACAACCCTAACCTTACCTCCAAATCAACAAAAAAATCCCCAAAATCCGCGTCAAAACCACCAAACATTCACAAACCAACCCCCTCCTCAAGCAAAACTACCCCAAACCACCCACCTTCCAACCAAACACCCCTCCTCACCTCACCAACATCAAAAAAATCTGTCCAATCCCCAAAATCCGCGTCAAAATCCACCAAACCTACCCCTTACACACCATCACAATAGCACATCCCCTACAACTGTCATTCCCGCGCACGCGGGAATCCACTCATAACCCCACCCCATACAAAAAATCCCTCATACACACCCCCCCCTAACTCCACCAACATCAAAAAAATCTGTCCAATCCCCAAAATCCGCGTCAAAACCACCAAACCTACCCCCTACACACCATCACAACAGCAAATCCCACACTCTTTCCCTTACACTCTATTAATGATAAAATAAACGCCATCCTAACGAACGACACTATCTACACAGATATATATCCACTTCAACATTATAACAAGGAAAACAGTATGTCCACACCCGCCCTCCTCATCGTCGATGTCCAACAAGGCTTCGACAACGCCGACTACTGGGGGCCCCGCAATAACCCCCAAGCCGAAACCAATATCGCCCGCCTCATCGCCGCTTGGCGTCACGCCAACCGCCCCCTCATCCACGTCCAACACAACTCCACCAACCCCCAATCCCCCCTCCGCCCCAACCAACCCGGCAACCACCTCAAACCAGAAGCCACCCCTCTCCCCCATGAACCCCTCTTCACCAAAACCGTCAACAGCGCCTTCATCGGCACCAACCTCGAAACCTACCTCCACCAACACAACATCACCCACCTCGTCATCGTTGGCCTCACCACCGACCATTGCATCTCCACCACCACCCGCATGGCCGCCAACCTCGGCTTCACCACCACCCTCATCGCCGACGCCACCGCCACCTTCGACCGCCTCGGCCCCGACGGCACCCCCTACACCGCCCACCAAATCCACCAAATCCATCTCGCCAGCCTCAATGAAGAATTTTGCACCGTCCTCACCACCGACGACATCCTCGCCACTCTACCCTCAGGAGAAACCACATGACAACCCACCATTACCGCACCTGTAACCTCTGCGAAGCAATGTGCGGCCTCGATATCACCCTCGACGATAACCATAACATCCTCGCCATCAAAGGCGACCCCCAAGACCCCCTCAGCCACGGCCACATCTGCCCCAAAGCCCTCGCCCTCCAAGACGTCTACCACGACCCCGACCGCCTCAAAAAACCCCTCCGCCGCACCGCCAACGGCTGGCAAGAAATCGATTGGGACACCGCCATCGAGACCGTCGCGGCCAACCTCAAACGCATCCAAACCGAACACGGCCGCTCCGCCGTCGCCTGCTACCTCGGCAACCCCAACGTCCACAACCTCGGCTCCATGCTCAACCTCCCCACCTTCATCCGCGCCCTTCGCACCACCAACCGCTTCTCCGCCACCAGCGTCGACCAACTCCCCCACCACTTCGCCAGCCAATACATGTTCGGCCACCCCTTCCTCATCCCCATCCCCGATGTCACCCGCACCGACTACTTCCTCATGCTCGGCGCCAACCCTCTCGTCTCCAACGGCAGCCTCATGAGCGCCGGCAACATCAGCCAACGCCTCAAAAACCTCCAAAAACGAGGCGGCAAACTCGTCGTCATCGACCCCCGCCGCACCCAAACCGCCAACCTCGCCGATTGGCACCTCTTCATCCGCCCCAGCACCGACGTCCTCCTCCTCCTCGGCCTCCTCAACCACATCATCACCCACAACCTCACCACCACCAACCACCTCACCACCCACACCAACCACCTCGACAAAATCACCCCACTCGTCACCCCCTACACCCCCGACCGCGTCGCCCCCCACACCGGCATCACCGCCGACCAAATCCGCCAACTCGCTACCGAATTCGCCCAAGCCGACAAAGCCGTCGCCTACGGCCGCATCGGCCTCTCCACCCAACCCTTCGGAGGCCTCTGCCAATGGCTCCTCAACCTCCTCAACCTCCTCACCGGCAACCTCGACACCGACGGCGGTGCCATGTTCACCACCCCCGCCATCGACGTCATCTCCCTTCGCGGCGGCCAAGGCGCCCGCCACGGCCGCTGGCACAGCCGCCTCCACCAACTCCCCGAATTCGACGGCGAACTCCCCGTCTCCATCCTCGCCCCCGAAATCCTCACCCCCGGCTCCGGCCAAATCCGCGCCCTCGTCACCGTCGCCGGCAACCCCGTCCTCTCCACCCCCAACGGCTCCCAACTCGATACCGCCCTCGCCGACCTCGATTTTATGGTCGCCATCGACATCTACCTCAACGAAACCACCCGCCACGCCGACATCATCCTCCCCCCCACCACCGGCCTCGAAACCGACCATTACGACATCATCTTCCACCAACTCGCCGTCCACAACACCGCCAAATATTCCCCCCCGCTTTTCCCCCCCGATGAGGCTGATGACCGCCTCGCCGACTGGCAACTCTTCCGCCGCCTCGCCCAAGCCCTCGCCACCGAAGAACGGCCGTTCAACACCAACGACCCCTTCAACACCCTCCCCCCTCGCCAACTCCTCAACTTCGCCCTCCGCACCGGCCCCCACAAACTCTCCCTCGCCGACCTCGAAGTCGCCCCCCACGGTCTTGATTTAGGGGCACTTGAAAACGGCCGTTTCCCCGACCGTCTCCACACCCCTGACAAACGCATCGAAGCCGCCCCCCAACTCTTCATCGACGACCTCGACCGCGTCGAAACCACCTTCTTCACCCCCGCCCAACCCGCCGCCACCGACACCCTCGACCTCATCGGCCGCCGCCAACTCCGCACCAACAACTCCTGGCTCCACAACAGCCACCGCCTGGTCAAAGGCCCCAACCGCTGCACCCTCTTCATCCACCCCGATGACGCCCAAAGCCGCCACATCGAAGACGGCCAACCCGTCACCGTCACCTCCGCCATCGGCCACATCACCCTCCCCGCCGTCCTCACCACCGACATCATGCCCGGCGTCGTCAGCATCCCCCACGGCTGGGGCCACACCCCCGCCGACATGCAAATGACCATCGCCCAACAACATCCCGGCGTCAGCATCAATGACATCACCGATAACAACCGCCTCGACACCCTCACCGGCAACGCCGCCCTCACCGGCATCCCCGTCACCGTCACCCCTACCAAAGAGTAACGCGCCCCATGACTGAACATTTCGACCTCATCATCGTCGGTGCCGGTCTCTCCGGCATCGGCGCCGCCTACTACGCCCAAACCCATTGCCCCCAAAAAAGCTACACCATCCTCGAAGGCCGCGCTAACATGGGCGGCACCTGGGACCTCTTCCGCTACCCCGGCATCCGTTCCGATTCCGATATGCACACCCTCGGCTACTCGTTTCACCCCTGGCCCAATCCCCAAGCCATCGCCGACGGCCCCACCATTCGCCAATACATCCACGACACCGCCCAAAAATACGGTATCGACCAAAAAATTCGCTTCAACCACCGTCTCCAACAAGCCGCTTGGTCCTCCGACCAAGCCCAATGGACCCTCACCATCAACCACGCCCCCGACCAACCACCCACCTACATGACCTGCAACTTCCTCTACATGTGCACCGGCTACTACAAATACGAACACGGCTACATGCCCACCTGGCCCGGCACCGACCAATTCACCGGCCAACTCATCCACCCTCAAAACTGGCCCCAAAACCTCGATTACACCGACAAAAAAGTCGTCATTATCGGCAGTGGTGCCACCGCCGTCACCCTCGTCCCCGCCATGGCCAAACAAGCCGCCCACGTCACCATGCTCCAACGCTCCCCCACCTACATCATCGCCATGCCCAGCCAAGATGCCCTCGCCAACCGCCTCCGCCGCCACCTCCCCGATAAACTCGCCCACGGCCTCATCCGCTGGAAAAACATCATCTTAGGCACTTTCTACTACCACCTCATGCGCTGGCAACCCAACCTGATAAAAAAATTCCTCATCAATCAAGTCGCCAACCACCTCGGCCCCGACTACGACATCGACACCCACTTCACTCCCCGCTACGACCCTTGGGACCAACGCCTCTGCCTCGTCCCCGATGGCGATCTATTTGACGCCATCAATAATGGCGGCGCCTCCATCGTCACCGACCACATCGACACCTTCACCCCTACCGGCCTCCGCCTCCAATCCGGCCAAGAACTCCCCGCCGACATCATCGTCGCCGCTACCGGCCTCATCATGCGCCTCATGAGCGGCGTCGACATCATCGTCGACAACCAACCCATCAACCTCGCCGACACCATCACCTACCGTGGCCTCATGTTCAGCAACATCCCCAACCTCGCCCTCGCCGCCGGCTACACCAACGCCTCCTGGACCCTCAAATGCGAACTCAGCCACCGCTACGTCTGCCGCCTCATCAACTACCTCGATCAACACAATTACACCCAATGCCGCCCCCAACCAGACCCCACCATTACCCCCGAACCCGCCATCAACTTCACCTCCGGCTACGTCCAACGTGCCCTCAACACCCTCCCCCGCCAAGGCTCCCGCTTCCCCTGGAAACTATACCAAAACTACCTCCTCGACAAACTCACCCTCCAATTCACCAAAATAAACGACAACGCCATGACCTTTCAATAAATCTCAAATCAAACCATGACCCTCGGCCAAAAATCATTTATAATTAACCTGAGCTCAACACCCCCCCCTCCCCCCAACGTCATTTCGAGCGCAGTTCAATCCGCCACACCCTTGACAAGCCCCACCCCTAAATCAAGGATTGAACGAAGTCGAGAAATCTGCCCTAACAACACATTAACCAACTCATCCACAGGCTTAATTAATTATCGAACTCAGATTAATCACCAACAAACCATTATCATTTCTAAACCAACACTTTAACACACTTAACAAAGGCAAACAGATGAAAAACAAAACAAAATACGAAACGGCCGTTACCCAAACCCTCTCCCACCACCGCTCCGTCCGCTCCTTCACCGGCGACCCCGTCCCCGACGAAATGCTCCACACCATCCTCGATGCCGCCCGCCGCTCCCCCACCAGCAGTAACATGCAAACCTACAGCATCATCATCGTCCGCGACCCCGACGTTCGCCAAAAATTAGCCGTCCTCGCCGGTAACCAAAGCCATATCACCGACTGTGACGTCTTCGTTGGCTTCCTCGCCGATATCAACCGCCTCGGCCTCGCCATGCAACTCCATGACCAAACCCTCGCCCCATCCCTCGAACTAAGCCTCGTCGCCACCATCGACGCCGCCCTCGTCGGCATGTCCGTCCAAACCGCCGCCGAATCCTTCGGCCTCGGCGCCGTCATGATCGGCGGCATGCGCAACCACCCCCAAGAAGTCGCTCACCTCCTCGGCTTCCCCCCCGGCGTCTACATGGTCTACGGCATGAGCATCGGCTGGCCCAAAAGCCCCACCGACCCAGACAACCTCAAACCCCGCCTCCCCGCACAACTCGTCATCCACCACGAACAATACGACCAAACCGACCCCCTCCCCCTCATCACCGAATACGATGCCCAACTCGCCGAATTCTACGGCCACGACCGCAACCAACACCCCGCCGCCTGGAGCGGCCCCATCGCCAGCCGCCTGAACCAACCCAAACGCCCCCACCTCCGCCCCACCCTCACCAACATGGGCTTCAACTTCGACTAACCTCCCTCCCTAAATTTGCCGCGCCCACAACACCCGCTCATCCACCCGCCGCATCAATCGATACGCCACCGGCACAAAACCCATCTTCGGCCAAAACCGCGATGACAACGGATTCGTCGTCCGCCAATCCGTCAAACAATACCGATACCCCGCCTCCCGCGCCCGCCATAACGCATACCGCGTCAACACCGTCCCCACCCCCATCCCCCGCTTACCCGCCAACGACGCCCCCGCCGGAAACTCAATCGTTTTCGGCGGCATAATCAAATTCGTCTCCTCCCCCTCGGCCGGATAATAAATCTGATACCCCGCCACCTCCCCATCCACCAACGCCAACCAAAACGTCGACTCATCCGTCAACGCTTCCACATACCCCTGCTTATTCGCCGCCAAATACTCCGGTGTCGTAATCGCCAACATCGGCGACCCCAACTGAAACCGCGAATTCGTATCATAAATCCGCTGCGCGATCGCCTCATCATCCGCCGTCGCTTCCCGAATAACCATCCCCGCCGGCAAATCCCCCACCGGCTCACACGCCGCCAAATCCGCCACCCCATACCCCTGCTGTTGCCCAAACCCCAGCCCAAACCATTTCCCCAACGCCGCCCCATTCGCCGCCGAAACCAACACATAATGCTTAAATATCCCCCGCTTAATCCAATGCTCCGCCATCGCCCCATACAACTCATGATAAATCTCAACATCAACCACCCCATGCCCCGCCAACGACACCCATCCCGTCCGCCCCAACAAATCCTCCACCAATTCATACCCAATCATAAAGCCCACCACCTTCTCCCCAACCACGGCCACCCACCCCCGCGCCTCATGACGCCTCAAATCAGCCAGAATCGCCTCCCGCGCCCCCGCCGCCCCCGCAAACTTAACCGGCAACATCCCCAACACCGACCGCTCCTCCCCATGCCGCACCGCCAACAACTCTGCCGCCACCCCTAAATCCCTCTCCACCTCAAACCCACGAATCACAACCTTCATCACCCACATCTCCTTCAATAAACAACACCACGATTAACCAAACAGTCTGTTTCAACTAAATAAAAACCCACCCTTTGCCAAATCGCCAGCCTTCCAACCAAACACCCCTCATCTCCTCGTCAACTAAAAAAATCCGCCCAATCCCCAAAATCCGCGTCAAAATCCACTAAACCTAATCAAACCAACCCCTAACTCATTTCAAACACACCCTAATCTACCACCCAATTATAACACCCCCACCTAAACAAATCACCACCCCTTTCCCGCCACAGGGCAATCGCATACTCCCCTTATTCCATTCAATCTCTCACTAGAAACATCCTTTTCGACCGAAGTTTGCCCGTTTTTCATTACGAATACATTCCCAATCAGAAAAAGGGCAAACGGAGTGGAGAAATCTAAGAGTATGCAATTGCCCTATTTCCCGCCAAACCAACCTTGACAACACCCCCAGATCAATGCACAATACCCCCACAAGGATACTGTCGTTTTTAAACATTTCACTGTCCACACTGGAGGTGGCGCGATTTGTTAAATCGCCAGCCTTCCAACCAAACACCCGCTTCTCTTATTTAAAAAACGACAGCATCCACAAGGAGACGCAACATATGACTAATTTCTCAAAAACCACCAGCCACACCCTCATTGGTGCCTTTATCGGCCTGCTAACCAGCAGCCTAACCTACCTGCTCCTCACCACCTCGGCCACCACCCCCACCCCAACCCTCCTCCACATCCTCACCCTCGGCCTCCTCACCGGCTTCATCTACCCCCTCCTCTTCCAACCACACCCCAACCACCTCCTCGAAAACGCCCTCACCGGCCTCGTCACCAGCCTCCTCGTCTGGCTCATTATCGGCCTCAACCTCCTCCCCCTCCTCACCACCGGCGCCCCCCTCTGGACAACCACCGCCGCCGTTGACACCCTCCCCCTCCTCATCAGCGCCGCCCTCCACGGCACCCTCACCGCCACCCTTTACGGCCTCATCTACACCCGTTTCGATTTACACCCCACCCCCACCATCGCCGAACCAA
>DATHYN010000114.1:0-14505 GCA_035459145.1 Anaerolineae bacterium | reverse complement strand
CCCTACCTCACAAATCCCGCCGCCCCAAACTCCACATCGCCCACCCCAACACCACCACCACATAAAAAACCGCATACCACACCATCAAATCACTCGGCTCCGCCGTCACCACAAACGGCCCCGCATAATAAAAATTCCCCATCACCCGCGGCTCAAAATAAACCATCCCCTTCTTCCACAACGCATCCACCGGCAAAATCAAACTCGATACAATCCCTAAATTAACCGCCATCTCATTCTTAAACATCCCTCCAATCGTCTCCACCCACCCCCCAATAAACGCCACCCCATACAACATAAACGCCAACACCCCATTCGCCAACGTCGATAACCGCGTCCCCCCTGCCAACGTCACCGTCATCATCAAAATCGCACTCAAACACATCAACAACAACCCCTCTAACGGTTGCTCAAACCGAAAACCGGTCCGCCAATACATCCCCCCAATCACCCCCCCCGCCAAAAAGATCATATACCCCACAATCAGCACCGCAAACCCCACCCACTTACCCAAAATTAGTTCCCACCGATTCACCGGCTTTGTCACCACCGTATCAATAATCCGCATATCAATCTCCCCCGATATCGATGCCACCGATACCAATACCGCCATAATCACCATCAAAAAATTCGTGACATACAACCCTGCCATCGTCAAAAAAATCTGACCCACCTCACTTACTTCCCCCGTTACCCCCGCCGCTTCAATCTCCCTAAAAATGTAATGAATGCCTAATCCGTACACCATCAAAAATAACAGCCCCATCACCACCGCTAACCACAAAATACGTCGCCGCTGGCTTTCTCGAATCGTCAATTCCGCTATCGTTAATACATTCATCCGCCAATCACCTGCAAAAAACGCTCTTCGAGCGACAATTTTTCCGGACTAAGTTCATAAATTGTGTAACCATGCGCCACCAACCAATTAGCCAAATCGGGGATACGCGCTTCACTATCTAAATGCAGACGCAAACGCCCATCAGCCTCATCAAACATCACATCAGGGTCAAATTCGACCAATTGACGCAGTAACTGAGCTTGCGGCTCACCCACCCGCACCGCCACTTTAATCATCCCCTGATTCAATGATGCCATCTCGCTAACTTCTAAAATTCGCCCCTCACGAATAAACGCCACCCGATCACACGTCTGTTCAATTTCACTCAGCAAATGAGAATTAATGAAAACGGCCGTTCCCTCCTCCCGCAACTGCCGCACAATATCCCGCACCAACCGCCGCCCCAACGGATCCAACCCCGATGTCGGCTCATCCAAAATCACCAACTCCGGATCATTCAACAACGCCTGCGCCAACCCAATCCTCTGCAACATCCCTTTTGAAAATGACCGCAACCGACTCTTCTCCCGCCCCCCCAACCCTACCAAATCTAACAAATCTGGAATTAATGCCCGCCGTTTAGCCCGTGCCACCCCATACAAACGACCATGAAAATCTAAAAACTCACCCGCTTGTAACCAATCATAAAAACGAAAATGCTCAGGCAAAAAACCCACCCGCCGCCGCGCCTCTCGCTGACCTAACGGTGCCCCCAAAATACGCGCTTCCCCCGCTGTCGGCACCACTAAACCCAATAACATCTTCACCGATGTTGTCTTGCCCGCCCCATTTGGCCCCAAAAAACCAAAAACCTCCCCCCGCGCCACCGTCAGGTTTAAATCAGCCACCGCCACCTTGTCCCCAAATGCCTTCCGCAAATGGTGCGTCTCAATCGCCCACTCATCACTCATCAACACCTCCAAAGAGGTCGTCCGATTTGCCCCATCGCACGACCTCCACAACCAAATAAATCCCCCTCACATTACTCAACCCGATACATCAACGAATCCCCCACCAACTCACTTAACGCCTCGGCCGACCGATTGCCCGCTAACATAAACACCATATTATCACGCTCCCACAACAAAGTCGTGCTTTTCCCGTCAAGCGTCGTAATCGCCAACCCCGTCACATCCATCACCCGCACTTCACGGAACGATGCCAATTCAGTCGGTATCGGTAACAACAACGTATTCGTCCAATCAATATTAGCCGCCAATCGCCGTGCATCCCGCTCCGGCATACCCAACATCTGCAACAAAATCTGCCCCATCGCCGCCGGATCCACATCCGCTGGATAATCCACGTACGGACTCACCATCTGGACCAAAACCAACTGCTCCTCAGACCATTTCTGCACCACAATCGGCTTAATCGCCACCGCTACATCAGCCCCATCTAACGAATCTGGCAACAAATCAGGGTCAACATCCATCGTCGCCACAATCTCGCGCAAATTATCTAAATTCACCCGCAACCGACCACTACTCGCCGGCTCAATCTCGATCTCATCAGCCACGCCCAGACTCCTCAATCGTCCTGGCATATAACCCAACAGATTCAAAGCATCATCATAATCTTCAGCGATAACTGTTGGACCCGCCTCTTCGATAATCGTAAATTCGCCCGGATAAAGCCCTTTATCCGCCACCTTCTCCAACGCCGCTAACTGCGCCGGACTGACTGATATAGGCGCAAATTTTTGCACACGGAATAAACTCAAGAAATCGCTCGCCGCCACCCGCACCGGCGGCAAAGCAAACAGTAGCACTATCGCTAACATCGCCAACGCCCCCGCCCAAGCCCGTGATGGCTTGGGCCACAACGCCCGCCACGACCAGCTTTCTTTCACCGGCCGTGATGCTACCTGCTCTCCCACCTTGTCTTGCCATCGTGCCCACGCTTCAGCTGGGGGAGTTGGCGCGTCCTCGGCCGACGGGGCTAGCAAAGATAGTTTGGCCATGACATCTTCTAATTCATCATGCTCGTTCATCTTTCATCTCCTTTGTCCACTGTGGTTTGCCCGCTTCTGCCTCATACGCTTGTTCAAAAGCTTTCCCCGCTCGTCGCAATAACGTTCCGATAGAGCCAGGAGCGACATCACACACTTTCGCCAATTCTGCATAACTCAAACCCATCTGCCGTAATAGCAACATCTGCCCTTGCCGTTGCGGTAACCGCGCTAACACACGCCGCACCAACGCCACTTGCTCTTGCTGAGCCACAAGCCGCATCGGATCATTGGAGCTATCTTTCTCTTCAGGAACCAGCACCGTATTCCTCTGCCAACGACGCTTTCGACTCCGAATCGCATTGTAACCCATATTGGTGGCCACACGATACAGCCAAGCCGATAAATTATCTTCATCACGACCACTCAACGGCTGCTGATACAGCTTCAGAAAAACCTCTTGGGTAATATCTTCCGCCTCCACCCGATTCCCCAACAAACGAAACAACAAGCCATAAACACGCTCATAATGTCGTTCAAACAAGGTCTCGAAGGAGACAGTATCACCCTGACGTAGTTTGCGTAAAAGTAGATTATCTGTCACTGCTACCATTCCCTATCTCCTGTCACTCAACTTGATTACATTTGGGTTATACAGTTTGTTGGCAAAAAACTGTCGAAAATCTTCAGTTTCATGCCCTCACGTTGTTTAATCTAACGGTTTTGCCCTTCTGATTTAACAACTTCCAAGCATTAAACGTCTCATTTTCAAAATCAAATCTCGAAACAGTTTAGTTTAATGCCCTTACACTCTATATAACACCACCAACTCTCAATTTTGTGACAAAATCTATAAAGTCCCCAAATAACGCAACGCTTCTTGTACCCGCGCATCAACCCCGTCCACATCCCTCGGCACCTGCTGTAACGCCCCCTGTGCCTCCACAATGCTAAAACCAAGCGCCGTCAACACATCAATAACATCCGCATCAACATCTGTAATCAACGGCGTCGAACTATCACCAATACTCGCGTCCAACTTATCCTGTAACGCAAAAATCAGCCGTTGCGCCGTCTTTTTACCAATACCTGGCACACGTTGCAACACCGCCGGCTCCTCCCGCGCTACCGCCCCCCGCAACATCTCTGGGCTCAATGTCGACAAAATCGCCAACGCCACTTTCGGTCCCACACCATTGACCCCCAACAATAGCTCAAACAACGCCCGATCTTCCTCTCCCGGAAACCCATACAACGTCAACTCCGTCTCACGCACAATCAAATGTGTATGCAACATCAGCTGTCGCCCCACCGGTCCCGGATCGCTCAACACATTTTGAGGCACATAAATATGCAAGCCCACCCCACCCACATTAATAATGACAAATTTATCCCCGATTTTTTGTAACTGGCCCTGAACTGTCGCAATCATTCCACTTCACGCTCCTCACGATGTCAATGAATCAAACCGATAGTATTGATAATGCGTAATCGCAATCGCTAACCCATCAGCCGCATCATCTGGCCGTGGCGTCTCGGTTAAATTCAACAAATGGCGTACCATCAGCTGTACCTGCTGTTTATCCGCTTTACCGTATCCGGTAACCGCATCCTTGATTTTTGGTGGCGAATACTCTTTCAAGGGGATATTCGCATTGGCTAAGGCCAGTAACAACACCCCCCGTGCCTGACCAACACTGATTGCCGTCGTCACATTCCGACCAAAAAAGACCTCCTCGACACCAGCCGTATCCGGTTGGTAGGTTCGTAGGAGGTCATTTAACTCTTGATATATCTTTTGCAGCCGTAACTCTGCCGCTTGCTTTGCCGCCGTCTTGATAACGCCATACGTCACCAGCTCAATCTGGCCGTCTACAGCATCAATAATGCCATAACCAGTCGTCGCCGTGCCGGGGTCAAGTCCCAAAATGCGCATAATTAGGGGGTGTAACGGCCGTTATCAAAACTAATCATCACTTTCCGCCATCGCCGCCATTACCTCATCCGTAATGTCCAACGCGTTATAAATATTCTGCACATCATCTAATTCTTCTAATTTCTCAATTAACGTTAATACTTGCATCGCCTGTTCCACATCTAACGCCAACGGATTGTTAGGATCATAAATCAAAGATGCCTCTTCCAGCTTCAAACCTAACCCCTCTAACTCTCGCTGTACTGGCTGAAATAACGACAAGTCATCCACATACACTTCGACCATCTCTTCCCCAAACTGAATATCCTCAGCACCAGCATCCGCCACCGCCATGAATACTTCATCTTCATCCACAGGCTGATTAATGGCCACATACCCTTTACGTGTAAATTGCCATGCCACTGAACCCGCCTCGGCCATCGACCCACCATATTTACCCAATGTATGACGCAAATCCGCTACCGCCCGATTACGATTATCAGTCACCGTTTCAATCAATAACCCCACCCCATGAGGGCCATACCCCTCGTACATAATCTCTTCAACATCCCCCCCAGCTAACTCACCCGTCCCCCGTTTAATCGCCCGCTCAATATTATCTTTGGGCATATTTTCTTGCTTGGCTTTGTCAACAACTAACCGTAACCGGTTATTTGTTTCTACATCACCACCACCTTCACGTGCCGCAATGACAATTTCTTTCGTTAAACGTGTAAATATCTTGGCTCTCTTTTTATCGGTTGCCGCTTTTTTATGTTTAATTGTTGACCATTTGGAATGTCCAGACATCTTTTCTCTCCAAAATAAAATTTGTATACAAATTGTATCTATTTGATGCGGCAAGTATATCACATTTTAATAAAATTCCCCCCACAAATGTCACAGTTTCTACTCCAAAAGCCTCTAATTTACCCCAATTTCAAAATTCGTTTGGACAAAAGTACCTATTCTAAGTTAAAATAGTGGAGAAAATTGTTAAACTCAGGTAAAATTAATTGTTGTTCGTAAAATTAGTAAAAAGGATAGTGTTATCTATCTAATGTTCGTATCATTCTGACCAATATTTGCTATTTATAATGGCAGTATTCTACACATTGTGGAATGCGCTCATTGACAAGGGGTAGGGCGTGTGGTAAGCTTCGCTAGTCGAAATGTTTTAGACATATGCTTACTGTGAAAATAACCTTTGTTGAACAACCAACCTGTTGTTATACTAATGCCATAGTGTTTGGGTCAGACAGTAACTAAATTATCGTGATAAGTCCCAAGTACGGTTGGAGGTGTAAGTGAAAGACCTAGTTCCCCCTAGTGGTTATTATTACCCGAACAAGATGGGCCGTATCCTCTTGTTGGCAATGGAAGAAGTAATGGGGCGTAATGGTTTAAACGCTCTGCTAAACCTGATCAATTTGCGTGAGTACATTAATGAGTACCCGCCAGACAATCTTGAACGGGAATTTGACTTCTCCCATATTTCCAACCTCACGCGAGGCTTGGATGACATCTACGGCCCTCGCGGTGGTCGCGGTCTCGCCCTTCGTGGCGGACGGGCCCTCTTCAGTCGAGGCCTCAAGAATTTTGGGGCATTGGCTGGGGCCGGTGACCTCGCATTTCGGGTATTGCCACTCAAAACAAAATTGAAAGTCGGTGTGCCTGCGATTGCTCGTATCTTCACTCAATTCAGTGACCAAACAAGTCGCACAGAAGATCATGGCGAACATTTTCTCTATTACATTGAACGTTGTTCGATGTGCTGGGGTCAAAAGACAGATCGTCCTGTTTGCTACATCGCTGTTGGCTTGTTACAAGAGTCATTGCGTTGGGTTAGCGGCGGTTTGGAATTCCGTGTTGAGGAAATCGAGTGTATCGCTCAGGGTGACGAAAACTGTGTTTTCCGGATTGATAAGACACCTATTCGGTAGCCCTTATTTAACGGCCTTGACATTTAAGTAGAAAGCGTAAGTTGCACAACAGTCAACAAGACAGTTGTTGGCTGTTGTGTAAATAATGCTAAGCTTGAGTGCTATTTGTAATAGCAATCGTTGCTCATGCTCGTTTCCTGTGTTAGAGCAATAGCAATGGTTGCTAATTGCAAATTTTTAAGGTTGCGTATGCACAACTCTGTAATTGAGGTTGTAGGAAAAATAATCTGTGTCTGATTTAACACGAATCCTCATAGTCGAAGACGACGTCGATCTCATCGAAATGCTTAGTGCCTATTTTCGGGTACAAGGGTATGAAATAATGACTGCAGGCTGGGGCGAGGATGCGGTTGAGCTTGCTACGGAAACCGTACCTCACATCGTGTTACTCGACATTCGCCTTCCTGACATCGATGGGTATGAAGTTTGTCGACGGCTTCGCAAACAACGCCAAACGCGTCACGTCCCTATCATTTTCCTCACGGAAAAACGGGAACGGGAAAATCGGTTGGCGGGCCTAGAAATGGGGGCGGTTGATTACATCACCAAGCCCTTCGATATTCAAGAACTACGGCTTCGTGTGCGTAACGCCTTACGGCGTGCCAGCATGAATACGGTGCTCAACCCAGTTAGTGGTCTGCCAGAAGGTCCTGTCGTTCAAGAACGGTTGGAACAAATGATGGACACCACCGAGTGGGGTGTTGTCTTGGCTGATATCAAAGGAATCACCAAATTCCGTAACAAATACGGGTTTGTCGCTGCCGATGATGTCGCTCGCGCTGTTAGCTTAATGTTAACCAATGCGATTGAGGAAAGTGGTGCTTCAGATCATTTTGTTGGCCATCTCGATTCAGCTGAGTTCATCATCATCACCGCACCTGACGTTTGTCCCGCCCTGGCTGAAAACTGCCTGACGCGGCTCAAACCAGCTATCCCCTACTTCTACCCAGCTACGGATCGTGATCGTGTGATGCAATTGCCTGACTCGGAACGGCTCAGTGTGACCATTAGTACCCTAACATCAGCTGATGGCTCCTTCAAAGACCTCGAAGATTTGCGCGCTGGCCTTAGTCAAGTCGCTAAATAAAAACCTCTTTTTATTATCAAACTAATACCAAATAAAATAATTTTTGGTATTGCGCACTATCTATTCATAATCCCTTAATCTTTTGGCAGGGCTTGTTTAGCCCTGTTTTTTTGCGTTACTAATTATGTCCCTCTTGCGCCGCTATCAATCCGATATCCTTCTTGTCCTAAGCTTTTTAATTTTACCCCTCATCCTTTATGGACCCGTTTTGCTTAACGGCCGTTCCATGATCCCCGCCGATAACCTCACCCAATGGGCCCCTTGGGCCCCCACTGATACCACCCCCACCCCACCCCACAACAACCTCCTCAGCGACCTCCTCCTCGAAAACTACCCCTGGAAAGAATTTATCCGCCAAAGTTGGGACCAACGGGAACTCCCCCTCTGGAATCCCTACCTCTTCGCCGGCGCCCCCTTCATGGCCACTGGCCAAAATATGGCCTACTACCCCTTTAGTCTTATCTTCCTCATCCTCCCCACCGCCGCCGCCTATGGCTGGTATACCGTTAGCCAACTTTGGCTCGCCGCCATTAGTATGTATATCTTCGGCCGTGTCCTCGGCCAAAGCCGTTCCGCCGCCGCCCTCGCCGCCCTCATCTACCAAGGCTGTGGCTTTATGCTCGTCAGCGCCGCTGTCTTCCCCATGATTATCGGCGCCGCCGTCTGGCTCCCCATCCTCCTCGCCTGTATCGAAAAAATCCTCCGCCATGGTACCAACCCCCAAGGCAATACCCTCCCCTGGCTAATTCTCGGTGCTGGCTTCCTCGGTGTCCAAGTGATGGCCGGCCATATCGAAATTACACTCTATACCCTTCTCGTGATGGGCGCTCTCTCCGCTTGGCGTCTCCTCTGGGGCTGGCGCACTCTCTCCTGGCGCACCCTCCTCCGCCCCGCTATCTGGCTCCTAACCCTTGTCTTCCTCGGCCTCATGCTCAGCGCCATCCAACTCATCCCCCTCTATGAAATCGCCTCCGTTAACTTCCGCGAAGGCTCCGCCTCTCTGGCCGAGGTCCGTGGCTGGGGCTTCCCCCCCCGCCGTGCCCTTACCTTCGTCCTCCCCGACTTCTTCGGTAACCCCGCCGATCACGGCTACCGTGATGCCTTTACCGGCCAATGGACCCCACTCACCACTAACTACCACGACCAACTCAACCCCCACGGTGCTACAACTACCAACTGGGGCATTAAAAATTATGTCGAAGGGGGTGTCTACCTCGGCCTCCTCCCTCTCTTCCTCGCCATCCTCGGTATTATCGCCGCTTTCCGCCCCACCCACCTCAATTCCGCCACCGCAATCGAACGGCGACGGCTCCACACCAGTTTTTTTAGTATTCTCTCATTTTTCTCTATTGGCTTCATTTTTGGCACACCACTCTACGCCCTCATCTACGCCCTCCCCTTCTTTAATCAACTCCACTCCCCCTTCCGTTGGATCTTCCCCCTATCCCTATCCGTTGCCGTCCTCACCGGCTTCGGCTGGGATTACTTCCAACATCTACGCCAACAAAACAGCCCGTGGCCCCAACGCTTCGCGATCAGCTTCGCCAGCCTCGGTCTCCTCAGCCTCCTCGCCCTCCTCACCACCCGCTTCCTCTACCCCTCCCTCGAACCACAACTCAATAACATCTTCCTCGGCCTCGCCCAAGCCAGCGACGCCTTCCCCCATGTCGAAGCCTTCTACAGTTACCTCTTCTGGCAATGCCTTCACGTTGGCCTCGTTATCCTCGCCATCGGCTTCGTCCTCTGGCAAGGCAAAACCAGCCTCGCCTTCACCCTCCTCCTCATCGACCTCGCCCTCATCGGCTACGGCTTCAATGCCAACACCAGTACCGACCTCCTCACCTACCGCCCGGCCATGGTCCAATGGCTCGACCAACAACCAGGCCATTGGCGCCTCACCAGCTTCGATTCCAGTGGCCAAAAACCGTTCAATGCCAACGCCGGCTGGCTCTTTAACTTCCAAGATATCCGCGGCTACGACTCCATCATCCCCAAACAATATACCGATTACATGACCGCTATCGAACCCCAAAACGAACTCCAATTTAATCGCGTCCAACCATTAGCCAACTGGCAATCAATCAACTCCCCCCTCCTTGACCTCCTCGGCGCCAAATTTATCATCACCCATGAAACCCTCGACCTCCCCAAGCTCCAACTCGCCTGGGAAGGGGAAGGGGTCCGCATCTACGAAAACCTAGCCGCCATGCCCCGCGCCTTCACCCTCCCCCTCTCGGCCACCAGCGTCGTCACCACCCCCCTCGCCAGTATGAGCACCCAAGACCCACGCCAACACGCTATCATCGCTCAAGACGATTGGCACGATGCCCCCAACAAGCTCACCACCGGCATCAACCCCAATCAAGACCCCACCCCCGCCTCACCCACCCCCGCCACCATCACCCAATACAGCCCCATCACCGTCATCGCCGACACCACCCTCACCGAACCCAGTTGGCTCATCCTCAACGACAGCTACTTCCCCGGCTGGAACGCCTACTACCGCCCTCAAAACGACCCCTCGGCCGATGAAACCCGCCTCGACATCATCCGCGTCAACGCCAACTTCCGCGCCGTCCGCCTCCCCGCCGGTGAGTGGCAAGTCCGCTTCCGCTACAGCCCCCTCAGCTTCAAACTCGGCGGCCTCATCAGCGCCATGGGCGCCCTCATTATGCTCTTCGCCATCGTCGTCTGGGGCTGGCGCCGCTTCTACCGCACCCCCGACCAGATGAGCAACGCCCACAGCATCGCCAAAAACAGCATCGCCCCCATGTTCCTCAACCTTTTTAACCGCGGTATCGATTTCGTCTTCGCCGCTTTCTACCTCCGCATCCTCGGTTCCGGTGACGCCGGCGGCTACGCCACCGCCATCACCATCGCCGGCTGGTTTGAAATCATCTCCAACTTCGGCCTCAACACCCTCATCATCCGCGAAGTCTCTCAAGACAAAGACCAATCGAGCCGCTACCTCCTCAACACCTCCGTCCTCCGCATCGGTACCAGCCTCGTCGCCAGCGTTCCGATTATTATCTATTTGACCTCACTCAACGCCGCCGGCCGCGCCCTAGATGCCCAAATCACCAGCGCCATCCTCTTTATTATGATCGGCATGCTCTTTTCCGGCATCGGCCAAGGACTCGCCGGCCTCTTCTACGCTTACGAACGGGCCGAGCTCCCCGCCGCCATCACCACCGTCACCACCATCCTCAAAGTCGCCTTCGGCGTAATCGCCCTCCTCTTCGGCTTCGGCTTCGTCGGCCTTGCCGCCGTCTCCATCATCGTCAACCTCGTCACCCTCGCCATCTTAGCCGCCGCCACCTACCGCTTCATCCCCCTCCCCCGCCACGGCTGGCGCATCGACTTCCCTCTGCAACGAACGATGCTCATCAGCAGTTACCCCCTCATGCTCAACCACCTCCTCGCCGTCATCTTCTTCCAAATCGACATCCCCATCCTGCAACAAATCAACGGCAAAGACACCGTCGGCTGGTACAACAGCGCCTACAAATGGGTCAACGCCTTCAACGTCATCCCCTCATTCTTTACCTTCGCCCTTTTCCCCGTCATCTCTCGCCAAGTCCATGAAAATATCGACGAAGCGTTCGTCACCTTCCGCCTCTCCCTAAAATTAATGCTCCTCGTCGCCCTCCCCCTCGGCCTCTTCATCACCATCTGGGCCTACGTTCTGATAGGTATGCTCGGGGGGAACGAATTTTTGCCCCATGGTGCTATCGCCCTGCAACTCGTCATCTGGTCAATCCCCTTCGGCTGGCTCAATAGCGTCATCAACTACGTCCTCATCGCCATCGGCCAAGAACGCCGCCTAACCCGCGCCTTCCTCGTCGGCGTCATCTTCAACACCGTCGCTAATCTCATCCTCCTCCCCACCTTCAGCTACCAAGGGGCTGCCGTCACCACCATCCTCTCCGAAATTATCCTCCTCGTCATGTTCAACATCTACCTACGCGCCCGCTTCCCTGCCATCAACTGGATCAAATTAACCGGCCGTTTAGTCACAGCCACGGTCGTCACCGCCGTCGTCATCTTCCTCACCCTCCCCCTCCATTTACTCGTCGCCACCATCGCCGGCCTCATCACCTACCCACTCATGCTGTGGCGCTTAAACATCTTCACGCCTAGCGAAGCGGCCGTTCTCCGCACCCTCATCCCCGCCCCCGTCGCCCAACGCCTCAAACTAGCCTAAAATGTCTCTCCGCCGCCACCGCCACCTCCGCCTAGCCATTCTCCTCATCGCCGGCTTCCTCCGCCTCTACGGTCTAACTGACATCTCCCCACCCGGCCTCGCCCACGATGAAGTCGCCAACTGGCTCATCGACCGTGCCATCCTCGATGAAAATTATTACGCCGTCTATTTTACCGAAGCATACGGACATGAAGCTGGTTTTCATTACATCCAAGCGCTGTTTGTCGCTTTGCTGGGTGATAATGCCCTCGCCTTACGCTTACCAACCGCTTTTTTAGGCCTTTTGGTCGTAGCCGTCACCTATCCCCTAATCCGCAAACTGTGGCATCGAGACGTGGCGTTAATCAGTATCGCTTGGTTAGCCATTTTGTTATGGCCCGTCTTTTTTAGTCGGCAAGGGTTGCGGGCGATGCTGTTGCCCGTTTTATCGACGTTGGCCGCTTATTATTGGTGGCGGGGGTGGACCGCCACGGCCGAGACCCGTTGGTCGCTACGCCACGACCAACGAGAATTCATCTGGGCCGGTATTTGGGCCGGCTTATCGTTATACACCTACATGGCCGCCCGTGCCGTCCCCATTTTTTTCGGCCTGTTTATCATCTATTTAGCCCTGTTTCATTTTGATGCCTGGCGCGCCCGTTGGCGTGGCATTCTCATCTTTCTGCTTTTACTAGGAACCATTCCGTTGCCACTTGCTCACTTTTTACTAACAACGGAAAATGCTGATATTCGTGTGGCCGAGGTTGACGCCCCTCTACGGGCGTTGCGCGCCGGTGATCCATTGCCCGTTTTGAGCAATAGTTTCCACATTTTACGTGGTTTTGGGTACGGGGGGGATCCGTTGTGGCGACAGAATGTGGCCGAGCGACCCGTCTTCACCCCCATCATCGCCATCTGTTTTTATATCGGCTTACTTTACAGTTTATGGCATTGGCGCGACCCACGCTACGCCTTCGTTCTATTGTGGCTCTTAGCCAGTGCCGCCCCCAGTATTGTCACCATCAACGCCCCCAGCACCATCCGCATGATCAACGCCTTACCCGTCCTAACCCTCCTCCCCGCCCTGCTTTTAAGCGACCTATGGCGCTTCGCCACTTATCCCCAAAATCCCCAAGTTATGCACATTATACCCCTCTTATCCACAGATAATCCACAGTTATCCACAAAATCTTACCAAAATTTCACCGTATTGATCTTGACTTTGCTCTTTCTTTATGATATAGGCAGTACAACTTTCAACATCTTTAGCCTATGGCCTCAAAACGAAGAGGTACGTTTTGTCTGGCAAGAAGCGTTGACCGCTATGGGCACCTATTTGAACGAAAACAGCCCCCCCTCGGCCCACATCACCATCGCCGGCTGGACCCCCGACACCATGGACCCACCCACCATGCAGCTCAACCTAAAACGTTCCGATATCGCCCTACGCTACCTCGGCCCGCCGCACACCCTCCTCCTGCCGCCACCAAGCCCCAACACCCACCTCCTCCGCCCTACCGTCCTCCCCTTCGTCCCCGAACTCGAAACCATCCTCACCACCCATCCCCACGCCGACCGCGGCAGTTTCACCATCTACACCCTCACCCACCCCTACCCCGCGCCCACCACCCCCATCACCACCACCTTTAACGATGAGCTTACATTACAAGGCCTCACCTACCTCACCCCCTGCCACGCTAACACCACTTGCCAGCTACTCACCCATTGGCGCGTCACCGCGACGCCGGCCGCCCCCCGCCGCATCTTCATCCACCTCCTCGCCCCCGATGGCACCATCCTCACCCAACACGACGGCCTCGACGCCCCCGCCCCCCATTGGCGCCCCGGCGACACCATCATCCAACACCACACCCTCACCCTCCCCCCCGACACCACCCCCCACACCCTCCGCCTCGGCCTCTACCAACCCCCACAAGGCCCCCGCCTCCTCACCCCCACCAACCAAGACCACCTCGACATCCCCATCCCGTAACGACGTGGCATCACGCGCCTGACCCACCCTCCAGCTTACACACCCCTCTCGCGGGATAGCTTGCCCTGAGCTTGTCGAACGGGCCGCGTCCCCCTTGGCATCACCTCCCTCATCATCTCCCCTCGGCCCCCCGCCCCTCTCCGCGACCTCGCAGCTTTCCTAACCATTCCCCTCCAACCCACAACACTTCCCTAAAAAGCTGCGAGGTCTCTCCCCCGCCCCCGCGCCAGCCCCAACGTACCGGCGAGGCTTCGTGCGCCGACCCTCACCCGCTAACGCCTAACCATCTCTCGCACGATGCCTCGCTCCCCTAACCTTACCTCTCTCATCATCTCCCCTCGGCCTCCCGCCCCCCTCCGCGACCTCGCAGCTTTCCTAACCATTCCCCTCCAACCCACAACACCTCCCTAAAAAGCTGCGAGGTCTCTCCCCCGCCCCCGCGCCAGCCCCCTGTAATGACGTGGCATCACGCGCCTAACCTACCCTCCAGCTTCCACAACCCTCTCGCGGGATGCCGCGTCCCCCCTAACATCACCTCTCTCATCATCCCACCTCGGCCTCCTGCCCCTCTCCCTCCTCACACGATACCCCC
>DATHYN010000113.1:0-4469 GCA_035459145.1 Anaerolineae bacterium | reverse complement strand
TCACCCCCTTATCCTTCACCCCCACATACGACATCACCTCGCCCGCCTCGCTCCGTAACACCCCTACCCCCCCATCAAAATAGTTCAAAAACCGATAACCATCGGCGCTATCACCCGTCAACCACGCCACCGCCCCCCAATCATCATCCAACCACACCTCCCCACCCAAATAAGCCAAAATCTCCCGCCCATGCCACCCCTCGGCCGCCAACCCCACCTCCGCCCGCGCCGCCGCCAACAACCCTGCCCCCAACAAACCCTCCTCCCCCGCCACCAACGGCCACAACCGCTCCACCACCCCCCGCTTATCCGGCGCCACCGAGCAAACCCGCATCTCCCCCCAACGCAAAAACCAAATAGGCAAAACCCAATTCGCCCACTCCGGCTCATGACGCCGCTCCGTTTCCACCAACACAAAACCACCCCCCTCGGCCCATCCCCCCGTCACCCCCAACAACCGCTCATACCCTTTCTGACCACGCCACAAAATATCCATCATAACTTCCTTGAGCATATCTGCTTCGTCTCAGCCAAAACCCACCAAAAAACTGATGCAATTTTTGCCAAATCGCCACCCTTCCAAACAAAAAACCCCAAAAATTCCCAAAATCCGCGTTCAAAACCACCAAACCTTTCTCCTACACACAATCACAATAGCAAATCCCATAGTTACACGTTACGAATATCCCCTAACAAACTAAATTTTAAATGATAAAATAGGGATGGTTAAGGTTTGCGCAATGCAAACCTTACATTAACCAAAGCTTTACCAAAAATCAAAATCATTCCTGAATCATAACCTATGTTACAAACAAACCTCAAAAAAATCATCAACGCTTACAAACTATTCCAACAAGGATTCCCCCAATTCTTCATCGCCGACCTCCTCTTCAAAATAATCGCCTTCGTGCTCCTCACACCGATCACCTCATGGCTACTCCAAACCATCGTCAACCGTAGCGATAACACCGCCGTCAGCAATACCGACATCATTAACTTCCTCCTCTCCCCCACCGGCACCCTCGGCCTCCTCACCATCCTCACCCTCACCCTCGGCATCCTCTTCGCCAACCAAAGCGTACTACAAATCATCGCCTTCGGTCAACTAAAAAAACGCCCCATCCACTATTTCACCGCCCTCAAACATACCGCCACCCACGCCTCTAACCTCCTCAAACTAGGCACCACCTTTATCCTCACCATCCTCCTCACCTTACTCCCCGTCGCGCTCACCGTCGCCCTCCTCTATCGCCGCAACCTCAGCCAATATGATATCAACTACTACCTCGATCTCACCCCACCAGAATTTCAACAAGTTGTCCTCATCACCCTCTTCCTCCTTGTCATCTTACTCGCTGTCTGGCTCTATCTCGGCATCGCCTGGCTCTTCGCCCTCCCCAACATCTTATTCAGCCCCCAACGACGTTCCCAAGCGCTCCCCCACAGCTACCAACTCGCCCGCAACAATCGCTGGTCTATCGCCCAGCTACTCGGCCTATGGCTACTTATCAACACACTCATCCCCCTCCTCACCACCATCATCTCCCAACAAATCAGCACCCGTCTCCTCGCCACCGCCACCGACCGCCTCCCCTTATTAATCTTAATCATGGGCGGCACACTTATCACCTTCTTCATTATCAGTTATCTCATTTCGCTAGCCACATCCGCCATAACTGCCATCTTAATTGTCCACCTCCACCAAGAATTAACCACCGAGCCGGAACCATTCCCCCTTCATGATGTCTACATTACTAAAGACGTATGGCGTCCGACCCAACGTCTCCTCTGGCTGATTTTGCCCCTCGCCTTACTACTATCAGGCGCCCTTGGTATCACCTTAGCCCAAAACCTAAGCCAACCCCGCCTCGTCACCATCACCGCCCACCGCGGCAGCTCCGCCGTCGCTCCCCCTAACACCATCGCCGCCCTCCACCAAGCTATCGCCGATGGGGCCGATTACGTCGAAGTCGATGTCCAAGAAACCTCCGATGGCGTCCTTATCCTCAACCATGACAGCGATTACATGCTTCGCGCCGGCATCCCCCAAGCTGTCGCTGATACACCTTACGCTGTCGTCCAACAAATAGAAGTAGGTAGCCGTTTTGATGAGGCTTTTCGCGGTGAAGGGGTGCCCACCTTAGCCCAACTCTTAGACGAGGCCCACGGCCACGTCAAAGTCGCCATCGAACTGAAATATTATGGTCGAGATGAAGATTTAGCCGGCCGTGTCGTCAACCTAATTCGCGAAAAAGGGATGGAAGACGATGTCATCATCATGTCACTTAACTACGCCGCCACCCAAGAAATCAAACAACTCGCCCCCGACATCACCGTTGGCTTCCTCGCCTCGGCCATCACCATCGGTGAATTAACCACCCTAAATGTCGATTTTCTCGCCGTTTCCGCCGCCATCGCCACCCCCTCCCTCCTCGACAGCGCCCACAACAACAATATGCCCCTCTTTGTCTGGACCCTCAACGAAAAAGAAGATATCTCCCCCTTCATCAGTATGGGCGTCGATAGCATCATCACCGACTACCCCAATCGTGTCCGCGAAATCAAAGAAGAACGGGCCGCCATGAATGACGCTGAACGCTTACTACTAGATTTTTCCTATTTACTCACACGCTAACCACAACCCGCTCCCCATCCCCTTACTTCAAACCAAAAAACGCCCTCACATACGGCCGATTAAAATACCAAATATACACTGCCGGATAAAACACCCCGCGAAACACTCGCCCCATCATCCGTGTTTCCAGCCCCGCCGGTGCCCCCCCCGATAATAAAACCATCCCATTATTAAACCCCAACAAAACATAATGCACCGTTACCAAGGCCAAAAACAGCCAACGAGCCTTATTATTCCCTTGCCATGTCTTCACTGCCGCCACCAAAATACTCCCCGCTAACAAAATCGTCAACAGGAGATCACTCCATGAGAACAAACCAGACCGCTCCGCCGCCGATAAAAACAGTGCCGGCATCGTAACCACAAACAACGGCACCAACACCGCGGCGAAAATTGCATAAAAGGTTAACACCGTTACTCCTAACGGCCGTTTCTCCCCTCTCCCCACTTGCTCTTCATCACTCATCTTATTGACCTACCTTTCTCTAAAATCATTAATTTCTAAGGGCTAGTTCATATTCATTTACACATCACCAACCTTCCAACAAAAGACCCCCTTCACTTAACCAACACCAAAAAATCTGTCAAAACCCCAAAATCCGCGTTAAAATCCACCAAACCTCATCAAAACATCAAATATTCCTTACCCCGCTACCGCCTCCTCCCGCTCACGCCGCGCCGCCCGCAACAACGCCTTAATCTCATCCCTCTCCGCCTCGGCCAACGTCCGAATCTTCACATGACGCAGTCGCTTACCACTCCCCTCCAACATCGCCTCAAACTCGGCCAAATTCGCCCCATGAAAAAAGCCTAAATTGACATAGTTAGCCAACGGCATAATGTAAGCATACGCTTCACTCATCTTCTTCGGGCCAACACCATAAGCGGCCGAGGGCTCACCCGGCCGAGGCACCTCCACACAATCTGGATGCAACTCCTCGATCACCTCCCGCAACCGACTTGCAATCGCCCGTATCTCCTCACTCCCTCCCTTCGCCAATACATCTTCAAACGTCCCTAATCGCGCATGCGTTTCCATTTTTTCTCCTTATTTTACTTACTAAAACTGAAGTTCGGCGACGCCCACCGCATCATTAACACGCTGCGCATACGCTAACCATTTCATCGCTATATTCAAATCATGAATCATCTGCTCAGCCTCAATCTTCAACCCATTCTCCAACTCTATCGTATCTGTCGTATGCCCATCCTTAACTAAGGTCACATCATACCCTCGCTCTAACGCCCCGTATGCTGTCGCTCGAATACACCAATTCGTAGCCGCTCCCGCCAACACAATATGATTAACCCCTAACTCTGTCAACATACCCGCCAACGGCGTCTCCTCAAACGAGGAATTAAACATCTTATCAATCCGCCTCTCCCCCTCGGCCACCGCCAACCCTGCCACCAACTCCCAATCAGCCTCCCCCCGCACCAACTCTTCACTCATATGCTGTACCCAAATTACCGGCACCCCACTCGCTCGCGCCTTCTCTACCGCCACCACCATATTCCCCACAATCCGCTCCCTATCCCACGCCTCCGCCACCACACCCACCTGCGCATCCACCACCAACAACACACTCTTTTTAACCTTATCTTTTTCGGCCATTATTAATTTCTCCTATCACTTATCCCTTTTCATCAAAATCGCCTCTACCGGCATCCCTACTCATCCCCTCCCACCCATCCCGATTAGCCCCCAATCGACACCACCAATAACAACTCCATTCTCTCTTCAGCAACCACTTTCTTCCCACATTCATCTCAACCATAACGCCACATCCCCATAATCACAACCATCTTACAATCCCAATATTACCTCACCTCC
>DATHYN010000112.1:0-31395 GCA_035459145.1 Anaerolineae bacterium | reverse complement strand
TTCTAGCGGCTGGCTTGTTGGCCCATTATGATGCGGTGTTGTTTGCCCCAGCGATTACGTGGTGGGTGGTGGGGCGAGTGTGGCAGGAGAAAAAGATCGATTGGCCGGCGTGGTGGGGAGGGATTGGTTTGGGGGGGTTGGTATTGGGTCTGTTTTATGTGCCGTTTATGCGCCATCCGAATTTTGCGCGGACGTTGTCTTATTTGGTGAATGATCGGGTGGGGACGGGTGGGGAGGGAGGGCCGTGGGCATGGAGTGGGCCGGAAGCGTGGCAGATGGCGACTTTATATAATAGTAGTTATTATATTGTTTTAGGCGGGATTTTATTGGTGGTGGGGTGTGTGTGGTTGGGCCGAGAGCGACGGGGGCTGGGGGCGGTATTGTTGTTTTGGGCACCGTTTTTGTTTTATTTATTGGTGGTGACAGATCCACGCACACATATTTACACCTTTTTTCCAGGGGGGATTGTTTTGGCGGCGGTGGGAATTGAGAAAGTGATTAGTTATCGGGACGGGTGGTGGCGTTGGTTGTGGCAGGGTGGTTTGGGGGTGTGGTGGTTGATTTGCGCTTATTATGTGGGGGTGATGTTTGTTGAAGTGGCTCCGGAACGGCAGAGGTCGTGGGAGAGGGCACGGCCAGCTGGGTTTGTGACGACGTGGGAGAGCCCGCCGTTGTATGGTTTGTTTGGTTTTCCCCATCAGGCAGGTTGGCGGGCGGTGGCTGATGAGGTCAGAAATGGTGGCTGGTATGGTAGTAATGAGGAGCCGGAAGTGGCGAATTGGTATGGTGGGGGAGCGGGGCGAACCTATTGCCCGAATTTTGATACGTTTGTACTGGTGTCTGATGCGCAGGATGCGTTGGCTTATGATGAGGATGTGTTGGCGCAGATGTCGGTGGTGAGGCGGGTGTTGATTAATGGCCAGGTGGGGCTGGAGGTGTATGGTTGGGAGGAGGTAGAATTTGTGGAGGAGGAGGCGTTTGTGACGGAAGTTTGGAATTGGGGAGCGACGACGGGGCGGCGGTGGGTGACGGCGGAGGAGATGGCGCCGGCCGCAGAAGGTTGGGCGGTTGAGGCGGGGGTGTTGTTGGGGGATGTGATTGTGTTGCGGGGGTATACGGTGCGGGAGGTGGGGCCGAGGGAGATTGAGGTGGTGTTGTATTGGGAGGCATTAGCACCGTTGGAGCGGAATTATCAGGTGTTTGTACATGCGTATGATGGGGAGCAGCTGTGGGCGCAGGATGATGGGGCCCCAGCCTGTGATGAGTGGCCGACAACGCGGTGGGAGCCGGGTCAGTTGATTGTGGATCCGCATCGGGTGGTGTTACCAGAGGGGGCACCGGAGGGGGTGCCGTTGTTAGTGGGGATGTATGATGTGGAGACGTTGGTGCGATTGGGGGTTGAAGGGGGTGGTGATGTGGTGGGATTGGAGAGGTGAAGAATGAATTGATGAGGGGCACCCAGTTGGGTACCCCTTGTTAGTGATTAGGATGTGGCTTGGAGGGGGCGGTCGTTTTGGGCAGGGGATTGGTTGCGCCCAGTACCGGAAGCGGTCGCTTTTTTGGGTTTTTCGGCCGAGGTGTTGGGGTCGCCACTACTGAAAGGGGGGGCGATGGCGGAGAGGAGGGCGACATTGAGGACTTCGTCAAGATGGCTGACGGGGATGAGGTCAAGTTCTTGGCGAACTTGTTCGGGGAGGTCAGGGATATCTTTGGCGTTGTCCTTGGGCATTAAGACAGTTTTGATGCCGGCGCGATGGGCGGCGATCGTTTTGGATTTGAGGCCACCAATGGGTAGGACTTTGCCACGGAGGGTGATTTCACCGGTCATGGCCACATCGCGACGGACGGGACGGTGGGTGAGGGCGGAGATGATGGCGGTGGCCATGGTGATACCAGCGCTGGGACCGTCTTTGGGGGTGGCGCCAGCGGGGACGTGGATGTGGACATTGATTTCATCGAAGGTTTGGGGTTCGAGGTTGAGTTGGCGAGCGTGGGAGCGGGCGTAGGTGAGGGCAGCTTGGGCGGATTCTTTCATGACATCGCCTAAGGAGCCGGTGAGGGTGATTTTGCCTTTGCCTTCGCTGATACTGACTTCGATGGCGAGGAGGTCACCGCCGAAGCTATTGACGGCCAAGCCGGTGCTGACACCGATTTCATCTTGTTCTTCGGCGTTGCCGTAGGTGAATTTTTCGGGGCCGAGGAACTCTTCGATATCGTCAGCGGTGACGTGGAAGGGGCCGCTGTCTTCGCTGGCAACTTTGACGGCGAGTTTGCGAATGATGGTGCCAATGGTGCGTTCGAGTTGGCGGACACCGGCTTCGCGGGTGTAGTGGCGAATGACTTGGCGGAGGGCTTCGTCGTCGAAGGTGACGGTGGTATCACCGATGCCGTGGCCTTCGAGCTGTTTGGGGACGAGGTAACCACGGGCGATTTCAAATTTTTCATCTTCGATATAGCCGAGCATTTCGATGGTTTCCATCCGGTCGAGGAGAGGGGGGGGGATTTGGCCGAGTTGGTTGGAGGTGGTGATGAAGATGACTTGGCTGAGATCGAAGGGGACTTCGAGATAATGGTCAGCGAAAGTGCTGTTTTGTTCGGGGTCGAGGACTTCGAGGAGGGCGGAGCTGGGGTCGCCGCGCCAATCGGAGCCGACTTTATCGATTTCATCGAGGACGATGACGGGGTTGCGGGTTTTGGCATCGCGGAGGGCGCGGATGAGGCGGCCAGGGAGGGCACCGATGTAGGTGCGGCGATGGCCGCGGATTTCGGCCTCGTCACGAACACCGCCGAGGCTGATACGGACCATTTCACGCCCCATGGCGCGGGCGACGGAGGTGGCGATAGAGGTTTTCCCGACACCGGGAGGGCCGTTGAGATTGATGATCGCCCCTTTCATGTTAGTGCCAGCGAGTTTGCGGACGGCGACATATTCGACGATACGGTCTTTGACATCGGTGAGGCCGTAATGGTCGGTATCGAGGACTTCGCGAACATGTTTGATATTGAGGTTGTCTTCACTCATGACGTTCCAGGGGAGTTCAACGAGCCATTCGAGATAGGTGCGGATGACACTGGCCTCGGCCGAATTTGGCCCTTGTTGTTCTAGGCGGCGCAATTCGCGATGGGCACGTTTTTCGACATCTTCGGGCATTTCCGCTTTTTCGATTTTGGTGCGGAGTTCATCGCCGAGGGTGGCATCATCTTCACCCAATTCTTTGCGAATGGCGCGCATCTGTTCGCGAAGCATATAATCGCGTTGGGCTTTATCGGCACCATCGCGCGCTTCCCGTTGGATTTGACTGCGCAGATCGGCGATACGGACCTCTTGTTGGAGATGTTTGCGCATCCGTTGGAGGCGTTCGAGCCCATTAACGGTGTTGAGCAGTTCCATTTCGAGGTCAAAAGGCATGGTGATAAGACCAGCGACATAGTCAGCGAGACGGCCGGCGGTGGTTTGGGTACGGAGAGTAGCGGCCACTTGGCGATTGACTTCGCCTAAGATGTCAGCATATTGTTCGACATAGGCGATGACTTCAGTCATTAGTTCAGGAGCTTCAGCATCGGTGGCATCATCAAGTTCACTGTAGGTACCGATGAGATAGGGTTCTGTTTGGAGGAGGGTGTCGAATTGGACACGTCGATGGAGGTCGACGAGCATTTGGACGCCAAATTGGGGGGCGCGGAGGATATCACGGATAGTGGCAATAATGCCAATGGGGGCGAGATCATCCTCTTCAGGCATTTCGATATCGCTATCGTATTGAACCAAGACGAGAATAGTGCCCCCTTTTTCCATCGCCTCTTGGGCGGCAGTTAGGGAGCGACGCCGGCCGATGGCGATGGTGGTGGTGGCGGCGGGAAAAACGACGCCGCCGCGAAGAGGGACGATGGGGACACGAGTGTTGGTTTGAGAGTTCATAAGAGAAATTTTATCCTTATCGTGAGTGTATATGTCTATGATTCGCAATTAATTTGGTGACATACACTAGTTTTTTAGCATAATTGTTGCCAAAATAGTTTTTACCACTTATAGTTTAAACGATTTGCATAAATAGAACGTAAACGAGACCACAGTTTGTGTAAGAGAATAGTTAGAAAAGGGGTTTTATGATGAATTTTGATCCAACAGAGCATCCACAACGGCGGTATAACCCATTACGGGGGGAATGGGTGTTGGTATCACCGCATCGGACGAAGCGGCCGTGGCAGGGGCAGGTGGAGAAGCCGGTGAAGGAGACGCGGCCGAGTTATGATCCGCAATGTTATTTGTGTCCGGGGAATGTGCGGGCGAACGGGGTGGAGACACCAGCGTATGAAGAGACGTATGTATTTACGAATGATTTTGCGGCGTTGTTGCCAGAAACGCCACCGGTGCCAGAGCCGGAGCATCCGTTATTGCGAGCGGGGCAGGTGCAGGGGACATGTGAAGTGATCTGTTTTTCGCCACGACATGATTTGACGTTGGCGTTGATGGGTGAGGGGGAGATTCGGAAGGTGGTGGATTTATGGGGGGAACGGGTGACGGCGTTGGGGGAGCGGTATAAGTGGGTGCAGGTATTTGAGAATCGGGGAGCGATGATGGGGTCGTCTAATCCGCATCCGCATGGCCAGATTTGGGCGTTGGATCGGTTGCCGAATGAGGCCGAGGCGGAAGATGAGCGGCAGAGAGCGTATGTGAAGGAGAATGGGCGTTTATTGTTGCTGGATTATGTGGCCTTGGAATTGGAGAAGGAGGAGCGATTGGTGGAGGTGAATGATGATTGGGTGGTGGTGGTGCCGTATTGGGCGGTGTGGCCATTTGAGACGTTGTTGTTGCCACGAGAGCGGGTGGGTCATTTGAATGAGTTGACAGATAAGCAGAGAGATTCGTTGGCGGCGATTTTGAAGCGGTTGCTGATTCGGTATGATAATTTGTTTAGTACGTCGTTTCCGTATTCGATGGGGTGGCATGGTCGGCCGCAGGGGGTGGCGGATGAAGGGCATTGGCAGTTACATGCGCATTTTTATCCCCCGTTGTTGCGGTCGGCGACGGTAAAGAAGTTTTTGGTGGGGTTTGAGATGTTGGGGGAGGCGCAGCGTGATTTGACGGCGGAGCAGGCGGCGAGCCGTTTGCGTGGTTTGGCGACGAGACATTATACAGAGGAGATGGATTAATGAAGATTGAAGAACGGGTGATGCGTACATTTCGGGAGCGTTTTGGAGAGGAGGCGCGGTGGTTGGTGCGGGCGCCGGGGCGGGTGAATTTAATTGGGGAGCATACGGATTATAATGATGGGTTTGTGTTGCCGATGGCGATTGATCGGGCGGTGTGGATAGCGGCGCGGCCGAGGATGGATGGGCAAGTGCGGCTGTATTCGTTGGATTTTGAGGAAGAGATTGTGTTGGATACAGCGTTGTTACAGGCGGGGGGTGAGAGTTGGGGGGCGTATGTGACGGCGATGGGTGGTGTGTTGAGCGGGGCGGGCTATGAGGTGGTTGGTTGGGAAGGGGTGATGGCGGGTGACGTACCGATTGGGGCGGGCTTATCGTCATCGGCGGCGTTGGAGTTAGGGGTAGCGCGGGTGTGGTCGGTGGCGGGGGGATGGGACTGGGATGGGAGTCGGATGGCGCAGTTGGCGCAGAAGGGGGAGAATGAGTGGGTAGGGGTGCAGTGTGGGATTATGGATCAGATGATATCGGCGATGGGGAAGGAGGGGCAGGCGTTGTTATTGGATTGTCGGTCATTGGAGGTGGATTGGGTGCCGTTACCGGCGGGGACGGCGGTGGTGGTGTTGGATACGGGGACGCGGCGGGGTTTGGTGGATTCAGCGTATAATGAGCGGCGGCAGCAGTGTGAGGCGGCGGCGCGGTTTTTTGGGGTGAAGGCGTTGCGGGATGTGAGTTTGGCCGAGTTTGAGCGGCGGGAGATGATGTTGGAGAAGACGATGGGGAAGCGGGCGCGGCATGTGATTAGTGAGAATGAGCGGACGTTGGCGGCGGCGGTGGCGATGCGGGCGGGGGATGCGGAGCGGTTGGGTGAGTTGATGAATGCGAGCCATGAGAGTTTGCGGGATGATTTCGAGGTATCGAGTCGGGCGTTGGATGTGATGGTGAATTGTGCGTGGGAGGCGGGTTGTTATGGGGCGCGGATGACGGGGGCGGGTTTTGGGGGGTGTGCGATGGCGTTGGTAGCGGCCGAGGGTGTGGATGAGTGGGTGAAGCGGGTGGCGGCGGCGTATGAGGAGCAGACGGGTAATGAGGCACAGGTGTATGTGTGTCAACCGATGGCTGGGGCTGGGGTGGAGGCGGAGACTATATGATGAGGGGTAGTGGTGCTATTGTGCTTGATTAGAGCAAATAGGGGGGGGAAAGAGGGTGATGATTCGTATGATCGATGATATAATCATTAATATGAATGAGGCAAAACCGTTTGTATGGTACAAGCCGCGCAGTTGGTCAATTTCGGCGCGGTTAACAATATTATCTTTGTCGATTGTTGTCATTGTTTCGCTTATGATTTTAATTCCGATACGACAGGTGGTGACAGCGACGATTGGGGAGCAGTTAGGGCATACATTTGAAGCGCAAAGCCAAGATGTGGGGCATGGGGTGGCGAGTTTTTTGTTGCAGAGGACAGGCCAAGTGCAGGTTTTGGCGTGGTCAGATGTGGTGGTGGACTCAGTTTTGGTACGTAATGAGATGTATGAGGGGATGGGGGAGGGGGAGGCCGAGGCCGAGATTAAACGGTTGAATGAGATGTGGATGGCGGGAGATTTTAATGATCCTGTTTTACAGGAAGTGGTTACGGTTACAGATGTTTCTGATGCGACACATGCGATGGTTGAATTTTCGGAGCAGTTTCCAATACATGTAGAAGTATTTATAACCGATCGCTATGGGGGGACAGTGGCGTCCAGTTCACCAGATTTGTCTGATTATGAGCAAGGGGATGAAGAGTGGTGGCAAGTGGCGTGGAATGGTGGGGAAGGTGCGGTCTATATTTCCTCTCCCCAGATTGAGACGAGCAGTCAAACCTTTGCGGTATTAGTAGCGGTGCCTATTTATGCACATGATTCAAATGAGGTGGTTGGGGTATTGCGCAGCACTATTGATATAGTGGAATTATTAGAATTGATCGGTGAAGTGCGGGTGGGGGAGACAGGCCATGCTGTTTTGTTAGATGGTAGTGGCGAGGTGTTATTTGATCCATCGACTGATGATGGTTTGTTGACACATGCCGGGGAGGCTGAGAATGAAGGGCATGGTCATGATCATGATGAAGAAGATTTAGAATCTGATAATGATGATGATGGTGATGCAGGGGATACAGCTGAGTTACCAATTAGTGTACGACAAGGATTTACAGAAGTGGAATCGGGTTGGGAGTTGGCGACAGATGGGGATGGTGATATTGCCTTGTTTGGTTTTGCCCATGTATCTGGGGACATAGGGCATGGGGCGGCCGAGCATGGGTATTTCAATGAGGCGTTGGCGATTGCGGCGGTGGAGCGTTTAGATTGGACAGTGGTGGTGCGGCAAGAGGGGCGAGAATCATTTCGGTTTATGCAGCAAGTGATATGGGTGGGAGGAACGGCGATGATGGTGGCCTTAGTGGTGGCTGGTGTGGTATCTGTGGTGGTGTCACGGCGGATTACACGGCCGTTGCGGGCATTGGCGGTGGTGGCGCGGGAAATTGGGGATGGGAAGATGGATACGCCGTTGTTGGAGCCGGGGAGTGGTGAAGTGGGGATTGTGACGGCTAATTTCAATCAGATGGTATTGGAGTTGCGGGAGGTGTTAGCGACGTTGGAGTTGCGGGTGGCGGAACGGACTGAAGAGTTAGCGTTAACGAATGAAGATTTATTGAAAAGCAATGATGAGTTGGAGCATTTAGCTTATATTACATCACATGATTTGAAGGCACCATTACGGGCGATTGGTAGTTTGGCGGGGTGGATGGAAGAGGATTTGATTGAGGCGGATGCGATGATTGGAGAATTGCCAAACTATATGGAAATGATTCATGGGCGTATTGCGCGGATGGAGGCGTTACTTGATAGTTTGTTGGTTTATTCACGGGTGGGGCGTTTGGGGACTGAGTTTGAAGATGTGATGGTAGATGATTTACTTGAAGAGGTGATAGCAGACATTGAAGTGCCGGATGGGTTCACGATTTCGGTGGCGGAAGATATGCCTACATTGAAAACGAAGCGGAATCGGTTGGGGCAAGTGTTTGATGCGTTGATTCGGAATGGGATTGAGCATCATGATGAGGAGGAGGGGGAGATTAGGGTTGAGGTGGCCGAGCGTGGTGATTTTTATGCGTTCACAGTTATTGATGATGGGCCTGGTATTGATCCACGTTTTTATGACAAGATTTTTGTTGTTTTTCAGACATTGCAAGCGCGAGATAAGAAAGAGAGTGTGGGCTTAGGGTTGGCGTTGGTACGTCGTATTGTGGAGCAGAGAGGGGGCGAAATTGATGTTATCTCTAGAGTTGGTGAAGGGAGCCGCTTTACATTTACATGGCCTAAAGCGGAAAGAGCAGAGTAAGGTAAATTGAATGAATGAATATAGTGGTGAGATTCAGTTACCCCGATTTGTGGTGCGTTATTTAGAGTTAAAGCACCTTGGTGTTCGGTGGGGGCTGGTGGGGGTGGCTTTAGGGGTTTATTTGGTTGCTTTTTTTAATTCATTAGAGACAAATGCAGGGGCGATCGCGGCGTTGTTGATTTTGCCGGTGGCGGCGACTGGTCTACTATTTGGGTTACGTTGGGCGGTCTTGATGGGGATTGTGTTTAACTTTGGGAATATGGTTTTGTGGATAGCTCTTGGTATCTATGATTGGTCTGACTTTGTACGGGTATCGATTGGTCCAGGTTTTTTTGCGTTATTGTTTATCGGGGTTTTGGTTGGTGGGTTTCGTGATTTATTAGGGCAATTACAACGGCAATCAGTGGCTTTAGAGCATGAACGCCAGCGGTTAGAGGCGGAAATTAAGGAGCGTAGAGCGATAGAGGCGGAATTAGCACGTAGCAATGAGGCTTTAGTTGAGTTTGCTTATGTGGTATCGCATGATTTAAAGGCGCCGTTGCGGGGTATTGTGAAGTTGGCGACGTGGATAGAGGAGGATATGGGGGATAGTCTCAGTGACGAGTCGCAATCATACTTTGAGTTGTTGCGGAGTCGTATTAAGCGGATGGAAAATTTGATAACAGGGATTTTGACCTATTCGCGGGCAGGTCAAGGGGAAAGCCAGATCGAGGATGTGGATGTAGGAGAGTTATTAAATGAGATTGTGGTTACCCTAGCGCCACGCGAGGGATTTGTGGTTGAGATTGGGGCTGATATGCCTGTTTTACATACAGACCGGATTAAATTGGATCAAATCTTCAGTAATTTTTTGAGTAATGCATTAAAGTATCATGATAAGGAAGAAGGGGTCATTGAGGTAACAGTAGCGGATACAGGAAGTTATTATCGGTTTGGGGTTAAAGATGATGGACCTGGTATTCCAGCGGATCAACAAGAAAAGGTGTTTGGTATCTTTCACGTATTACAATCTCGTGATACAATGGAGAGTACTGGTATTGGCTTAGCTGTCGTCAAGAAATTAGTTGAAGAAACTGGTGGCGAAGTGGGCGTGATCTCGGAAGGACGTGGTACTGAGTTTTATTTCAGTTGGCCAAAATAAAACAGGCTATTTATTGGTGTTGATTTGACCTTGAAAATATGCCGTTTGATACGTTGAAGTTGTTAAAATTAGAAGTGCAAAATCTTTAGGCTAAACAACTTATGTAGTATAATTGATAAAAAAAGTAGCAGTTTCCTATTTTAAGCTTATCGGAGTAAAGGATGAGAGACGACGTGAGTATTTTGTTAGTTGATGACGATGAAGTTGATGTGATGAGTGTGCAACGGGCATTTAAAAAGATAAATATCACCAATCCTTTGTATGTAGCTAATGATGGTTTAGAAGCGTTGGCTTTATTGCGTGGGGAAGGTGGGCAAGAGCCGATACGACCGAATATTATTTTGCTAGATTTGAATATGCCGCGTATGGGTGGTTTAGAATTTTTAGAAGCTTTACGGGCTGATGATGAATTAAAATCGATTTCGGTGGTTGTGTTAACGACATCTGATGAAGAAACGGATCGTGTCAAAGCGTTTAATCATCATGTTGCTGGTTATATTGTCAAGCCAGTCACCTCTTCGAAATTTGTGGAAGCGATGGCGACGTTTAATCGTTATTGGACATTGACTTCTTTACCATAGTTATTTCTTTAAGTTGAAAAAAGTCGTTATGAGCGATAAATGGTCTATTTTAGTAATTGATGATGATGCCGTTGATCGGATGATTGTCAAACGGGCACTGAAAAAATCAGGGCTTGATGTGCGCATTTTGGAAGTGGGAGAAGGGGGGGAGGGTTTAACTGTTATGCGTGGTCAGCATATAGATTGTTTATTGGTTGACTATAATTTGCCGCAAACCACAGGTTTAGATGTTTTGCGGCAGATGAATGATTTGGAGCTTATTTGTCCCGTTATTGTATTGACGGGACAAGGGGATGAGCGAATTGCGGTGGAGTTAATGAAGGCGGGGGCGGCTGATTATTTGACGAAGGAGTCGATTACCCCAGAAACATTAGGTCGGAGTGTACTAAATGCGATTCGTGTGCATGAAGCGCAGCAGCAGGCGATTCAGGCGCAGGAGGATTTGCGGCGGTATGCGGCTGAGCTTGAGGCTAGCAATCGTGAGTTAGATGCATTTGCGCGGACGGTGGCGCATGATTTAAAGACGCCATTAACGCCGATTATGGGAATGGCAGAGCTATTGCAAGCTTATTATGGGGGGCAGATGGATGAGCAAGGTCAGCGATTCTTGGAAGTGATTCAGCGTAATGCGCAAAAGATGACCACTATTATTGATGCGTTGTTGTTGTTATCGAAGTTGCGGCATCAGGCACCAGAAATGGAAGATTTGGATTCATTTTTGGTAGCATTAGAGGCGTTGGGGCGGTTTAGTCATGTGGTGGAAGAGAAAGATGCGGAGATTATTAAGCAAGAAGTATGGCCGTCGGCGTGGGGGTATGGGCCGTGGGTGGAGGAGGTTTGGGCCAATTATATTGGTAATGCATTGAAATATGGTGGCGATCCGCCACGGGTGGAGATAGGGGGAACGGATTTAGGGGATGGTTGGGTTCGGTTTTGGGTGCGTGATAATGGGGCAGGGATTACGCAAGAGATGCAAGAGACATTATTTACGCCGTTCACACGTTTTCATGTTGATCGAGCGGATGGTCATGGTTTAGGTTTATCGATTGTAGAGCGTATTATTCACAAATTTGGTGGGCAGGTAGGGGTTGAGAGCCAATTGGGTAGTGGGAGTGAGTTTTGGTTTACATTGCCAGCCACGCGAGAAATAGCGGAGAAAGCGTTAGAAGCTTGATGTTTCGGGGCGTTGGTAGGCGACAAAACGGTGGAGGAGCCGGAGTTCCCAAGGAAAACGATAGAATTGAAGATGGTAACGCCACGATGAGAGAGCGCGTAAGGCTTGTCGGTGGCTCTTTTTGAGATGGTAGTTGGTGCTGGTGGGGTAGTAGGCGTTGAGTACACGTTCGAAATTATGGATACGATCTTGGAGGGTGGGGCGAATCCAGGGCATGGTGCGGCTACGTCGTTGGGAGAATTGTTGCCAGGCGGGGCTAATCCAATCTTCGAGAGTTTCAGGGAAAGCGAAGCCATCGGCTTTGGCTTGATCATAGAGGTCACCAGCGAGGGGGACAGGGGTGTAGAGATACATGACGATTTCGGATTCTGGGTAGATGGTTTTGAGTTTGCGGATGAAGTCGATGGTGTCGATGATATCTTGCTCTGGGTCGGGGGGATTACCCATGACGAAGGAGAATTCGGGGATAATTTGCCAGCGGCGCATTTTTTCAGCGATGGCTAGCGTTTTTTCGGGGCTCATTTGGCCGCCTTTATCCATGCGTTTAAGGGTTTCGATGGAGCCGGACTCGGCCCCCAAGTAGACCATTTTCAAACCAGAATCGCGCATTAAGCGCCAAGTTTGGTCATCGTAGGCGATCATCGTATCGATACGGCCTTCACCCCACCAAGCGAGATTGAGATGTTGGATACGTTCACTGAATTCAGCGACACGGGCTTGGTGGACGAAGAAGTTGTTGTCGTAGAATTCGATGGCATTGACTTGCCATTGATCGTGGTAATGTTGGGCGATGTGGGCGACGGTTTCGGCGGATTGGGGGAGCCAACGGCCGTTAACCATATTAACAACGGCACAAAAGTTACAGAAGAAGGGACAGCCGTATGATGAGTGATAGCCGAGGGTGCGACTGCCGAGGAAGGTGGGGCGGACATAGTGCTCCATCGGGAGCTGGTCAAAGTTCCAAGAGGGCAATTTATTGGGGTGGGGAATGGGCGCGAGCGGATTGGAATGGGGGGAGCCATCGGGAAGGGTATAGGCTAAGCCGGGGATATTGGGGCCGGGGGCGGCGTCATCGGCCTCAGTAGAGGTTAAAGGGAGAGAAATTGATTGGTTGGTGAGATGATCGAGGAGTTGGCGGAAGACGATTTCACCGTGACCGCGGACAACATAATCGACATAGGGGGCGCGGAGAGCGACGTCCCAATGTTGGGTGGGGAAGTAACCGCCCCAGACGATAAGAAGATGGGGGTGACGTTCTTTGAGGGTGCGGCAAAGGGGGACGGCTTGGGTTAATTGGGGGCCAGGCATGACGGTGAGGCCGAGAAGGGGGTTGTCTGTTTGGCGAATAAGTTGGTCTAAAGTAGCTAGTGGGTCGTCTTCTAAGTTGCCATCGACGATGGTGTAGTTGTAATCTGGTTCGAGGACGGCGGCGACAGCTAGGAGGGACATGGGTAAAAGTGGTTTTTTATTAGCGGATGATTGTGGGTTGTAAAAAATAATATTCATGGGGTAATTAGGTACGCAGTTAATATCTCATTGATAAGATTTTGACGATTGATAATTTCAAGGGTGTAATTAGAATTTTGGAGCAAATTGATAAGATGTTGACCATCGCCATCGGAGGAGAGGATGAGGACAGCGTGGCCGGTGGCGGTTAGTTGGGGGCGGAGCTGGGCGGTGAAACGTTCAAAGACAGCTTCGCCGCGCCAAGCGTAATCGAGGACATGTTGTGGTTTTCCTTGGTAAAAGGGAGGGTTGAAAAAGACCCAATCAAACTTTTGGACGGTGACAGCGGAGAAGAGGTCGCCAGTGGTGCAGATGACACGGTCACTGAGGTGATTGAGGTCGGCATTGAGGCGCGCACAGCGAACGGCATCGGGGTTGATATCAGAGGCGATGGCATAGGTGCCTTGTTGGGCGGCAAAGATGGCGCCGACACCAGAGCCGGTGCCGAGGTCGAGGACGACTTGATTGGGTTTGAGGGGGAGGTTGGTGATGGTTTGGGCGAGGAAGCGGCCGGTGCGGAAGAGGACGGGATTAAAGACGGTGGGTAAGACGATAAAGGGGGTGACATCGATATATTCGAGGGTCAGTCGGTCGGGGGAAGGGGGGAAAAGTTGGTGACGCCAAGTGAGTAGGCGGCGCCAGAGGGCGGCGCGCCAGCGGCCCCAGCCAGTGTTAGGGGTGACCCATAAGGGTTGATTAGAGATGGTGGATGACATTATCAATCTCCGGATGATGAGGGCGACGTTGCCAGATGGTGATGTAATGGTCACCCCAGCTACGGAACCAAGCAGCGAATTTTTGTTCGAATTGGTTAAGATGGTGGAATAGGCGTGGGTAGCGGTTGACGAAATGGCCGAGGTAGCTAGGGGGGAGGAGGAGGCCGAGGCTGTAGGTCGCTTGGTGGGTAAAGTAGGGGGAGAGGGCAGTGGTTAGTTGTGAGAGGGAGGGGTAGTAGATGGGGATGGTGTGGTTACCGATGTGGGCGGTGGTGTGGGGGCGCCAGCGGCGGCTGGCGCGAGGCCAGTCAGCGTGGAGGAGATACCAAGCGGTTTCCCAGAAGCAGAGAGGGCCCATGGGGGTGAGGATGAGGAGGCCGTGGGGGGCGAGGGATTGGGCGAAGCGGGAGGCGAGGGCGGGCCATTGGTTGGTGGTATTTAGGCCGCCAAAATTGGAGAAGATGGTTTGGTAGGGAGGGGAAAGGGGGGGAGAGGGTGATAGGAATTGGTGCCAAGTTAGGGGGAAGGCATTTATTTGGTTGTTGAGATTATGTTGGGTTGCTCTTTGTTGAGTGGCGGCAACCATGGCGGGGGAGCCATCGGTGGCGGTGACATGCCAGCCTTGTTGGGCAAACCAGAGGGCGTCAAGGCCGGTGCCACAGGTGAGTTCGAGGAGGCGAGCGGGAGGGGGGAGGTGGGGTTGGATGTGGTGGTAGACGCGTTGGCGGAGCCAGTGGCCGAGGGTGGTATGGCTAAAGTCATCATCATAGGTAGGAGCAAACGCATCGAAAGCGTCAGCCTTAGGTAGTGGTGCGGTCATCATTGGTAGGGGAGTGCTTTATTCTTGGGGGTTTTCAAATAGCGCTACTTGGATTTCATCAGTGATATCGTAGAGGGCATCGGGTAGATTAGGTAGGCCTTCAGTAAAGGTAACTGTGTGTTGGCCGTTAGCATCGGTGAGGGTATAGGTATAAGTGAAAAAGTCACAACAGTGATTAGGGTCGGTGTACTCTTTTTTGAGGTCGGTAAAGTTATTTTGGTCGAGAAGGTCAAATAATTTAGCAGCGGCTTCGGGGTCTGATTTGTAAATGGTATTATCGCCATCGGCGAAGCCACCATCTTCATAAACAATCCATTCTTCAGTGATGCCAGCAAAGCCCCCTTCCCGTTTAACGGTTAAGACACGGACAGAGGTGGCGGAGATATCTGAGCCAGCGGAAGGGTTGTTGGGGTCAGGGGTGAGCGTGGCGAGGGCTGGGGGTGGGGTGGCAGAGGGGCGCGCGGCGACAGGTTCGGGATCAGTGGTGGTGCCGCTGCAGGCGGTGAGCCAACAGGTTAGCAGGACAAAGATAAACAAATTTTTCATGTGCGCTGTTCCTTTTCGATAGCGGTGGTAAATTTTGATACGTATTTTGTTAGGTATACGACGTATTTGAAATTTCCCATAGTTACAACTGCTAGTCTTATGATAGCGGAGATAGCTTAAAAATTCAATAGGGTGCTAAACGGGTTGACTATTGAATTATTAATACTTTTTAAGATTCTTTACAAACGGCTTGATTTTGGTATAATTCTCCCCCTATAAAAGATTTTGGCGTTAGTGGCGAAATTTTATGACAAGATGCGCTAATAACTACGAAGTTATTATATCGGATGGGCAGTCGGGCAAACTCTGAATAGGGTTTGCTCATTTAGTTATAGGCTGTGGGTAAAATGCTTTTTTATGAGAATTTACCTAATAACTGTTTCATCATCCTTAGATTATCAAGCCAAACTGTATTAAATGAAATAATCTTGACATTTGATCTTGAAAATATGTCGTTTAATACGTTGAAGTTGTTAAATTAGAAGTGCAATATCTTTAGGTTAAACAACTTATGACAAATTATTTTGAAAAATTGAGGTTTAAATTATAATGACAGGGTCAAACAAACCACATTTATTAACCAAAGATGGTTTAGCACGGTTACAAGCTGAATATCAACGAATGACAACCATTGGCCGTGAAGAGTTAGCTGAGCGGTTACATCGTGCTTTTGAAGACGGGGCTGATAGTGATTTCGTGGATAATGCGGAATTAGAGGCGGCTCGTAACGCCCAAGCATTTTTAGAGGGTCGTATTCAAGAGATCCAAACGATTTTATCGAATTACCAACTTATTAATGAGAGCAAACGGAAAACAAGTACAGTGCGGGTTGGTTCATGGGTAACTGTGTCGGAAGAGGGGGAAGATATGGAAGAGAAGTATCAAGTGGTTGGGGCTGCGGAGGCAGATCCTGTAGAAGGTCGCATTTCTAATGAAAGCCCATTAGGAATTGCTTTGGTTGGTTCCAAAGTGGGTGATGTGGTGCGGGTGAATGCGCCGCGTGGTATTTTAGAGTTTCGGATTGTTAAGATCGATTAAAATATAGATTGATATAGCATGAGTTTTGCTAAAGCCCGTGCTGATTAGCACGGGCTTTTTTGATGATAATAGAAGGGAAGTGAAGCATGAGTTGGGAACCTACACCATTAGAAGAAAAAAGATTAGAGAAGTTAGCCGCATTACGTGAAGCGGGGGTTGATCCGTATCCATTGCGGACAGAGCGGACACATCGGATTGATGAGGCGTTGGCTGAGTTTGAGGCGCATGAGGCGGCGGTGGCCGAGGATGAGAGTCTGGAGCCGGCGACGGTGACCGTTGTGGGGCGACTGATTAGTTCGCGGGATATGGGCAAAACGGTTTTTGCTGATATTGAAGATGGTTATGGGCGAATTCAGTTATTTATGCGTCGCAACGATATTGGTGAGGCATCCCATTTATTATTTCGGAAGCAAGTTGATTTAGGGGACTTTGTGGGGGCGACGGGCAAATTGTTTCGGACACGGATGGGGGAGATTAGTGTGCGTGTGTCGGAGTGGCAGATGTTGAGTAAGGCGGTGACGCCATTACCTATCGGCAAGGAGCAAGAGGTTGATGGGGAGGTGCAGCGATATGGGGCCTTTGCAGATGTTGAGGAGCGGTATCGGCAACGGTATGCTGATTTGGCGGTTAATCCTGAGGTGCGGGATGTTTTTCGGACGCGAGCGCGGGTTTTATCGGCGATGCGTCGTTTTTTGGATGATCATGACTTTTTAGAAGTAGAGACGCCGGTGATGCAGCCGTTGTATGGGGGGGCGGCGGCTCGGCCGTTTGTGACGCATCATAACCAGCTTAAGCAGGATTTGTATTTACGGATTTCCTTTGAGCTTTATTTGAAACGGTTATTGGTGGGTGGTTACGAGCGGGTTTATGAAATTGGGCGTGATTTTCGTAATGAAGGGGTTGATGCGACGCATAATCCAGAATTTACGCAGATGGAGTTTTATGCGGCGTATTGGGATTATAATGATGTGATGGATTTCACGGAGCGGATGGTGGCGTATATTGCGGAACAGGTATTGGGGACGACGACGATTACGTATGGTGAGTATGAGATTAGTTTAGCGGCGCCATGGGAGCGGATTACGTTGCGGGAGGCGATTAAGAAGCATGCGGGGATTGATTATATGGAGCATTTGACAGCTGATTCGTTGCGGGCGGCGATGCGGGGGATTGGGGCCGAGGCGCCGAGTGAGGCGAGTTGGGGGCGATTGGTCGATTATTTATTGAGTGATTATGTGGAACCACATCTGATTCAACCGACGTTTGTGACGGAGTATCCGCGTGATATTTCACCATTAGCGAAGCGGATTCCGGGCGATGATTACCATGTGGAGCGGTTTGAGTATTTTATCGCGACGATGGAGATGGGAAATGCGTTTAGTGAGTTAAATGATCCGCTGGATCAACAGGCCCGTTTTGAAGAGATGCAGGCGTTGTACAAAGCGGATGATGATGAGGCGCATCCGATCGATGAAGATTATTTGCGGGCGATGCGGTATGGGATGCCGCCGAATGGTGGTTTTGGGACAGGTGTGGATCGGTTAACGATGTTATTGACGAATAATAGCACGATTCGTGAGGTGTTGTTGTTCCCGCATTTACGGTCAAGACAAGATTAGGGGTTGTTATGTCGCGATATGAACGGTTTGTTTGGCCTCGTTTGGAGAAGATGGATGCGGAAACGGCGCATGAAAAGACGTTACAAGCGTTAGAGCGAGCGCAAAATTCAACGATTGGTCGGGGGATTTTGCGGCGGATTGCGGGTGAGATTCCGTCGCGACCGGTGGAGGTGGCGGGGTTGACGTTTCCGCATGTATTGGGATTGGCGGCTGGTTTTGATAAGGAGGCGCGGGTGGCGGAAGGTGTGGCCATGTTGGGGTTTGGTCATGTAGAGGTGGGGACATTGACCCCTCGGCCGCAAGCGGGCAACCCTCGTCCCCGCATTTTTCGATTGCCGGCGGCGGGCGCGGTGATTAATCGGATGGGATTTCCGAATGAAGGAGTGGCGGCGGCGTTGCCACGCTTGAAGGAGTTGCCAGCGGATAAAGGGTTTGTGCTGGGGGTGAGTTTAGGCAAGCAAAAAGAGACCCCATTGGAACATGCGGTTGAAGATTATGTGACGGTGATGCGGCAAGTGTATCGGTACGCTGATTATTTGGCGGTGAATATTAGTTCGCCAAATACGCCTGGGTTACGGGATTTGCAGGGGGGAGATTATTTAGGGCATCTGTTGGGGACGTTAGAGACGGAGAGTGGGGCGTTGGCGCGGTTGACGGGGGTGGAGAAACGGCCGTTATTCCTCAAAATTGCACCGGATTTAAGCTGGGGAGAAATTGATACGATTTTGGCGGCGGCAACGGCGCAGAAAATTGCGGGGATTATCGCGACCAATACGACGATTAGTCGGCCGGGGTTGAAGAGTGAGATTGCGCAAGAAAAAGGTGGGTTGAGTGGCTTGCCGTTGAAGGAGCGCAGTACGGCGGTGATTCGGTATGTTTGTCGGCAGACTGATTTGCCCGTTATTGGGGTAGGTGGTGTGCGGAACGCGACTGATGCGCAGGAGAAACTGGATGCGGGCGCGGTATTGGTCCAATTGTATACTGGTTTGATTTATGAAGGGCCGGGGATGGTGGGGCGTTTATTGCGTGAGTTGTATCAATAAGAGGGGAAACGTATGAAACGAATGGTGGTAGCGAAGGTGTATGGTCGGGTGCAGGGGGTTTCTTTTCGTTATTATACACAAGTAGAAGCGCGGCGTTGGCCGGAGGTGACGGGGTGGGTTCGTAATGAGGCGGATGGGACAGTGTTGGTAACGGCGGTTGGTCCTCAGGCTGATTTAGAAGAGCTCGTCGCGTTTTTGCATCGGGGGTCGCCAGCGGCGCGGGTTGATAAAGTTGAGGTGGAATGGTCTACACGGGAAACGGGATTTCCTGGTTTTCAAATACGGTATTTAAGTGATTAATTATGTTTGATAATCGTGAACGACTAGCTTGGATATTAATGCTATCTGGTTTTATTATCTTTTTGTTTTTGTTGGTGGCGGTGCCGTGGGGGAGTTATGTGGTTTTGGAGCGGGCGCGGCGGCCGTTGGAGTTAGGTATTCAAGCGAGTCAGGGGACGGTGGTGGTGACGGGGGATGATGGGCCGCGGGCGTTGTTATCTGGGGAGGCGAATGTGGCGGGGATGAATAGTTGGACGCAGGGGGAGGCGGTGGTGACGGATGTGACGGATGCCGCGGTTGTTGATGTGTTAATGCCGGAGACGGGGGAGTTGTTGGGTCGGTTCCAGATTTATGGGCGGACGAATACGACGTTGCAGACGGCGTTGGTCCCACGGTTTCGGATTGGGTCGGATCCGCCGTTGGTGTTATTGAGTTTGGGGTCGGGACGGATGCGGATGCGGTTATTTGAGCGGGAGGGGGAGAAACGGCCGTTAGTAATTCACGTTAACACGCCAGAAGGGAAAGTGACGATTTCAGAGACGGGACAATACTCGTTAGAAGTGGATGATGAGACGACGCAAGTGGCGGTGCAAGCGGGCACGGCGGTGTTGCTGGCGAAGGAAACGAATTTATCATTACAGGCAGATGAGCGGGGGATGATTCGGCGAGGGCAAACGCCGACAGGGCCGTTGGCAACGGAGCGGCATTTGATCAAGAATGGTGATTTTAATGATTCGCTTAATAATTGGGCATTGTTATCTTGGGAAGTGGAGTTGGGGGATCAGCCGATTGGATCGGCACGGATTACTGAGGTGACGGGTGAGCCAGCGTTCTTTGTGCGCCGTGATGGAGTGGGCCATGCGGAAATCAGTTTGCGGCAAACGATTGAGCAGGATGTGACTGATTTTAGTCAGTTGCGGCTATTGGTGGGGTTACAGATTAATGAACAGAGCATTTCGGTGTGTGGGATTCAGGGGAGTGAATGCCCATTGACGGTAAGATTAGAGTATGATGATATCGATGGGTCACAGAAGGTATGGCAACAAGGGTTTTATGCGGTGGGGGATATTGATCCGAACACGCGACCTGATGTGTGTATCGTTTGCGCGGTTATTCAACGAGCACATGTGCAAGTGCCTTTAAAACAGATTTATTTCTTTGAAACGGATTTGTTGGCCCAGTTGGGACAAAGTGGGGCATTGCCGCCTCGTTATTTACACAGTATTAGTTTAGAAATAGCGGGACATACATTTGAGACGCAAGTTTTGGATATTGATTTGATCGTGCAAGAATAATATAATTTAGGGCAAAGAGGAATTGGCTTCAAATTTGAAGCTTCGTATTATGGTTAAAAGTTATTAGCTGTTGATTTGAATTTGATTTTTTGCTTTTGACTGTTCATAGGTGTGGGTAACTTACATTCCTCAATAAGTGAAGTTGTGCTGAGCACAGCTTTTTTTTTATTGGTTTATGTTAGGGACTAATTGGTCATTTGATATTGATTGATTGGTGATGAACAGGCAAAGGAAAAAAAGATGATAGCAGAGATTGAGCAGACGGCGGTGGGGCCAGATATGGGGGTGGTTATGACGGGTTTGCAGGTAGATGGATGGGCGGTTGTGCCACATTTTGTACCGGAGGCGGAGGTATCGGTTTTGGTGGCGGAGTGTCGTGAGGAGTGGCATGAGGGGGCTTTTCATCAGGCGAAGATAGGGCAGGGTGTGCAGCAGAAGTTACATAGTGAACAGAGGCAGGATTATATTTGTTGGTTGGATGAGGGGCGGTTGACGGCGGCGCAGGCACGGTATTGGGGGCAGTTGGAGGGGATGAGAACGGCCGTTAATCAAACCTTTTTTGCCGGATTATTTTCGTGGGAGGCGCATTTTGCCATTTATCCACCGGAAGCGCGCTATCAGAAACATTTGGATCAGTTTCGGGGGGATGATACACGGTTATTGACGGTAATTTTGTATTTGAATGAGGGGTGGACGGCAGATGATGGGGGGCAGTTGCGGTTATATTTGGAGGATGATGGGTATGTGGATGTGGTGCCGAGCGGGGGGACATTGGTCGCTTTTTGGTCGGCACGTTTTTATCATGAAGTGTTGCCGGCCAGACGGGAGCGGATGAGCATTACAGGTTGGGGGCGGCGGCGGTCTGGTTTTTAAAAAAGGGGGGGAGTTGGCTTGATGATGTTTGAGTTGGTGTGAAGAGGAGAGGTGGGCCAATTGCGGTACCGTTTGACTATGGGGGCAAGAAATGGGGCAAGAAATGCGTTTTGGGTTCAATCGGATTACAATGGGGGTGTGGATGTCATAATTAGTGATGGAGGGCATTATGTTGGTTGATGTTGAACGGGTAGGTGGTTTATGGGCACCGGGGGGAGATGAGCGGTTGCGGGCGGTGATGGTGGCGGATGAGGTGGTGGCGTGGGAAGGGGTGGTGAGTGGGCGGCGGTTTGGGGTGCGGGAGGGGATTGGGGAGTTGGTGGTGGCCGAGGGGTTGGCACCGTTGAATGAGCGTTATCAGGCATTATATGATGGGATGGCAGGGACGTATGATTTATTTGCGGTAATGATGGCGCAGGGGTTATTTGCGAATGAGCGTGTGGTGCGGGAGCGTAGTTTGAGCCGGTTGGTGGTGCCGGCGGGGGGGACGGGGTTCGAGGTGGGGGTGGGGACGGGGCGAAATCGGCGCTATGTGCGCGCGGATAGCTTTTATTATGGTGTTGATTTGTCGTGGCCGATGTTGCGCCGCTGTCGGCGGAATTGGGGGGAATGGGAGGTTGATGGCTGGCTGGGGCAGGCGCGAGCGGAGGGGTTGCCATTTGGGTCAGGGGTGTTTGAGGTGGTATTTGAGGTGGCGAGTTTCAATTTTTTTGCGGATAAGGGAGGGGCGTTGGCCGAGATGGGGCGTGTTTTACAGCCAGGGGGGCTTATGTTGGTAGTGGACGAGACCCCGACAGCCCATTGGGATGGGGGGTGGCGTCAGGCGGAGAGTTTTGAGGATCCACGGGATTATTGGCCGGAGAGTGTGGTTTTGGCGGGGGATGAGGTGATTTTAGAGGGGGCGTTTCATTGTTTTTGGGGGCGGAAGCGGCATGATTAGAGGAGTTGGCGTTGGTGGAGGTCTTGGCGTAGGTTGGTAACGGTCGTGTAGAGGTGGGTTTGAAAGCCGAGTTCGGTGGCGGCAATGGTATTACGGGCTAGGTTATCGATGAAGAGGATGTTTTCGGCGGCGGTTTGGAGAGCGTCGAGGGCGGCTTGGTAGGCGGCTGGTTCTGGTTTAGCGACGCCGATACGGTGGGAGTTGATGATGGGGTTGAAGTAATGGGCGAGGTTATAATGGGCGAGTCGCCGTTCGAGGATGTCGTCAGCGTTGGAGAGGATGCTAAGGGGGTAACGGCCGTTCAACTCATCAAGCAATCTATACATATCAGGGTGAACCCCTTCGCCTTGAAAAAGGGTATTGATGAACTGTTGTTGGGCTTGGGGGGTGGTGAGGCCGTGGGGGGAGAGGAGTTGATCCCACATCTTTTGGTGGGTACTACTACCTGTTTTGGCACCAAACCATTCAGGGCCGGTGTAGAATTCGAGCCACATTGTGCGACCATCGGGATAGCCAAGTTGATGGGCGAGTTGATCACGGCGTTGCGCGACTTCGTGGGGGATAAGGGGGGCGATTAAGACGCCACCAACATCGAATAAAAGATGGGTGATAGCCATCTGGTGCCTCCTGTTGTTGGTTGTGATACATGATTGTCGTTATTATAACCGAACTGGCGTGCGGTCTACACGACAATGCTCGGCATCGATAATGGCTAAGATTTGGGCCACGGCTACTTCACGATTCCCTTCTGGGTTGATGACACAGTAATCAAACTCAGATAATCGTTTTACCTCTTGCCGAGCGGTAGCGATACGGAGTTTGAGCCCTTCGGAGGTTTCTGATTTTCGCTCTTGAAGGCGCCGAACCAGAGCGTCCTCGGACTCAGCCATGAGAAAGATTGAGACGGAGCCTGGCACTAATTTGCGCATGGTGGCCGCGCCTTGGACATCGAGACGCATAATGACATCTTTGTTGCTAGCTAAGGCATCGCGGATCTGTTGTTTGGGAATGCCTTTGTAATCGTTGTAAACGTAGGCGTATTCGAGTAGTTCATTTTCGTCGATCATGCGCGCAAATTCATCGTTGGTCACGAAGATATAGTCGACGCCATCGACTTCGCCCTCGCGTGGGGGGCGGGTAGTGGCGGTGACGACGAAATGGAGATTGTTGCGCTGTTCTAATAGAATGCGGGCAACGGTATCTTTACCGACGCCGGAAGGTCCAGAAATTACAAGCATAACGGGTGATGAGTTTGGATGATAGCCAGTTGACATGGTTAAGTTGCACCTATCTTTTACAAAAGTATAATCAATAACATCATAACTTGATTGTAGAGAAAGTTTGTGGCAGTGAGATGAGGCTAAATGACTGTATTTAGTCTGGTAAAGCGAGGCATTTGCCTTGCTTGGGGGGGTAAAAACTTTCTAAAATTGATGGGATGTTAATGGATTAATTGTTTAGATCCAGGAAATTAGAATGACCAGCTTCAACTTTACTAATAAAATGGTAAAGGAGATGGTTGTTTTTAATAAATTAAACTGTAAAGGGAAAATAGCTGAGGGTGGCATAAACATCATCGTTTATGTGTGCTCTATTATGGTTATATCTGGCTGATTGTCAACAAAGTGGAGTAAAAATGCCTGTATACGAGTTTATTTGTGAAGATTGTGGGAAGTTGGTGCGGGTGCGGTTGTCATTTGCGGAGTATGATACGGCCACACCAGCTTGTCGTTATTGTGAGAGTTTAGCGTTGCGGCGGCGGATTGGGCGGGTGGCGGTGGCGCGGTCGGAAGATAGTCGGTTGGCGGGGGCGGCCGAGGGGGAGTTGTTTGCGGGGTTGGATGAGGATGATCCGCGCTCGTTGGGAAAGTTTATGCGTAAGATGAGTAATGAGTTAGGAGAGGATTTAGGGGATGAATTTGGGGAGGTTGTTGATCGGTTGGAGCGGGGGCAGGCGCCGGATGAGATTGAGAAGTCGATGCCGGATTTGGCGCCGCCAACGGGTGGGGATGGGCATGTTCATGATCATGGACATAGTCATGATTGAGTGAGATTTTTGGAGGGGGCGTTTTGATTTAGGAGAGAGATGTTTTTTTAAGTTTTAAGGTAGTGCGATTTACTAAATCGCACTACCTTTTAGAATTGGGGGGCAACGGCCGTTAATTGCTCACGCAATGCCGTTTGTACAGCAGCCACCGATTGGTCCGCGTTGATGAGACACCAACGCGGGTGTTGGGCGGCGAGTTCATGGTAGCCAGCGCGTACTTTTTGGTGGAAGGTGATCGATTCACGGTCGAGACGGTTCATCTCGTCCCCGTTTTGTTGGCGACGTTGGAGGCCGGTGGCGACGGGGAGGTCGAGGAGAAAGGTGAGGTCAGGCTGGAGGCCGTTGGTGGCGAAATAGGTGATCTGTTTGAGGAGGTCGAGGTCGAGGCCACGGCCGTACCCTTGATAGGCGAATGTGCTGTCGAAGAAGCGGTCGCTGAGGACGAATTGCCCGGCGGCGAGCGCCGGGCGAATGATATCAGCGACGAGTTGGGCGCGGGAGGCGGAGTAGAGGAGGAGTTCAGTGGCCGAGGTCATATTGGTATGAGCCACGTTATGCAGACAGGCGCGGATTTCGTCACCGATAGCGGTGCCGCCTGGTTCACGGGTAATGATGACCGTTTGGCCTTGATCGCGGAGAAATTGAGCCAGAAGGTGAATTTGGGTCGATTTCCCACTTCCTTCTGGCCCTTCGAAAGTAATAAACATTGGCTACCTTTGGATTCCTGCTTGCGCAGGAATGACAGCGTACATTGGCTACCTTTGGATTCCTACTTGCGCAGAAATGACAGCGTTCTGGTACAGGCTATTAAGCATCAGCGGCACGATTGGTGCCATAAATGCGGACATGACGGTGTGGTTCTTTGCCGTAGCTATGTGAGACGAGATTGGCTTGACGGGCGAGTTGGTGTTGATAGCGGCGCATGGCGGAGCCAGCGGGGCTGAGGTCAACACTGGTTTGTCCAGCGTAAATCGTTTGAATCGCCTCTTCGGCTTCAGCTACGGCTGACTCAAAAGGGTCAGGGGAGGAAACCTCCAGTTGCAACGCTTCGGCGATGAAGTTTTGGATTTGTCCGGCGGTGTTAGCGCGGAGGACATAGATGGGGATGCGTTCGCTTTGGGCTTCATCGATGACGCGTGGCCGGCGGCGGTAGTAGCTTTTGAGTGTGACTAAGGCATCAGCCTCATCGAGACGATCGGCGAGGATGACGCGGACACCGAGCCGTTTGGCCGCTTGGAGCAGGCGGTTGCGGGCGACGCCATAGGCGTAGACCCGGAACTGCTTTAACTCAACCGTTTCGTTAGCGTCGGTCGTGACTTGGTTGGCTTGGGACAGTGCGACGGCGGGGCCGTTGGCGGCGGTGGTACCGTTGCTGAGTTTATGGCCGCTAACGGGGCGAGGCCGTTGTGAGACGCGCATTGATGACATTTCACGACGGCCGGTAATGGCTGGATTTTCACTCCGAATCTCTTGTGGTTCGGTTTGTGTTTGTCCAGCATCATCGCGGTAGCGTAATTCAACCGTTTGCATTTCACCACGAAGCAAGGCATCGACCCCAGCGGAGACGTCACGATGGACGATGACGCGTTGCCGTTCTTGCATTTCGACAAGGACATCGAAGGTGGGGGGGGCACGCCGTTCGAGGACCGTTTTTTGGGTACCACGGCGACGGGCTTCTTCATCGGAGAGGGTGACGCTTTCGATACCGCCGATGAGGTCGGAGAGGGTGGGATTGAGGAGGAGGTTTTCGAGGGAGTTGCCGTGGGCGGTGCCGATGAGTTGGACGCCACGTTCGTTGATAGTGCGCGCGGCGACTGCTTCTTGTTCGCGGCCGATTTCATCGATGATGATGACCTCTGGATTGTGATTTTCAACCGCCTCGATCATTGTTTCGTGTTGGTGTGAGGGGCGAGGCACTTGCATGCGGCGCGCTTGGCCGATGGCGGGGTGGGGGATATCGCCATCGCCGCCAATTTCATTGGAGGTATCAACGATGATGACGCGTCGGTTTTGGGCGAGGATACGGGCGATTTCACGGAGCATGGTGGTTTTGCCGACGCCGGGGCGGCCGAGGATAAGAATACTTTTTTGTTCATCGATGAGATCGGCGAGGATGTCGATGGTGCCATGAACGGCTCGGCCGACACGGCAGGTCAAGCCGACGACATCACCGCGTCGATTGCGAATAGCGGAGATACGGTGGAGGGTGCGGGCGATACCAGCCCGATTATCATCATCGAAATCACCGATGTTGGTGACAATATGAGCTAACTCGGCGGCTGTGACTTCTGATTGGCGTAAGACATGTTCGCCAGAGACGTAACGAGCAGACGGATAGCGGCCAAGATCCATGACGACCTCAAGTAAGGTGTTGGGGTCTTGTTCTTGTAGGATAGCTGTTTGTAGATTAGCGGGTAGGAGACCAAGGAGTTTACGCAAATCTTCACTAAGTTGTGTCGACAATTCGTTTTTATTCCTTATCATTTATCCTCATCGGGTTGTTGATGAGGGTTCGTTTTGAAGAATTTAGAGCGGGGGGCAACTTGTTGTGAGCGTTGCACGACCCCGGTTTGGCCATTGGTGACTGCTTTTGCTTCCATGAGAGCGCTTAGGTCGGAGACAGGCCGTTCGATACGTTGGACGGTATGTTTGACCATGACAGCTTGACTGCTGTTGTGGTGGAAGCCTACTTTTTCTAACGGCCGTTCGAGCCAGCTTTGATAACGGCGTACACAGCAGTAGATGGGATAGTCTGGCTGTGGTGGATGACGTTGGATCAAAGCTTGGATGAGGGTTTCGGCGGTGGCTTGGGCATTGGGGTGGAGGAATAGTTGCCACCAAGCGCCGGCGGAACCGGTTGTGATGTGAGCGAAGGCGACCAGTTCATCCCCTTCGCGTAGCACCCAGCTTTCTCCATGAGAAAGCGGGGGGTGTGGTTCGACCTGTTGGATCAAACGGGGAACGATATTAGCATAAAGTAGCTGAATATCCCAATCATCTTGTGATTGGCGTGGTTGCAAAGGCAAGTCAATTGGATTTGCTGGCGGGGTTGTCAGTTGCCAAATATCTTGGCGAGTATAAACCACGAAGCCAGCTTCACGTAAAAGAAGTAGTTCATCACCATCCTCCTCAACTTCTGCTTCGAGACTGAGAATGCCGTGGCGGCCAGCCTCAGCTGTAATTGCTTCTAATAAAGGTAACCAACTTAGCGTAGAGTCAGCGGTCAGCTGTTCTTGATAATTACTAATAAATAATAGTTGGGCATGAGGCACGCCCTCACGCACACGTAGCTGGACAAAGCCAGTGCTGTCTCGTTCGGAGCTTTTCCAGACATAGGTAGTGGTATGACCACCACGTACCATATGGTAGAGGGCTTCACGAAGGGGATATGTGTGGGTGATAAGGGCCATTTCCATATTTAAGGGAATGCCCTGGGGACTGAGCCGGTAGATAATGGCACAATCCCGTAAGTCAAAAGAACGTATCATTGTAAAAAAGTGTAGCAGGAGGCTACCATCAACGCAAGAGATGCGCCTCTTTCGGAATGAAAAAGAAAATTATTTCACATCTTGCCCTAAGATATGATATACTCTTCATAGGTATAAATGCAATAAGCATTTTGTTAGAGTTTAAAAATCAACTGTATTGAACGAACTGTTTTTAATATGTTCAGTTGAAAACAAGCTGTTCAATATGTTATTAACTCTATTTTAACAAAAAATTGATTAGTAAGAGATTATTGCTTTAGTAACCAGAGTTTTTAATCGTTTTTCTGTTTGGTAGAAGTTGAGAAAATTTGTGTTACGAAGTATTATTGCTTTGTAAACAAAGTTTTTAATACTTCTTCTGTCTGGTGGAAATTAAGAAAATTTGTGTTACGAAGTATTATTTTACTGTAGGTTGTGAATTTACAACAAATGTGTTACTAATCGGTGTGCATCAAATGGAACATATGTGTGTGACTATTCTACCATTATGTACGTTATGAATAAGAATTATGTTGCAACTTATTATTATTGCGTACGTAGTTACAGTAGGTTTTAACCAAGAATAGTCTTAATAACTATCAATAGGAGTGATTGCATAATGGAAGATTTTGACAAAGCAAAATCACAAAGCGGTGCCTACGAGCATTTGGAATCGGAAGCCGGCTTTTTTACCCGTATTTTAGAGAAGGTCCCTGGGTTTAAAGGGTATATTCAAAAAGAGCGGCGGAAAGATGCTGATGAGATGTTACGTGGTTATATGTCACGGCGTTTAGACGAGATTCGGTTGCGTTTAGGTCAAACCCAAGAGACATTGGGCCGTGATATTATTAAAGCGATTGATTATGCGGAGCCATTGGGGCAAGTTGATACACGTTTAATGGGATTATCGGGCAAAATCAAAGATGCACCATCTGCTTATACCGGTTTCTTTGCCAAAGTGAAAATTGATGAAGAAGAGTTGAATAATATTTATCAATTTGATGAGAGTATGCTCAATTATATTGATGCGATTGATAGCACCTTGACGAAATTAGATACGGCGGTGAACGAAGATGGTGATATTGATGCAGCTTTCAAGGCGTTCCGGACAGCGACGACGAATGCGAACAATACATTTAACGAGCGGATTGATTTGTTAAAGGGTATGGGTTAATCTTTATTTATATGGGCAGTTGTACCAAGCCCTTGATTGTTTATTATCGAGGCGTCATGGGTGAATTGAACGCTGAGGCGCTAGTAGTTATTTAGGAGAAAAGCGATATGTCTCGTCGTGTATTAGATCGGGTGGCGGTGGAGCATTGGGCACAGGATGAGATTGTGCAAAAGTTCCCGCAAGGGGGATTAGGGGATATTCGTTTGGGGTCGCCATTAATTGTGAATCCGGCGGAAACGGCCGTTTTCGTCCGTAGCGGTAAATCTTTAGGCACCTTTGACCCTGGCACGCACATTTTGACGACGGCGAATGTGCCATTCTTAACGGAATTGCTTGAAGATACATTGTTTGGGGGTAAAACAGTTTTTACGGCTGATGTTTACTTCTTAAAAACGAGCGATATGACGTTTAAATGGGGCACATCTGCCCCGATTATTGTTGAGCATTTAAACCGTGGTCCGGGTGCTAGTGCGATTATCGGGAACGGTAGTTACGTGGTTAAAATCAAAGATCCATGGCGTTTCTTGACGGCGATGGATGCGTTCCGTGAAAGCGTGCGTCAACGTGATTTGAAAGGGCGTTTGGATCCGATGTTGGGCGTGATGATGCAAGACAAGTTGAGCGAGTTGGCTGAAGCGAAAAATTTAGGCCCGGCTCAGTTGCAATCGTTCTCCAAAGATTTGAATGATCTTTTGGTTGGTTTGTTGATGTCTGAATTTGACGCATTGGGTATGGTCTTGGTCGATTTCAACATTCGGATGGGATTGCATCCGAATTCGTTGGAAGTGGTGACCAAGATGGGTTATGGCACATCGTACAGCCAAATGAAAACGGCTGATGCGACTGTGGCAGCGGCGGAAAACCCAAGCGGCAGTAATTTGGCTGATGTTGGTATGGGGATGATGGGGATTGGGGCGATGCAGCAACAACAGCAACAGCAACAGATGATGCAACAGATGATGCAACAGATGATGCAACAACAGCAACAAGGTGGTGGTCAACAACAGGCTGCCGCCCCACAACAGCAACAACAACAAAGTGGTGGCATTCCTGATGTGATGTCGCCTGATGATGTGGCGGCTGCTTTGCAAGTGAGCAAAGAGGATGTGATTGCGGCGATTGAAGCTGGTGATTTGAAAGCGCGTAAAATTGGTAGTGCTTATCGGATTACGAAAGCGAATTTCGAAGAGTTCTTGAATGGTTAATGTCCGTTGTTGGTTAAATAAATAAAAAAAAAGATAAAGCCCTCTATCATTGATTTGGTAGGGGGCTTTTAAATGATAGGTGGCTCAATTATGGCAAAGAAATGGAATAAAAAGCGGTCGAAACGGCGGCAGAAGAAAGAGAAACAGCAGAAAGTGGAGGCGGTGGTAGAGCAAGATGTGGTGGGGTATGGGACGGAGGCCGAGCGGTTGGTGGATAAATTGCCAGGTATTGAGCATGTGGCGGCCTTGTTAGATGGTGAGGGAGATGTTGATTTTGCCCAGAAGTTGATGCCGTTGTTAGTTGATAGTTATGAATTAGGGGACGAGCCAGAATTTGCTGATATTTATTTTGAGCCGTTACGGACAACAGAGGTGGTGGGGGAACAGTTAGCCGTTTTGGGATATGATTTTGATAGTTTTGCGGAAATCGGAACGGTAGGGGAGCAGTTAGGGGTGAAGTTTGAATGTTATTTGGGAGCGGTGCCGACATTGTTGACGGCGGAAATTGAGGGGGAGCTGAAGAAAGGGGTATTGGCGCTGAATCGGCGGTGGCAAGAGGAGGGGCATGAACAGGCGGCGAAATCGGCGGCAGTGGCGTTGGCGTTATTGAGTGATGTGCCGCCAGCTATGTGGGCGACGGCGGGATTTGTTCATTTTATTGTGGATAAGAGTTTGGGACGGGACGAGGATTTGTTGGCGGATAAGATTGAGGCGGGTGAGGATGTGCCGTTTGAAGGGGGGACATTGGTGACCGGTATTCGCGGGAATGAGGCGTTGTTAGATGGTGTGTTGGCGGGGATGCCGGATATGTCTGATTATTATGAGCGGGAGCAGCAGAGGGCGTGGGAGCAAGGGTTGCAGGCATTGTTTTCGGGGGAGGTGTATTTAGGGATATTTGGTGAGGCGGAGTTGATTGAGGTGGGTGAGAGTATGCAACCGTTATTTGTGAAGTTGGGGAAAGGGAAAAATCGAGAGAAGACGATGCAGGAGATATGGGGCAAGGCGGGGCAATTTGTGGCGGAGCGGTTTGATGAGGAGCGGCAGGGGATGTTGGCCGAGCGGTTGCGGGCGAAAGTGAAAGGAGAAGAGGAGCGGGAAGCGGGCTGGTTGTTGTTTTATGGGGCTGTGATTGATGTGTTGGCGAAAGGAGAGCGTCAACATATCTTGACATTGGCCTCGAATGCGTTATTAGGGGAGGTTAATCGATTGGCTCAGGAGACGTTGGCGAAAGGGAAAGGTTAGCCAAGCGGTTAGTTGTTTGGTTGTTGTTGGAGGGTGTTTTGGGCGCCATGGGCGACGGCGAGACAACTGATAATGGCGGCGTAAACGATCATTTTTTGGCTGACGACTTGGATGACGAGGCCGGTTGGATTATTGGGGCGGGGGCCGTTGAAGAGGA
>DATHYN010000111.1:0-1138 GCA_035459145.1 Anaerolineae bacterium | reverse complement strand
ATTCGGCAGCTTCTTCGACTCAGTCGATTGGTGGTGGCGGTGGTTATCTGCGCATGAGTGTGACGGAAGTGGAGGATGAATTTGCGACAGGACAGGGTAGTAAGACGGCAACAGTTACTTTGGGTTCTGATCCGAGTTTTAGCAATCATGCTGGGGCAGTGACTCAAACCTATGTGGGGACTGCGAGTACGAGTGGCAATATGTCGTCGGGTCTTGAGGTGCAATCGATTGGTGCTGGTGGTGGTATCGCCAAGATTAGTGGGACGGATACGGTTGAGGTCATTATCGGTGCGCAGGATAATTCCACGGGTGATGGGGGGGCAATAAACCTGACGAATACTGGCGCTTTAGCCACGAATGGATTACTCTCCCATGCGGCGGTGATTCAATCCATCGGTGGTGGTGGTGGTTTCGTGTTGACCGGTCTCGATCAAAGCAAAGTTACGGTTACGCCCAGTGCGGCGAATGGCGGTAGTGGTGGTGCGATTAATTTTGCACAGGTTGGTGATGTGACTGTTGGGGGCGATCGCAGCTTTGGTATTTTTGCCCAGAGTCTCGGCGGTGGCGGTGGTCTGGTGGATGATTTCTTCGCGGATTCTGCGGGAGGAACTGGTTCTTCTAGCACTGTTAATATCGCGTTTAATGGCAATCTCACTGCCACTGGCACGAATAATATCGGCATTTTTGCCCAGTCCCGCAGCAGTGAAGCCCAAGGTAATATCACCGTTGATTTATCAGACAACAAAACGATTCTGGTAAATGATAGTGGCATCGGGGTCAAAATTTCTGGTGGTGCAGACAATAGCTTCACAAATCATGGCGGCTTTGTGATCGCAGCGTCGGAGATTAATCCCAATGCGATTCCCGGTGTGATGATGATTGCGCCGGATGGCTATACCGTTGTTGGGGAAGAGGGTAACGAAACGGTTCTCAACAAATCAACGGGCATTTTCTACGGCAATATGAACCTCGGTGGTGGCGTAAATAGCTTTACCAGTGAGCTTGGGGCTTCGGTCTTTACCGGCCAGCAAATGTTTATCGGTGAGGATAATCAAAGTACTTTTACGAATCAGGGTCTAATTTCTCCCGGTGACCAATCGATCTACACGACGGCGATCGCCGGAAATTATAACCAAAC
>DATHYN010000110.1:0-1991 GCA_035459145.1 Anaerolineae bacterium | reverse complement strand
CCCTTCGAGAACAGTGTCGTTTTTAAATATTCCCCCCACATCAACTCCCAAGCCTCCTTCGAGGAGGCGTCCCATATAGCCCGATGCGTTCACGCTCGGGCGGGGGTACCCTCAAAAACACATCCAACAACGCTCAAACCTCTCTCCACATAACCCTAAATCCGAAAAACAACAACCCCTTTCAAAGGGGCGTCTCCACTAGTTTCAACCTTGGGCGGAGCCACCCCACCAACATCTCCCCCACCACTTTGTAAGGACATAATAATGCTATCTCCCAACCCATCATTACAAATCAATTACAACTATAACGAATCATATGCTTTATTAACCAAAACAAATATATACTTTAACCACAGTTAAAAATAAAACGTTTCCGCTTTTTACACTCATCAAACTTCGGAACACACCATAAATATACACTGGTTTTAATAGATTTTTAAGTAAGGAGCATACAATGCCCAAATCTGTTAAGCCAATCCGCCAAATCTGGCTACAATTTCTTCCTAAGCAGATAACACTGCTAGGGATAAGCCTCATATTAATAAGCCTTTTTCTTTTGCAAACCATCAATTTCAAAGTCAATCCTCCCATAATAACATTCCCCCCCACAATCCTTACCCACAAAACAGCCCCTTTACCAATTACCCTATCCGCCATAACTCCCATAATCACCACCGAACCAGAGCTACAACTATCTTGGGTTTCACTCCCCCCCATGCCTGAAGATGCCACCCAAGCTGACATCGGTGCCGAAATCTACCGCCTAGTCTGTAGCACCTGCCACGGTGACAAAGGCCAAGGATTAACCGATGAATGGCGACAAACCTTAGACCCTGCCAACCAAAACTGCTGGCAATCAAAATGCCATGCCAGTAACTATCCTGTTGATGGCTTTGCACTTCCCCACTATGTACCACCTGTTGTTGGCCCCGCTTTCACCACAAAATTTAAGACAGCCGCCGACGTCAACCTATTCATTCGTACCGCGATGCCCTACCAAGTCCCAGGCACCCTTCTCCCCTCAGAATATTGGCAACTAACCGCCTATCTACTAACTATAAACGGCTACCAACTAGAAAAGACCATCTTAGATGAATCAACCGGCCAACAACTCCTCCTACACCCATCATAAATCAGCCTAATCCGCCAAATACCATCACTCCAACTCTGACACAGAAAAACTATAAAACTGCATTCGACTAAAAGCAACCACATTACCACTTTGCTGACTAAACCCAATCGTAATATCAGTAATACCACTTAACTCTGTACTATTTTGTCGCGTAAAAGTCGCAATCTCCCTCGCTTTTTCTACTGGCTCACCCATTTCAAACTGTGGGTTTGTCATTTCAACACGTAAAGTTGTGTTATTAACAATAGTAATCTGAATATTATCAGCCGGATATTCAGCTAACAGCTCTTGCTGTACAGTTACTAATGTAGACATATCATCAATAAAATCAGAAATAGTCCCCTCATCTAAACTACTCATAACCATAAAAACCAACAAACCCATACAACAAACAAAAACAAACAGGAGAGAAACAATTCCCCCTATAACAATAAACAGCGTATTATTTGACTTCTTTTTGGCCGCTCCATCTACTTCTTCCATTCTATCCTCCTTATTATTCTCCACGTTTCATCGCCGCCAATCCCTGCAACACCTCACACCGCACCAACAATTCATCCAAACGCCCCTGATCCACCACCCGCCCCTCGGCCATCACCACCACCCAATCCGCCATCCGCCACACCGGTTGCCGATGCGACACCACCAAACAAGTCGGCCGCCCCTCATCCGCCCGCGACCAAACCCCACCCCACAACGCCCGCTCCGTATGCACATCCAACGCACTCGACAAATCATCCACAACCAACAGCTCCGTCTCACGCACAAACATACGCGCCGCCGCCGTCCGCTGTATCTGCCCCCCCGATAACCGCATCCCCCTCGGCCCCACCATCGTCTCCAACCCCGCCTCCATCAC
>DATHYN010000109.1:0-12359 GCA_035459145.1 Anaerolineae bacterium | reverse complement strand
ACTCGCTGGGATTCCCCAGCCACCATCGTTGACTCAACTATTCGCCAATTTATTCAAAGATGGCTTTGCCATGTTTTAAATTCTTCTGTTGTTAACGTGCGCAATTTGTAAAGTTATATATGGGTGGTTATGAACCATCCCCACCACCTCCATACATGATTTAGGGTTGTCCGGAAACGAGTGAATAGCTAAAAATACCAACTTCATTGGTTAATAAATTGACCGCACCACAATCGATGGCTTTCACGACAAAGAATTTAGTGTCTGTGGTCACATCATATTGATCTGTGTCTAATGTGGCTAGGGGAGGGGCGGTGGGGGGGGCATAAGGTGCATCCCGCTGATATAGTTCATAGCGGCAAGCGTCGGCACCTGTTGTCCAGTTTAGGGTCACCATATTGGTGTTAACGGAGGAGTGGGTCAAGATAAAGGGGACGATATTGATGGTAACTGTGGTGGTGTCGGTGTAGAGGGTGTCTGTGGCAGTGTAGGTGAAAACGGCCGTTCCCATCATATTCATCATCGGCGTAAATACGAAACTCCCATCGGCCCCCACAGTCACACTTCCCGATGAAATAGTCCCTACAGCCATAACAGACAAATTTGTGGTGACATCACCTACCGAATCATTACTCAACACACCACTTTCAGTTGTAAGGGTTAACGGTGTGTTGATGAAAGTGGCATAATTATCAGTGGTTGCCCGTACACGTTGTTGTTCAAAAGCGCCAATGTCACAGCCACCACCAGCTAGCCGAGGTTCGCCCCGTTGATCAGTTGTTATGCTTGTATTGCAACCATTGATCCCTTCAGGAATCGCATCAATTAATGGGCTATCCCAATAGGGGGCAACCGTCCATGTTTGACCCCCATGATCGGCTAAAACGCCTAGCTTGGCATCTTGTAACTGAAACGCTTGGCTGGTGGGGTGATGAAGGGCACAACCACCTCCCTGAATGAGGTTATAGCCTAAATCATAGAATTGCGCGGCACTGGAACAGTCGCTGTCCATGAAATGATCAGCAATGACTGAGTTAGCCATGTATAACGCTTCCCCATCCATGTATAGGCCTCTACTGCTTAAATAGGCATCATTAGCGGCAATGGTAACGTGTGTTAATGTTAAGGGGCCAGTAGCGGCAATCCCGCCACCTTCGCCGGTTGAGGTGTTGCCATAGAACGTACTGTTGATGATGGTTGTTGGGCCATTCGCACGTAGCCCACCTCCTACTTGCCGATTGATGCCAGGTGCGAAAGCGGTATTGAAAGCGATCAAGCTATCGATAATCGTTGCTTGACCAAAGATGCCACCACCAAAGCCTTGTGATGTGTTAGACAAAATTCTCGTTGACGCAATATGGAGTTTAACACCAATTGTACTATTGGTGACAATACCAACGCCGCCGCCATGTTCGTTACTTGAATTGTATTGAAGCAAACTGTTGGTAATGGTGACAATGGGGTTGTAGTTTAGGTGAACACCACCACCACGATTGCCAGATTGATTATATTCAACAATGACATCATTTAGCGTGCCAACAGCGTTACCGCCACTAATAACAACACCACCACCGTCATAATCAGAAATATTATGATGGACATGCCCGCCATACATATGCAATGTTCCATCCCAAACATAGATGGCACCGCCTTCACCGATGGCCTCATTGCCAAAAATATCAACATTATAGAGCTGGATCCCATCACCGGTTGTGCTAAAGATTCTGATGGCACCCCCTTCTCCGCCAGCGGTATTGCTATAAATGGTGGTGTTAGAGAGAATAGCTTGGCCGCGAATGCCAAGGCCACCACCATGCCGTTCCGAAGAGTTTTCGTAAACTAAGTTGTCAATAAATTGGATAACAGCTTGGTCACTATTCAACCGGCCGCCCCCTCCTTGTTCTTGGTCGTGGTTATGATGAATAACATTATGCGCCACATATATTTCTTGAGCGTCATCGAGCCAGATACCGCCGCCAGCAAGGGCTGTATTGCTATAAATAACATTATGTGTGACCGATACTATCTGGCTGGTGTTGACATCAATGCGTAGGCCACCCCCATAGCGACCGTCATTATGTTGAAATAAGTTGTTGTAAATCATTACATCGGAATTGCCGGTGATAAAAACACCGCCACCATTAAACTCTGAGGTATTGGAGGCGATGGTGCTATTCATGATGGTCACATCGTTATTGGTGGCATAGATTGCGCCGCCATCATTTAAACTACTATTGTAAGTTAGTGTACTGCTAATAATGGTTAGAGGCGTGTTATTGGCGCGAATAGCACCCCCTGGCCGATCAATTTGGCCATTGGTAAGGGTTAGCTCTCTAATTTCAAGGGAACCGCCAGCAAAGGTCTCCAGTAAGCGATTCGATATTTGTTGAGCATCTATTGTGGCGCCGTTGCCTTTGATAATTAGTTGGCCTGATATATCTAAGTCGCCATATTCATTGTTGTTTTCATTGCTGTTGGTGCCGGTAAGGGTCAAATTATAGGTGATGTTGGGTTGTAATTGGATCTCGTATTGTTGGGTGTCATTGTCATTAGCGACAGAGATAGCGCCACGTAAGGAGCAATCGTTGCTGGCGGCTGTACAGGCTTGATAAGCAATATCGTTGGAATCAACGGTTGTATCGACTTCAAGAACGATGTCCCCAGCTACTTCAATGGGTGGTGTGGGGGGGAGGGGGGTGGCAGTGGGTATGCTGGTTGGTGTAATGAGGGGGGTGGGGGTGTTGGTTGGGGTGGCGGTTGGGTTGGTCATGGGGGTAGCGGATGGTGTCGGTGTGGGTGTGGCCATGATGGTAGCGGCTCGATAATTGGCGACATAAGGGGCGAATTCGTTAAAAGCGCGTATATTATTGGCTAAATTATAATTGCCAGCGGGCACGCCATGTATCATGATATTGTTGTTTGACCACATATTGAGATTGATGCAGACGAGATTGGCATCATCACAATCGGGTTGGCCAGACATGATGGTGACAAAACTTTGCCCAGAGGGTAAGCTGTCATTGTGATACCCTTGTGAGTATTGGAGTATACCGCCACCAGCTTCACCGATGTAGTCGTGGGCACTGCCCATCAAATGACCTACTTCATGGGCTAGGGTGTATGATAACAAGCCACAAGCGCGGCCGATGACATTGAAAGATTCTTCGGAGGCGCCATTTATCCGTGGGTCTAAAACAACTGCCCCACCGCAAGCATCCTCCATCCAAATAGAGACCAGATCAGCACCATAGGTGTCACGCCAAATGGGGGCATCGTCATAATATCCATCGGAACCATTGGCGATTTTTGAGGCGAGATCAGAGCCATCGCCGGTGGCTTCATCATAATCGATTTCAGCGGTATGGACGAGTTGAAAGAGAAAGTTAGCGCCACTATTGATAGCGGCTAAATTTAGTTCGTAGACGGCCCAGGCTAGTTCTGTCTCAAACAGTTCTGTGCTACCAGCTGAGGCACGGGCATCATCGGTGTATATAACCATAATATCGATGATAGAACCATCATCGACAAAGGTCGTTTTATCCATCAATGATTGATTGGCTAAATTTTGTTGATATGTTTGTGATGGTGGCATGGTGAACTCGGCTTCGTGGAGGATGGGTTGGTCTAAGATTTTGATGAGTTGTTGGGTATTGTTTTGCTTAGTGATGATGTATAGTTGTCCATTGTATTGGATTTTGCCGATCATGTTGTTGTTGTGGCCATAGAGGACAACTGAACTGTGGGGGTCATTGGTGAGGGTGCCGGCCCAGCCGTGGGTATTGAAGGTGGTGTTGTTATGGCGAACGGCCGTTACATCAGTCCCCAGCAAGGAGAATTGTAAGGTGTCGGCTTGCAACGCATCCATATGTACGTTTATCTGTTGCAAGGGGACATTGTTGGCAATACCCGCCCAGGACCCGGTCATGGGATCTGACGTCGATTCAAACAAAAGATGAGGGTCTACTGGTTTTATCAGAGTGTGTACCCAAAAGGCGAATATGAGGAGTAGAACTGAACTAAAAAGGGAAATAGTTATAGATTTCAACTTTTTTAAGGGGATTGAATAATAGCGCATGCCAACGTTCCTTTTAAGAGATGGGATAGAAATAAAGATAGATATCTCTTATTTTAGCATGGGCAAGTTTAAACGTTTGTCATGCAAACAGGACAAAAAATGTCTGTTTTTAGGGCAAACGTTGTTTGGTTGGGGAATGGTAGGTTTTGTTTTGGTTGTATGGTTGTGTAGGGAGGTGGTGCGAGTTGGCAACTCGCACTACCTCCCTTGAGGGTGTTACAGGTTTAGACGTCGAAGGCCCATTCGCCGTCACGCATGATGGGCTCGGTGGTGCCGTCAGGGGTGATGCCATCGACATTGATGTCGCCAGAGCCGAGCATGAAGTCGACATGGATGAGGCTGTTATTGCCACCAACGGCAGCGAATTGTTCATCGTCCATGTGGATGCCACCTTCGAGGCACATTTTGTAGGCGTTGCCGAGGGCGACGTGGGAGGCGGCGTTTTCGTCGAAGAGGGTGTTGTAGAAGAGGAGGCCGGATTGGGAGATGGGGGAGCTGTGGGGGACTAGAGCGACTTCGCCGAGGTGGCGGGCACCGTCATCGGTACTAATTAATTTTTCGAGGAAATTTTGACCTTGGTCAGCGCTAACTTTGGTAACACCACCATCTTTAAAGGTGAGGGTGAATTTAGGGATGAGGTTGCCCATCAGGCTGAGGGGTTTGGTGGTGGTGACATGCCCGTCGGCCCGACTGCGGTCAGGGAGGGAGAAAACTTCTTCGGTGGGGAGGTTGGGGGTGTAGTGGGTGCCTTGTTGGGTGAGGCTGCGGCCACCTTGCCAGATGTGACCGGCGGGGAGGCCGAGTTTGAGGTCGGTGCCGGGGCCGGTGAAATGGAGGAGGTCATACCCTTTATCGGTGAGGTATTGGCGGCGGGTGACGAGATTGCTGATGTGACGTTCCCAAGCGGCGAGGGGGTCGCTGGCGGAGAGGCGGCAAATGTCGAAGATGGCTTGCCAAAGTTGATTGATGCGCTGTTCACGGTCATCAATTGCGGGGAAGACTTTGCTGGCCCAGCCGGGGGCGGGGGCGGCGGCGACACACCAGTTGACGCGTCCTTTGCCCGTTTCTTGGCGGAGAGGGCCACGATGGTGGGCGAGGATGTTTTCAGTTTGGGTAATCAGTTGGGCATCGACACCGCTGAGGGCGTCAGGATTGGCGGCGAGGATGGTGAGCATGGCGTCGCCACGTTTGGCGAAATCGAGGGCACCACGGAAACGCCAGTCAGGGTATTCGCTGAAAGATTCTTTGGGGGCGTTTTGGTAGCGGATGCGCTCTAGCTCTTCATCGGCCCAGATGACATCAACGAAGTAAGCACCCATTTCATAAGCTTGGGTGGCAACTCGGCGGATGAGCGGGGCAAGGGAGAGGGTGGAGCCTTTGGTGTTGATGAGGAGGCGTTGGCCTGGTTGAAGGTTAAGTCCGGTGCGGACAATTAATTGGGCGTACGTGGTTAATTGTTGGTCAAAATTAGTCATAGGATTATTGTATCCGAAAATGTATGGGGGTGCATATTTTCATTATTGGGGGAATAGTTTGTCGATGACATTGACGCGGTAGGCGAAGATGGCGGGTATTAGGCCGCCGAGGATGCCGAGGGCGATGGGTAGAAGCCAGAGGAACGGTTCGAGTTCGGGCATGAAGCGGACGGGAATGGCGATGGCGGATTGCTCGGTGATGGCGGTGGCGATGAGCCAGCCGGTGGTGTAGCCGATGAGGCGGCCGGCGAGGGCGCCCATGATAGCGGCGAGGAGGGCTTCAAAGAGGATGATGCGGACGATGGTGCCGCGGCTGGCGCCGAGGCCGCGCATGATGGCGATGGTTTGCTCGCGGGCGAGGGTGGCGCTGTAGATAGCGAGAAGGAGGGTGAGGCCGGCCATGAGGGCGGCGAGATAGCCGATGAAGCTGAGGATACGCTCGGCCTGACGCATCATATCGAAGATGAGGCCGAGTTCTTGGCCAGGGTAGGCGGCTTGGGCTTCGGTACCGTTGTAGAAATCTTGCCAGATGAGGCTGGTGACGGCGACGCTGGCTGGTTTAACGAGGATGGCGGTGAGCCGGCCGGTGGCGGCGGTGAGTTCGTCATCGAGGGCGTTGAGTTGGGGGCCGGTGGGTTCGTCGGCATGGTCCTCTTCGTCATCGTGGTGGTCGTCATCATCATCGTGGTGGTCGTCGTCGTCATCGTGGTGGTCGTCGTCGTCATCGTGGGTGACGCCATCGTGGCTTTGCCAGACGCTGTCGGTGGTGACGAAAGCGGCATTATCGTAGGGGGTGTTGCTGGGGGCGAGGATGCCGACGACGGTGTAAGGGGCTTCGCCGTGGTGGTCATCTTCGAAGGCGCGTTCGACGCCGTGGGCGGGGAAGAATTGGTCGCCGAGGGTGAGGCCGAGGGCGGCGGCGGTGCTGCTGCCGAGGACGGCTTCGAAGTCGTGGTCGAAGAAGTCACCTTGGGCGAGTTGGAAGGTGTTGCCGTCATCGTCGTCGCGACTGAGTTGGAAGAAGTCGAGGTTGGTGCCGATGATACGGGCCCCACCGACATTGTCCCCCATGGCGATGGGGACGGCGAGGGCGACGCGTTCATCGGCTTGAAGTTCTTCGTAGATGTGGTCGTCGATGGAGCCGACGGGGAGCCCTTGGAGGAGGATGGTGCTGAGGACGAGCTGTTGCCCACTGCCTTTGGGGCCGACGACGAGGACGCCGAACGGGTCGCTGGCGTCGGCGATGCCGCGGCGGACGCTATCGCCGAGGATGTTGATGGTGACGAAGAGGGAGATGGTGAGGCCGATGACGAGGATGGTAACGGCCGTTTGTAGCCGTCGGCTGGTAATGTTGCGCCAGGCGATAGAAAAATCGTATTGGAGTTGGGTGAACATACTGCGGGTACCTCAATTCTATTTATTGTAAGCCGGTAACAATTGTGTCGATATTATAGCGGAACATGTCGATAAAGGTAGGGTGATCAGGGGAGAGGGAGCCGGTGGCGAGGGAGAGGAGTTGGACTTGGGGGCAATGGTCGAGCTCGGCGGCGACTGTTTGGGCGAGGCGGGGGTTGGTGCTGGTTTCGGTGAAGATGGTGCAAATTTGTTCTTGGCGGAGGGTGTCGACGAGGGCGGCGAGTTGGCGGGCCGAGGGTTCGGCGTTGGTGCTGTTACCGGGGATGATGGTGCCGATAATGGTGAAGTTGTAGGCGGCGGCGAAATGGGCGAAGGCGTCATGGTTGGTGACGAGACGGCGGTTGGTGGGGGGGATGGTATCAAGTTGGGTTTGGGTGTAGGTTTCGAGTTCGGCGAGGGTGGTGGTGTAACGGTCGAGATTGGTTTGGTAGAGGGCGGCGTTATCGGGGTCGGCGGCGGTGAGGATGAGGGCGACATTGGAGGCCCATTGGTTGACATGGTCGAGGTTAAACCAGACGTGGGGATCGGGGCCGGTGTGTTTGTGTTCATCATTATGTTCGTCATTGTGTTCGTCGTCATGTTCGTCATCATGTTCGTCGTCATGTTCGTCGTTGTGCTCGTCATCATGTTCGTCATTGTGTTCGTCGTCATCATGTCCGTGGTCATCGTCATTGAGGATGGCGAGGGGGGAGATGTTGGCGGAGATGGGGATGATGGGGGCGGTGGCGGCGGCTTCGATGTCGGCGAGGAGGCCTTCTTCGAGCCCCCAGCCGTTAATGAAGATGAGGTCGGCGGTTTCGATGGCGGCGAGGTCTTGGGGGCTGGTTTCAAAGGAGTGGGCGTCTTGGCCAGTGGGGATGATGGTGATGAGGTTGATTTGTTGGCCGCCGATTTGGTGGATGATGTCGCTGATGAGGCTGGTGGTGGCGACGATGTTGAGGGGGGCCGAGGGGATCGGTTCGATGGTGGGAAGGGTGAGAGGGGCGTTGGGGTCACTATTGACATTGGTGGATGGGTTGGTATCGGTCTGACAGGCGTTGAGGAGGAGGGCGAAGCAGATAAAAAAGGTAATTTTTATGAATTTCATGGGCAATCCTTGTCCTTTATTGATATTTTGTATCAATTATAATTGATTTGGAGGGGGTGGCAAGAGGAGACGGATTTTTTATAGGAGAATTTTCATTTTTTGTTTTTGGGGAGATGGTGAATTAATTGGAGGGGTGTGGTTTGTATAAATGGGGGTTTTGCTTTATCATTTTGGGGGATGCTTGGACATCGATTTTAGTAATCATCAGAGAAGAAAAGGATAACTGTATGAGCGAGCAAATGGATAAGAAAGTTGTGGTCCCGGTAGCGGCGAAGAAGCGGCAGACGTTTCGTAATCATGAGCGGGAGTGGGCTGATGATTATTATTGGTTGCGTGAGCGTGAGAATGAGGGGATGTTGGCTTATTTGCGCGCGGAAAACGGTTATACAGAAGCGCAGACGGCGCATTTGAAGGGGTTGCAGGAGGAGTTGTATGATGAGTTGGTGGGGCGGATGCAGGAAGATGATAGGACGGTGCCGGCGCAGAGGGGGGCTTTTGAGTATTATACGCGGACAGAGGCGGGGAAGCAGTATAAGGTTTTGTGTCGGCGGCCGGTTGGGGGTGGGGATGAAGCGATTATTTTGGATGAGAATGTGTTGGCGGCGGAAGTGCCCTATTTTAAGTTAGGGCTTTGGTTGGTGAGTCCTAATCAGAACCTGTTGGCGTATACGGCGAATGTGACGGGGAGTGATCAATATTCATTGTATGTGAAAGATTTGGAATCGGGGGAGATGTTGTTGGCGGGGATTGATAATTTGTGGACAACGTTTGCGTGGGCGGCGGATAGTCGGACGCTATTTTATTTGGTATTGGATGAGACGCAACGGCCGTTTTGCGTTAAACGACATCAGTTGGGGACGGAGCCGGAAGCTGATGCGGTTATTTTTCAGGAAGATGATGAACGCTTTTATCTGTATGAGGTGGCGGCGACGCAGAATAAACAGTATTTGACGTTTACGCTGAGCAGTAAATTAACGACAGAGGTGCATTATTTGGTAGCCGATGATCCATTGGGAGAGTGGCAAGTGGTGGCGCCGCGCGAGGAAGGGCATCGGTATACGGTGGAGCAGGCGGGGGATGATTTCTTGATTGTGACAGATAAGGATGGGGCGGTTAATTCAAAGTTGATGCGAGCACCGGTGAATAATCACGTGTTGGCGGCGTGGGAGGATGTGTGGCCGTATGATGAGGCTGTTAAGATAGATAGTATCACACCATTTGCCAATTTTTGGGTATTAACGGGGCGGCGCAATGGGTTGCGGTTTATGGATATTGTGGAGCCGACGACAGGTGAGCGTCATGGGGTTGATTTTCCGGAGCCGATTTATGCGGTGTGGTTGCAGGATAATTATCTGTTTGAGACGGATGTGGTCCGGTTGCGTTATGCGTCGTTGGTGACGCCACCAACGGTCTATGATTATAATATGAAGGCGCATGAATGGACTCTGCTAAAACAAGAGCCTGTTTTGGGGGGGTATGATCCGGCTAATTATGAGATGGAGCAGGTGATGGCGACGGCCGAGGATGGGGCCCAGATTCCGATATCGATGGTGTATCGGAAAGGGATGGAGCGGGATGGGGACAATCCACTCTTTTTGTATGGGTATGGATCGTATGGGCATACGGTAGAGCCATCGTTCGACCATAAGCGGATTAGTTTGTTGGATCGAGGAGTGATTTTTGCGATTGCCCATGTGCGTGGTGGCGGGGCGATGGGGCGCAGTTGGTATTATGATGGCAAGTTTTTGAAGAAGAAAAATACGTTTACCGATTTTATTGCGTGTGCGGAACATCTGATTGCGGAGAAGTATACGCGGCCGGAGCGATTGGCGATTTCGGGACGGAGTGCGGGTGGGTTGTTGATGGGGGCGGTGGTTAATTTGCGGCCGGAGCTGTTTCAGGTGGTGGTGGCGGGGGTGCCGTTTGTGGATGTGGTTAACACGATGATGGATCCGACGATTCCGTTGACGGTGACGGAGTATGAGGAGTGGGGGGATCCGAATGATGAGACCTATTTTGAGTATATGATGTCGTATTCGCCGTATGATAATTTGCAGGCGGGGGCGTATCCGCATTTGTTGGTGACGGGTGGGTTGAATGACCCTCGGGTGCAATATTGGGAGCCGACGAAGTGGGTGGCGAAGTTGCGGCAATATAAGACGGATGATAATTTGTTGTTATTGAAGATTCATATGGGGGCGGGACATGGGGGTTCGTCGGGACGGTATGATTATTTGGATGAGGTGGCGTTTGAGTATGCGTTTATATTGCATTGTTTGGGGGTGGTGTAGTGGGGGAGCGGTTGGAACGGCCGTTTTTCGCGCGGCCGGCGCGGCAGGTGGCGCCGGCCTTGTTGGGGCAATATTTGGTGCGGGAGTGGGGGAGTGGGCCGTATGCGGGGAAGAGGGTGGTGGGGCGGATTGTGGAGACGGAAGCGTATTGTGATAGTGATGAGGGGCCGGATTTAGCCTGTCATGGATCGAAGAACGGGGGGCGGCCGACGGCGCGGACGGAAGTGATGTTTGGGCGGGCGGGGGTGGCGTATGTGTATTTTACGTATGGTGTGCATTGGATGTTCAATGTGGTGACGGGGGAGGAGGGGGAGGCGAACGCGGTGCTGGTGCGGGCGGTGGAGCCGGTGGCGGGGGAGGGGGTGATCAAGTTATTGCGGCCGGGGGTGAAGCGTAAGGCGTGGACGAATGGGCCAGCGAAATTAGCGAAGGGGATGGGAATTGGGGGTGCGTTTAATGGTGTTGATTTATGTGGGGGTGGGGGTGCGTTGTGGTTGGAGGTGGGGGATGGGGTGGGAGAGGTGGCGGTGGGGCCGAGGGTGGGGTTGGGGAAGACGCCGGAGCCGTGGTTTTCACGGCCGTGGCGGTATTGGGAGAAGGGGAATGGGTGGGTGTCGAAGTATCGGTGAGGGGAGAGGGTGAAGTTGTAAGAGAAATAGACAAATTGTGACGTGATGTCGTCAAAACGGGTTGGGATGCGTTGAGTAATAGAGAGTTACTTGAGCATTGGAGGTTTTGATGACGAGAGAGATACCAAGAATTCCGCATGATGCGTTGTTTAAAGAGTTGTTACGCCGGTTCTTACCGGAGGTGATGGGGTTGTTTTTGCCGAGGGAGGCGGCCTTGTTGCGCTGGGAGACGATGCAGTTTATTGATAAGGAGTTAGGGATTAATTTGCCGGATTCGTTGCGGCGGGTTGCGGATATTGTGGCCGAGGTGGAGCGGTTAGATGGTCAGCCGGAGGTGATATTATTACATGTGGAGGTGGAAGCGAGTCGGAAGGAGAAGATGCCAGCGCGGATGTTCGAATATTATTCCTTGTTGCGGTTATTGAAAGGGCGATTGGTTTTACCGGTGGTGATGATGTTGTTGCCGGTGGGAGAGGCGGCGATTCGTTTGCGACGGTATCGGGAAGAGATTGGGGGACAGGTATATATGGAATTGTCGTATTGGCAGATTAATTTGCGGGATTTGGCGGGGGATGTGTATGCGGCACGGTTGGAGCCGGTGGCGGCGGCGTTGTCGGCGGTGATGCCGATGGCCGAGCCGGTGGCATCACGGTTGGCGAGTTGGCGGACGATTGCTAATCATGCTGACTTGACAGAGAAGCAAAAAAGTTTTTTAATGTATTTTACGGACATTTATAGCCCGTTAGCGGCTTTAGAGAATGTAGGAGAGGATGTGATGAGTGAATTAAATGTATTGCAGGAACCGTATGTGTTTGATCCGTATGAAATTGGCTTGCGTCAGGGATTGGAGCAGGGATTGGAGCAGGGATTGGAGCAGGGGCGTGTTAAGGGGCTGCAGACGGCGGTGTGGCAATTGTTGGTGGATCGGTTTGGGGAGGTGGATGGGGTGTGGCAGGCGCGGTTAGAGGAGATTGATGATGTGGGGGTGTTGACGGAGATGTTGCGGTTGGTGGGGCGGGTGGAGGGGGTGGGGGAACTGCCGTGGGGAGAAGAGGAACGAACAGAGTAATTTAGAAGGGGAGTAGTAAAAAGATGTTAAGAGATTAGAGGATATTTTAAATCATTGTTCACTGTTTCTTATTATGAGTGACTCAACTTAATATCCCTTATGATTATGCTCTAACAACAGTTTAAGTTAATCTGAGTTCGATAATTGATTAAGCTGATGTAAAGGTTGGTATTTGTGGGGTGCATTAACGACTTGTCATGAATTGCAAAAAAGGGCATCAACTGATATTTTGAATTAAGACAAAAAACAAAGTTCAGAGGATGCCCTAATGAATAATATACCAGAAATTGCAAAAAAGATAACCGAAATGGTCAAGA